>DATIKF010000001.1:0-19557 GCA_035477855.1 Dissulfurispiraceae bacterium
CCGCCTGACGCTCTGCATTTCATCGCAGGTCGGCTGTGCGCTGAGGTGCGCGTTCTGCCTTACCGGCACCCTTGGCCTGAAGCGGAACCTCGAACCGCATGAAGTGGTCGACCAGGTCATATCCGCTGCCCGCCTTGTTGCGCCGAGATCCATCACCAATATCGTTCTGATGGGCATGGGTGAGCCGCTGATGAACTTCGAGAATGTCGCTGAAGCGCTCTGGCGCATGACTGACTGGATGCACCTATCTCCCCGCCGGATCACTCTTTCAACTGCCGGCGTTGTGCCGAAAATTCCTAAATTGCCGAAGCGTGCGCCGATGGTGAATCTGGCCATATCATTGAACGCTACGACGAACAGTGTGCGCGACCGGGTGATGCCGATTAACAGGACGTATCCGCTGAGGGAGCTCCTCGCCGCGTGTCGCACCTTCCCGCTCCCGCCGCGCAGGAGGATAACTTTTGAATATGTGCTGCTGAAGGACGTAAATGATACGCCCGAAGATGCGAAAAGGCTGGATGAACTGCTCCGCGGCATACCGGCAAAGGTCAATCTGATCCCTTTCAACCCATTCCCCGGCGCTCCGTTTGAGCGGCCTGACGACGAACGGGTGCTGGCGTTTCAGGAGCGACTTGCCGGCAAATATATGACTGTACTGGTCAGGAAGAGCAAAGGTCAGGATATCCTTGCGGCTTGCGGTCAGTTGAAGGCAGCCAGGGAATAAAGCCTTTTCCATACACCTGAGATGGCGGTCGTTTTTTCGGCGAGTTTTATTGACGAGATGACGCCGCATATTCGGCAAGGAGTGTCTGTTGGCTGCCCGCAGTGTTCAGGAAAACATCTGCATGGTTTGAAACGACAAAGGGGGCCAGCCGGGCCGCACGGTTTTACCCGCACGGCCTGACCATCGATTCAACTATGAGTCTGAGCGAGCAAGGGTCTCCGTCCGATGATCGGAATAGGAGGGCTGTAGCGTTCACAAAGCAGGCCGAGTCCGAAAATACCAAGGCCGATGAACGTATAGTAACCCGGCAGCATCATTATGAGTCCGCCGACCAGATAGAGGACTCGCTCAAGCGGGGTAGACGGCTTTTTGAAAAACCCCATTACGCCTGCCTCGATTGCGAACATTGCAGCGACTGCTCCGACAATCAGAAACGCGATCTCGAAAAAACCGCCCTTCATGAGAAACTGCGGTGAAAACAGGAAATAAAAGGGTATGATGTAGCCGCCGATGCCGAGTCGCATCGAGTCCCACGCAGCCCGGAGCCAGCTGCCGCCGGCAATTGCAGATGCGGTGAATACCGCAATGCAGACCGGAGGCGTGAGCCCGGACTTGATAGCGAAATAGAATATGAAGAGATGGCTGGCGAGCGGATCAAAGCCCATGCCCTGCATTGCCGGCACAAGCACTGCAGCTGCGATAACATACGCCGCGGTCGTCGTCATGCCCATGCCGAGAATTATGGACGTAAGCATCGCGGCAATCAAGGCAAGCCAGACACTCTGGCCGGCAAGGCTGACGATCATCTCAGATACCTTTACGCCGAAGCCGGTCAGTGAGATAATTGTTACCGCGACCTGAACGCAGCTCATCATCACCATAAGCCACGCCAGCGCCGTCATAATGCCCGATAAATAGCCTTTCCAAATCGCTTTCGCGCGCTCAATAATCGAGCGGCGATCAAGCGGGCCGCCAATGAGGAGAAATGTTACAATTGAGACGATGAGAGACCATGAGGCACAGACCTGCGGCGGTAAAAAAGCAAACAGAAGCGCTGTGAGTGTTCCGATCGGCAGGATGAAATTCAGGAGCGCCCGGGGGCTTAATGTCTTTCTGAGCGACGGGATGAGTTCTTTCGGAAGCCTGCCCATGCCATAGCGCCCGGCCTCTATCCACACGCCGGCCGAGATGCCGACAAAATAAACGACCGCCGGGATAATTCCTGCAATCATGATGTCTGTATAGGGGATGTTCAGGAATTCCGCCATGATGAAACAGCCGGCACCCATGATGGGCGGCATGATCTGGCCTCCGGACGATGCTGAAGCCTCGACGCCCGCCGCAAGCTCCCTGGGAAAGCCGAGCCTTTTCATCGTCGGAATCGTGAAAGAACCGGTCGTGGCGACGTTGGCGACCGAAGATCCCGAAAGCATGCCGAAAAAAGAACTTGCGATGACGGCCACATGACCGGCGCCGCCGCGCATGCGCCCGCCCCACGCCTGAGCAATATCCATGAACACCTTGCCGACGCCAGTTGCGAAGAGTACCGGTCCGAAGATGACAAACGGGGCGATAATCCGGCTCGTCATGTCGGTCAGAAGTCCCCAGATTCCCTCGGTCATGAGATAGAGCTGATAGAGCAGTTCCTCGGTGCCGAACCCTCCGTGACTAAACTTCCCTGGAATCAGAGGACCGAGATATGCGTAAGCGACGAACATTGCGACGACAAGCGGTATCATGATGCCGAGAGAGCGGCGGGTGCCTTCAAGAAGACCGAAGACCAGGATGGCTCCAAGAGCAAGCTGGTACGTTTCAAACTCGCCGGGATTGCGGACGATCTGTTCCCAATAAATCATGATATAGAAACAGGGGACGAGGCTCAGCGCAATCATCAGAAAATCCAGAAGTGAAGGGGAGTGCCTGGAGCCGAATATCAGGAATTTTGCAACGGATCCGTGTTCGGGAAGCTCCCCGCTCGAGGTTTTCTTCGACATCGGGTAAGCCAAAAAGACGAGCGCCAATCCGAAGCTGAGCGAAATACCGCCCTGAAGGAGCGGATGAAGCGCTACCGTCAGGGCAGTATAAACAAGAAAAATTCCCCACGCTGCAGCAAGAACACCGCTGACAGCATACCAAAAGCCTTTAAACTGCCTCATAATGCATTAAGGGTTCCTTTCGTTATTTTTGTTTCGGCAGCACTTCGATGGATGTCTCGACGTGCGATCCCTTTGCGCCATGCACGGCAACTTGATATTTCCCCGGCTTCGCGAAGGCGGGGAAAGCGGACTTCACGTCAAAAGCTCCCGTTGCATCCGCTGCGACCATGTCTACCTTTTCGGTTCCCAATCCCACTCTGGTGTCTGGGTCGAGCGTGAGGATGATATCTACCTCCTCACCCGCCTTGAAGCCCTTTCCTGTTATCTTCAGTTCAGCCCCTGGCTGACCTGAAGGCGGCGTTACAGTCACGGCAGGCGCATCAGCCCAGGCAATAAAGCTGGAAGCAATGATAATGGCAAAGACAAGACAGACGAGACGTTTCATGACATACCTCCAATTAGCGTTTCTTCATTTCGGGCGGCAAGAGGTGATCCGGAACCTTCACCTTCAGCACTTCCCGGTAAAACTTCACTGCGCCGGGGTGAAGCGGCACGTTCAAATACTTAACCGCATTTCCATGCAGGTCATCGAAGTTGCCCTCGCGCAGAGTGGCGAGGTTGCCGACGAGATCTTTCCGCTTTTCATGGACAGCCTTCACAATCTTGTACGCGACGTCTTCAGAAACGTCTTTGTGGATGAAATCCGAAACAACATATGCAAAACTTAACTCGTCTTTTTTGACCGCCTTGAAAAGACCGGACGGAATCATCATGCTCTTTGCCTGTCCGGGATATTTCTGATTCGCGGTAGCCACCATTTTCTGCGTGATGGGAAGGATATTCACCTCCATTGCGGATTCAAGATCAAGAATAGCAGAGTCTTTAAATCCCGCCTTGAACCAGCCCTGCGCGACCCCCGACTTCAGCGCGTCAACGCTCGCGCCGATGCCCATCATTTTATATTCCGGCTTAATCCCGTTGGCATCGAAAAAAAGCTCGATTGCGCGACCTGAGGTCGTGCCGGGGTTCATCGCGAACGGAAGGCCGTTCAGCTTCTGGAGCGAGTCGGCCCCGCTCTTTTTTGTCGTGACGATATGGATGGGCGTCACATATCCGCCCCAGAGGGCGCGAAGGTCTTTATTCGCTTTGCCCTTGTAATCAATGATCCCCTCGTAATTCGCATACGCGGCAGAGGCATCCGCCGGACCGACCTGAATCGTTCTCTTGCCGACGCGCGTCAGGTTTTCCAAAAAGCCGCCGGTTTCAACGACCGTAACCTCGATTTCGCCCGGATACGCCTTGTTGACGATGCTCGCCATCTGGACGGTGTTCGCATAGAGACCCGAGCGGACGCTTGTCGCGCCCCACTTGATATGGGTTTTTTTCGCCTCCGCCAAGCCGGTCAGGGTGAAAACTAAAACAAGACACGCCAAAGATACCAACAGCCGCTTCATCATACAAACCTCCCCTTTGTCATTGTTCTCATTAATAATCAGAATAAATTATTCTAATGAACGAAAGAGGGTTTTGCAAGAATTTTTTTACGAGTGCGTTCGCGCAGCTCCCGAATCGTCGCAATCCGGAACTGTCATCGGCAAAGGAAATGATGGTGCGCAGCGACGCGGGCTATGCTGAAGACGATACTTTTTCGGCAAAAAAACGGAATGTGCTGCCGGCGACTGTCGATGCAGTGCAGACTGCCGGATGCGGGGTTGCCTTCAGCAGGGGCGGCGAACGCAGCGGAAAGAAGTAAGGATGGAAAGAAGTAAGGATGGAAAGAAGTAAGCCTGCTTCAGCGGAAAAAACGGAGGCGAGGCAATAGCATAGCAGCTTCAAAGCATTTCAGGCTGATGAGTCGTTGCTTATGAGGAGTGTTTTGCCTGTCTGATTTTCATCACTGTCATCGGCAGACCGGTGCTGACGTCGAATTCAGCTGCAGCTGCTATGCCCATGCGGGCGATCTCCTCAGCAGTCCTGGGTGGGTCGTCGTAGACCGCAAACATGGCTCCCATGGCGTACTCACTCCCTTGCCCATATGAGTAAAATTTTGAAAACTCCTGCACTGCCCGATGTGAGCTGACGCCGAATATGCCGTGCTTGTTCGCTATAACGGCATCGGCCTGGGAGGTTTCAAAGGAGTCGGTTGAGTCGCCGGCGGCATTCATATAGTATTGGGTCTTCAGCACTTCATGCATTTGAAGCCACGTTGCCAGAATAGTATTAACGCTGTCCAGCCGGATTTTATTTTTTGTGGTTGCGAAGTAGTTTTTCAGGATAAGCTTCAGCGCAGTCGGTCCGGCGAGTGCAATAAAGCTGTGGTGCGCCGGCAGGATCTTTTCGTGATTGACGACATAGCCGGCGGACTCGATCGAACCGCCGGACTTGGTGAGCGTATCTGCCGCTATTACGATGATGCCGTTTTTCTTGACGACAAGTACGGTAGACATTTTTCCCGCTACTTTGGCACGGTCTTCAGAGTTTCTTCCATGCCGAGAGTGTACTTTATATAGTCACAGCCGAACTGCATCATCTCGATATCGTCAGTCTTCATGCGCTCCAGTTTAGTAGGCGCAACTACAAAAAGGTCGAGGAACCCGCTCTCAATTATAAAGCGACGGAACCGGTCAACATCGTAACACGCCATATAGAAAAGTTTCTGTTTTTTGTCGTCAAGTTTCGCCCCGGGAATGTTGCGACGGAAAAGCAGATCCTTCCATCCCCGGTTCATATCGTCAAACAGGTCGACACCCTGTTCTTCGCGCCATTCAGCGATAGTGAGTTCGCGATCTTCCTGATGGCCAAGGCAGTGAGGCTCTTTAATGAGAAAATAGAATTCCTCCGTATACGGCGGGGAGTCCTTGTCATCCTGCTTGCGGAGCGATGCCTGCCCCACTGCATAATAACGGCAGTTTGCGGGGCGGTCGTCATAGATGATGCAGCCGTCAGGCGAGACAAACCGGCACGGCATGCCGGGTTCTTCTTTCATGCGGAGGTGGACAAACGGATAGGCAGATTTCTCCTCAATTTCTATGTATGTGTAATCATTCAGAAATTCGCCGGACGAGATGCCGAGGCGTTTTTTCATGCGGATGATGTCGTACGGCGTCAGCATAATGTCGATGTTGTTGCAGCACTTGGTGAAACAGTCGATGCCTTTATAGCAGCGGAACGTGAATCGGGACTGTGCGGTGAGCCTGACCGGCTCGACGTGTTTCATACTCTGCATTAGCGGGCCTCCTGAGACGATACAGCATAATTTAATAAGTTTAATGGATTTAATGCATTTCAGACAACTGCGGTCTGTGGGACGTTATGAGCTTATGACTTTGCAGTGGACTTTTCTGGTCCGTGGGCCGTCAAATTCGCAGAAAAAAACGGACTGCCAGGTTCCGAGAACAGGGCGGCCGTTTTCGATCAGTACTATGACTGAACTGCCGACCAGTGACGTCTTGATATGCGCATCGGAATTGCCTTCGCCGTGGCGATAATCCCCGTGCTCGGGGAAAGCTCGTGAGAGCGTGGACAGAATGTCCTGAGGAACATCAGGATCGGCGTTTTCGTTTACGGTTACTGCGGCGGTGGTGTGGGGGACATATACATAACAGACTCCCGATTGCACGCCTGCCTGCCTCACCTCCCGGGCAACCTTATCGGTGATGTCGATCATTTCATTGCGGAGCCTGCTTTTTACCGTGAAAGACGTCATGCCCGTTGCACCCCCTCCAATAATGCGCGAATTGTTTTCTTGAAAACAGGGTGGCGCGCATTCGGAGCTATCTCAGCAAGGGGCTGCAATGCAAAAAGTCGTTCGTGAAGGCATGGATGGGGAATGGTCAATGATGCTGAATACACGATGAGATCATCGTAGAGAAGAATATCAAGGTCAATGATGCGGGGCCCCCACGGAACCGTTTCCTGCCTTCCCATAGTCTTTTCGATGACTTTCAGCAGTGAGAAGAGAGCCTCAGGGGTCATGCTGGTCGCCATGGTGAGAGCACCGTTTAAAAAAAGGGGCTGATCGCTCAGCCCCCACGGTTCGGTTTCAATAAATGTCGATACCTTCAGTATTCGGCAGTCAGCCTGTTCCATGCGGGCGATTGCTTCCCGGCAGTGCGCCTCACGGTCGCCGAGATTCGAGCCGATGCCGATGCAGGTCGTCGCCATTTACAGAATTCTTTTAATGCGCTCTACTGCCTCTTTGATGCGCTCTGACGGCTTGGTCAGGGCAAAGCGGATATAGCCTTCTCCCGGGGCCCCGAAGCCGACGCCGGGGGTGCCGAGTACTCCGGCATTATTGAGCAGATGAGCGACAAAGCCGGAAGAGCTGTAGCCTTGCGGCACTTTTGCCCACAGGTAGAAGGTTGCTTTCGGTTTTTGCACCTTCAGCCCGAGGCTGGTCAAGCCTTCATACATAACATCGCGGCGCTTTTGGAATATATTTCTAAGATCCGCCAGAACCGTATCATCTGTCTTCAATGCCGCAATCGAAGCTTCCTGAATTGCCTGGAACACTCCGGAGTCAAGGTTCGACTTGATTTTGCCGAGTCCGGCAAGAACGTGTGCGTTGCCGACTGCAAACCCGATTCTCCAACCGGTCATGTTGTATGTTTTTGACAGAGAGTGAAACTCTATGCCGATCTCTGTTGCTCCCTCGACTTCGAGGAAGCTCATCGGCTTTTCGCCGTCGAAATAAACTTCGGAATAGGCGGCGTCGTGGCAGATGATGATGTTGTGCTTCTTTGCGAGGGCGATTGCCTCTTCATAGAACGACTTCGGCGCTCCTGCCGAGGTGGGATTGTTCGGATAGTTGAGAAACATGAGCTTTGTACGCTTTAAAACATCCAGTGGAATCGCCTTGAAGTCCGGCAGGTAGTTGTTTTCTTCCAGAAGCGGCATAAGATGGGCTTTACCACCGGCAAATAGTGTTCCGACCGGATAGACCGGGTAGCCGGGTGATGGAACGAGCACCACATCGCCGGGGTTTACGAAGGCGAGCGGAACATGACCGATTCCTTCCTTGGACCCGATAAGCGAAAGCACTTCGGACCTTGGGTCAACGGCTACATTAAAGCGGACTTTATACCAGTCAGCGACCGCAGTGCGGTAAGCCGGCATCCCCTCATACGACGGGTACTGATGATGCTCTGCCTTGGTCACCGCTGCCTGCATCGCCTCGACAATATGCTTCGGGGTCGGCACGTCCGGATCTCCGATGCTTAAATTGATGAGGTCAACGCCTTTGGCAAGTGATTCATCTTTCATCTTGTCGATTGCCGCGAAAAGATACGGCGGAAGATTTTTTACTCGATCAGCGAGCTGTACATCAATCATTGAGCATCTCCTTAGTCCATCTGTATTCTGAATGGTGTATTCTTTTCAACAGGCTGAAAAATAAATATTATTTTAACGTATAAAGAACAGGCGGGTCAAAAAGCGCTGCAGGTCATGCCTGTAGCGCTCCGGATGCAGCAGATTATTTTTGTGCGGGCGCGACGACTGCCGGTTTAATATCGATGCTGCGGGCGGTTTTATCCTTTTCAAAGAACCAAACGGTGACGCGGTCTCCGATTTGGATGTCGGCTGCTGTCTTGCGATCCCGGTTCATCTTTACAAGCGTTGTGTCAGTAAGCGTAATGATTATCGTATCGGTCTTATGCTTTACGGTCATCGACTTTGCGGCAACGTCTATGGTAACCACTTCGCCTGTCCTCTGTATGACCCTTGGCTTCTCTTTTGCATAAGCGCCTGTTGTCAGGATCAGGGCAATGAAGAGGGAACATGCGAGCAGAACTATTTTCCTCATCAGATTCCTCCGTACGAAAAGTTCATATGAAGAGAGGGCAGATGGCTACATCTGCCCTCTCGCATAACACCTAGCAGAAAAACAGTATTACTTCTTTGCCGGCTCAGCCTTCTTTTCGTCGGCCTTCATGTCTTTCTTCGGTTCAGCCTTCGGAGCGTCTTTCTTCTCCTCAGCCTTCTTTTTGTCAGCCTTGGCTTTCTTTTCAGCCTTCTTTTTGTCAGCCTTGGCTTTCTTTTCAGCCTTCATTTCGTCGGCCTTCATGTCTTTCTTCGGCTCAGCCTTCTTCTCGTCAGCCTTTGCCGGAGTTGCCGGAGTTGCCGGTTTCGCTGCGTCAGCTGCGAAAGCCGCGGTGACGGAGAGAGCAAAAAGCATTGCCACGAACAGAGCGATAATCTTTTTCATTGTGGTATTCACCTCCTTTATTTTTGGAATGTGTGCTTGCCCCAAAATATTAGCACGATTAAAATAAGCAAACTTCATGCCACTTCGAAAAATTGGCTTACATTAAGACATTTATTAAAGATAGCATGCCGGTGGATGGCGGGGGAGCTACCTTTTTTCAGGATGTTTGTCCTCTTTTGAGGAGTCAGCATTGATTCCAAACTTCTCAATGCGGTACCAGAATGTCTTATAGCTCATACCGAGGAGTCGGGCGGCCTTGGCCGCTACATTATTGGATTTCACCATGGCCTTCTTCAGGAGTTCCCGCTCCATCTCCTCGAAATTGATTCCTTCATCCGGCAGATCCATATCGAGAAGGCCCTTTTCGCTCCTGACACGCAATTCATCCCTGATATCTTTCAGCTGAACGGTATCGGAGTCTGTCATCAATACTGCGCGTTCGATAATCGCTTCAAGCTGCCTGATGTTCCCAGGCCAATGGTAGTCGAGCATTGCCTTCAGTGCGTTGTCAGCTATTCCTTTTATGCGCTTGCCGAATTCCTTGTTGTACTTATCGACGAAGAATACGGCAAGTGCCGGAATGTCTTCCTTGCGGTCCCGCAGCGGCGGAAGGGCAAGTGTCACCACGCGAAGACGGTAATAAAGGTCTTCGCGGAATCTGCCGGCAGGAACATCTTTTTCGAGGTCACGATTCGTCGCTGTAACAATACGCACGTCGACTTTCAGGCTGTCCTTGCCGCCGACACGGCGCACCTCTTTGTCCTGCAATACGCGAAGAATCTTTGTCTGCATGAGCGGGGGCAAATCGCCGATCTCATCAAGAAAAAGGGTGCCCTTGTTGGACGCTTCAAAGAGGCCGATTTTCCGGTGCGTTGCGCCGGTAAATGCCCCCGCCTCATAGCCGAACAACTCGCTTTCGATAAGACTTTCCGGAATGGCCGCGCAGTTTATCGCGGTGAAAGGACCGCTCTTCCGCGTGCTGTTATAATGGAGTGCCCGTGCAACAAGCTCTTTCCCGGTGCCGCTTTCTCCGTGTATGAGCACGGTTACCGGCGCAGATGAAACTTTCCTGATAACCTCCATGATCTCGAGCATTTTCGGCGATTTGCCGACAATGCCTTCAATCTTGAACTTTCCGTAGAGTTCATCGCGAAGCCGCAGATTTTCTTTCAGAAGCTCAATCCTCTCGGCAGCTTTGCGGACAGCAAGAATTATTTCATCTTTTTCGAGCGGTTTTGTGAGGTAATCGAGGGCGCCTTTTTTCATGGCTTCAACTGCTGAAGAGATGGTTCCGAATGCGGTCATAAGGATGAATGCGGGGCGTATCGTATCATCAGGCAACTTTCCCAGTAGCTCGACACCGCTCATCCCCCCCATTTTCAGATCGCTTAAAATAACATCAGGGTGCAGTCTGCGAATGATATCAAGTCCATCCTCGCCGGACGGGGCAGTATGGACTTCATGCCCTTCATCTTCAAGAATGGCCTTCAGGATATCGCGCTGACGCTGTTCATCATCTACCACTACCACCACTGCCATGGAATAACTCCTTCGTTAGTCAAGAATTCCGTTGAATGAAACAGGCAGATAAAGCCGAACTTCGCTTCCCTGGCCGTGCACGCTCCTGAACTCTACTCCGCCCCCATGCTCTTCCATAACTTTCCGGGTCATCGGCAGACCAAGACCGAGCCCGTATTGTTTTGACGAAAAAAAGGGCTCGAAGATTCTGTCTAGCTGATCGGCTGGAACGCCTTCCCCGTTGTCGGTTATCGTGACCGAAAAAATATTGTCATGAAACTCGGTCATGACCTTCAGAATGCCGCCCTTGCCGCGGGCATTCATGGCATGGAACGCATTGCTGATAACATTCATGAGACAGGACTTAAAGAGGTCCGGGTCAACCGAAACTTCCTGGTCAACGGCATATTCCTTGATGATAGCAATGCCGTCAGCTTCGGCTTTAGCCCAGATGAGCGCCATGACATCCTCAAGGAGAGAGGTGGCTGCAAGCGTCCGGCGGTTCAGCTTCATCGGCCGGCTGAACATGAGAAAATCGTTTACCAGTTTGTTCAGGCGATGCACTTCCTGCTTGATCCCCAGAAGGATGTTCTCATATGCCTTTTGCTGCTCTTCATCTGCCGGACGGAACTTGCCGCCAAGGTGGTCTATGCTGAGGTTGATAAAATTCAGCGGATTGCGGATTTCATGGGCAATGCTGCGGGAAAGCTCGCCGAGGCCGGAAAGATGTTCGGCAGCGCGGAGCTTTTCTTCCAGGGTCCTGCTTTCGCGCAACTTGTCGACCATGTAATTGAAGCTCTCCGAGAGCTTGCCGATCTCGTCCCGGGATGTAATCGGGATGTGCTGGTTCAGGTCTCCCGCAGCAACTCGAATCGCCGCATCAACGACCGTGTTGATAGGGCGTGTATATCGGCGGGCAAGGAAGAAGATCGCGACTATGCCGAAACAGAAAGCGACAAGGGTTGCAAGTATGCGCTGAATTGCCGTTATGCGTATCAGCTCGGAAAAGTCATCCCGGTTGATCTTCAGGTGAATATAGCCATATTGCGTGTCTCCCGCAACTACGGGAATAATCACGTTATAGGCTTTTCCTTCTTCGACAACCGGTTCGCCGAGCTCAGCCTTAATGATAAGTTCCTTGCGCCGATGGGTAATCGGTCCTATCTTCGCACGGTCGCTGCTGGCGATAATTTCGTCGGCGTTGCTGATGATAGAGATTTCTTTGACCCCTTTTGCATCAAGGCTTTTCAGGTACTTTTCGAGCCTGGCCTCATCGGTTTCACCCCGACCGGTCACCTCTTCGACACCGATTTGGATAGCCTTAGTCAGTTCGCGGGCCTGCGCTTCAAGCTCCTGATACAACTTCTTTTCAAACTGGGTGTAAAAGAAGAGCAAAATAAGGATGAGCGCACAACTGAGACCCAGCATAATCATGATAAGCTTCATGTTCAGAGAAAGCGTGAAAGTATGGCGGTCAGACATAAATACACTATACCATAGGTCATTTCGTACGGGCAGGAAAACGTGGCTCTCTATCCTTGCTTTTGTTTATAATTGATACTACTATAAACAGCAATGATTCTGACCAGCGCCTCAGAAGTTCTCAGGAAAATGAGCCATGCGGCCATGCGCGCGGGCAGGCAGCCTGATGCCGTCAGGTTGGTGGCAGTGAGCAAGTCCGTTCCGCCGGAGCGTATCCTGGAAGCTATGGAGGCCGGTTTGCGCGTGTTCGGCGAGAGCAGGGTGCAGGAAGCGCGTGACAAGATTGCTCTCTTGCGTGAGCCTTCTCATGAGTTTTCCGGTGTTCAATGGCATCTTATCGGCCATTTGCAGAAGAACAAGGCAAAACAGGCAATCCGGCTGTTTGACCTGATTCATTCCGTCGACTCTGTTGAGCTTGCCGATGAACTGAATCGCCATGCGGCAGACCACGGAAAGGTCCAGCGTGTGCTGGTCGAGGTGAAACTCTCGGAAGAAGATACAAAACAGGGGATTGTGGAGAGTGACCTTGACGCGCTTATTGCGCACATCCGGCAGTGCGCCAATCTGAAACTGGAAGGGCTGATGACCATGCCCCCCTATGACCCGGACCCGGAAAAGGCGCGCCCGTATTTCCATCGTCTGCGGGAGCTTCGCGCACAGGCAGAAAAGAAGGGTGCAGTTCTGCCGGAGCTTTCGATGGGCATGTCGCACGATTTCGGAGTTGCCATTGAAGAAGGTGCAACGATGGTGCGGGTCGGCACGGCGATTTTTGGAGGGAGGAGTTAGCATGATCGGATTTATCGGCGGCGGCAATATGGCCGAGGCATTAATCAAGGGTATGCGCATTGAAGGAATAAGGGATATTATCGTCTCAGAGCCGAAAGAGGAACGGCGGCACTATCTCGAAAGCACCTATCACGTGCGCACGACAGCGTCGAATCCGGAGGTCATTGGGGCTTCGACTATCATCATCCTTGCAGTAAAACCCCAGAATATGGGACAGGTTCTCGATGAAATAACGGGCGGCGTTGATGAAAACAAGACGATTGTATCGATTGCAGCCGGCATTACGCTCGCTTATCTTCAGTCGAAACTGAAGACAACCCGTCTCGTTCGGGTCATGCCGAACACGCCTGCTCTTGTGCTGGAGGGCATGTCGGTGCTGTCGCTCTGTTCCTGTCTGCCCGGGCCGGTTATTGCGCCGGTGCGTCAGATATTCATGTCGATAGGCAAGGTCACGACACTCCCCGAAAAGCAGATCAATGCGGTTACCGCCTTGTCCGGCAGCGGTCCTGCGTTTATTGCGCTTTTTATTGAGAGCATGATTGCGGCAGGCGAAGCTCTCGGTTTGAGTTCCGAAAGCGCCCGGGAGCTTGCAATTCAGACGCTGATCGGGACTGCCAAGCAGATAGGAGAAGGCATGTCACCAGAGAAGCTGCGGGAGATGGTAACTTCGCCGGGAGGCACGACTGCTGCCGGATTGGCGGCATTTCAGGAAAAGGGATTGAAGGAAATTACTATTTCGGCGCTTCAGTCTGCGCATAAACGTGCAGAAGAACTCGGGAGGAATATCTGATGGCAGGTAACTTAATCATCGCGGTTGCGGAAGTGCTCAATATCGTTCTTGAAATATACACATGGGTTATTATTATTGCGGCTATTATCAGCTGGGTAAATCCGGATCCGCACAACCCGCTTGTTCGTTTTCTGCACCGGGTAACGGCGCCGGTTCTCAATCCGGTGCGCCGGCTTGTCGGCGGCCGCTTGGGACCTATCGACATTTCACCACTGCTTGTTATTTTTGCAATCTTTTTTCTTCAGAGGTTCTTCGTGCGATCATTAATTGAATTCGGATACAGGCTAAAAGGAGGAGATTAGGATGAGAATTACGCCGCTGGACATTCAGTCAAAACAGTTCCCGGTCAAGTTTCGCGGGTTTGATGTCGATGAAGTCTATTCATTCCTCGAAGTTGTCCGCGAAGAACTTGAAGAGCTGCTGCGGGACAATGCATCGTACAAGGAGCAGCTGAATCGGGCAGACGCTCAGCTGCAGGAGTACCGCAATATGGAAGTCACGCTTCGCGAAACGCTTTTGACTGCACAGCAAATGGTTGACGAATATAAGAGCAACTCGCGGAAAGCGGCAGAGCTTATCATTCGTGAAGCCGAGCTGAAGGCTGATACGACCATAAAGGAAGCGCAGGAAAGAGTCGTCAAGGTTCATGAAGACATTGTCGAGTTGAAGGGCATCCGCCGCCATTTCAAGGAAGAAGTGCGCCGGTTGATAGAAAGCCACCTGAGCATGCTCGAATTTGACAAGGATCGGGAGAGCGCAGGCGCTAATGAAGCATAGCGGCTTAAAAGGAATGGAGGATATCCTGCCGCCGGATATCGCCATCTGGCAGTCGGTGGAATCTACGGCTCGCGAAATTTTCGGCCGCTACGGTTTTCAGGAAATCCGGGTTCCGATTCTGGAGTCGACGGACATTTTTATTCGCGGAATCGGCGAAGCGACCGATATTGTTGAAAAAGAGATGTATACGTTTATGGATAAGGGCAACCGCAGTGTAAGCCTGCGACCGGAAGGCACGGCGCCTGTTGTCCGCAGTTATGTCGAGAAGAATCTCCACACCATGCCGTCTCCGCAGAAATATTTCTATTCAGGGCCGATGTTCCGGTACGAACGTCCGCAGAAGGGCCGTTTCAGGCAGTTCTACCAGATTGGGGCTGAAGCATTCGGAATTGCTGCTGCTTCGATGGATGCCGAGCTTGTCATCATGCTCAAGAACCTGCTTGAAGCAATCGGTCTGAGCGATCTCAATTTCGAGATCAATTCAATAGGATGCGCTGCGTGCCGTCCGTCATACCGAGGCGCTCTGCTGGATTTTTTCAACGACAAGCGTTCTGAGTATTGCCCGGACTGTCAGCGCAGATATGAGACAAATCCTCTGCGTATCCTCGATTGCAAGGTGCCGAGATGCGGAGAGCTCAGGCAGGGGGCCCCGGTAGTCGCGGATCATCTCTGCGAAGCCTGCAGAGCGCACTTTGATGAAGTGCTCTCGATTCTCAATGCATTCAGGATTCCCCACACGCTGAATCCGAATCTTGTGCGCGGGCTTGATTACTACACCAAAACGACCTTTGAGGTCACGAGTGAGCATCTCGGTGCACAGAAGGCTGTTGCAGCCGGGGGGCGCTATGACAAGCTTGTTGAAGACTTCGGCGGACCGGCAACACCGGCAATCGGCTTTGCGATGGGAATGGAACGCATCGTCACGCTGCTGAAAGAGCGAAACGAAATAAAGCAGTGTGTGCCGAAGGTTTTTGTCGTTACTCTCGGCAAGGAAGCTGAACTTGAAGGATTCAGGATTGTCGAAATGCTTCGAGCACAGGGCATCTGGGCAGAGCAGAGCTACGGCAGCGCTTCGCTGAAGAGTCAGCTCCGCCGTGCCGACCGTCTCAGCTCAGGATTTGCCCTTATTATCGGGGAGAATGAGCTGATGTCCGGCAAGCTGCAGTGGAAGGATCTGAAGAAGAGCGAACAGGGAGAAGTTGCAGCAGCAGATGTTGTGTCTTTTTTTCAATCCGAATGAACGCTTTTCCGGACTCGGGAAACTCCAGGCACATATGCCTTCAAGCCCTTTCCCAGACAGAATCATCGTGATGACATGGAGCGGAGTTTCTCTTTGTTCGTCAGGTTGTTTCTGCATGTGCTCCATGGCGGGTTCATGACTGCAGGGGAAGTGCTTTCGGGCACGTCGGTCTGCAGCTCAACAAGAATTGTCCGGGATGTATCTGAATATATGAACAAAGGGAGAGTTTTGAAATGAGCAATGAGCCGAACAGGATTATTTACTCTATGATAGGTGTGTCGAAATACTATGACAAAAAGCCGGTGCTGAAGGATATCTACCTATCCTACTTTTATGGCGCGAAGATTGGCGTCCTCGGCCTGAACGGATCGGGCAAGAGCTCGCTGCTGAGAATTCTTGCAGGTGTGGACAAAGATTTTGTGGGTGAAACGGTGCTTTCGCCGGGGCATACGGTCGGGATTCTCGAACAGGAGCCGCGGCTTGACGATACCAAAACAGTTCGGGAAATTGTCGAGCAGGGGGTTCAGGAAGTTGTCGATGCCCTGAACGAATACAACAGAATCAATGAGAAATTCGCCGAGCCGATGTCGGACGACGAAATGAACAAGCTCATTGAGCGGCAGGGCGTCGTGCAGGAGAAGCTCGAAGCGCTCGATGCGTGGACGCTTGATTCGCGGCTCGAAATGGCGATGGATGCGCTCCGATGTCCAGCCGGCGATACGCCGGTCAAGGTGCTTTCCGGCGGCGAGTGTCGCCGTGTTGCGCTATGCAGGCTGCTGTTGCAGACGCCTGACATTCTGCTGCTGGACGAACCGACTAATCATCTTGATGCAGAATCGGTCGCATGGCTTGAACATCACCTGCAGAGCTACCCCGGAACCATCATCGCCGTAACCCACGACCGTTACTTCCTCGATAATGTAGCCGGCTGGATCCTTGAGCTTGACCGGGGCCAGGGTATTCCGTGGAAGGGGAATTATTCCTCCTGGCTTGAGCAGAAGAAGAACCGGCTTGCGCAGGAAGAGAAGACCGAGAGCGACCGGCAGAAGACGCTTCAGCGGGAGCTGGAGTGGATCAGCATGTCGCCGAAAGCCCGCCATGCCAAATCAAAGGCGCGCATCAAGGCATATGAGCAGATGGTCAATCAGGAAAGCGAGCGCCGGGCTCAGGATCTCGAAATCTACATCCCGCCGGGACCGCGCCTCGGAGACGTTGTTATCGAAGCGAACGGCGTGTCAAAGTCATACGGCGATCTTGTTCTGTTTGAAGAGCTGACCTTTTCACTTCCCCCAGGCGGCATTGTCGGGGTTATAGGGCCGAACGGCGCGGGCAAGACAACGCTCTTTCGTCTTATTACCGGACAGGAAACTCCGGATTCCGGCACGTTCAAAACCGGCGAGACGGTGAAGCTGGCCTATGTTGATCAGAGCCGCAATGTTCTTGACCCCGAGAAGACTGTTTGGGAGACTATCTCGGGTGGTGAAGACATGATCTCCCTCGGCAGGCGCGATGTGCAGTCCCGTGCCTATGTTGCCCGATTCAACTTCTCGGGGTCGGATCAGCAGAAGAAGGTCAGCATGATTTCCGGCGGAGAACGCAACCGCGTGCATCTTGCGCGAATGCTGAAAGAAGGCGCCAACGTGCTGCTGCTGGACGAGCCGACAAACGATCTTGATGTCAACACCATGCGTGCACTGGAAGAGGCGCTCGAAAACTTTGCGGGCTGCGCAGTTGTTATCAGCCATGATCGCTGGTTTCTCGATCGCATTGCCACACACATCCTTGCGTTTGAAGGCGACAGCAAGGTCTGCTGGTTCGACGGCAACTATACGGAGTACGAGGCTGACAGAAAGGCCCGTCTCGGTGCTGCGGCTGATCAGCCTCATCGCATCAAATACCGGCACCTGACAAGGTAGCATGAGAAAAGTCTATCTCGACTATGCTGCAACGACGCCCGCTGACCCTGAGGTCGTGCAGGCGATGCTGCCGTATTTTACCTATGTGTTCGCAAATCCGCTCAGCGTCCACGATTTCGGCAGGTCGGCAGCAACGGCAGTGGATGTCGCCCGCGATACAGTTGCCCGCTTTCTGGGTGCGAAGCCGGACGAGATCGTCTTTACCAGTGGCGGCACCGAAAGCAACAACACGGCAATAAAGGGGGCTGCATTTGCCGCCAGGAGCCGCGGCAACCACATTATCACAACGACTATTGAGCATCGTGCCATTCTCAGCCCGTGCGTCTTTCTGGAGCGACAGGGGTTTTCCGTTACCCGCCTGCCGGTTGACGGTAACGGCATGGTCGATCCTGATGCGGTGAGGAGGGTAATTACCCCGCAGACAATTCTCATATCCGTCATGCATGCCAATAACGAGATAGGCACTATTCTGCCGATTGCCGACATCGGCATTATCGCCCGGGAGCGAGGTGTTCTCTTTCATACCGATGCGGTGCAGACATTCGGTCATATCCCGGTCAATGTCGACGACCTCAGAGTAGATCTTCTCAGTGCTTCCGCCCATAAGTTTTATGGCCCGAAAGGAGTGGGCTTTCTCTACATTCGAAAAGGTGCAAAAATCGGTCGCTTCATGCACGGCGGCTCGCAGGAGAAAAACCGGCGGGCTTCGACGCATAATGTTCCGGGCATCGTCGGCCTCGCCAAGGCCGTTGAGATTGCCGGGCGCGGTGAAGCGTCAGAAATGCGGCATCTGACGAGGTTGCGCACAAAGGTGATTGACGGAGTGCTTGGCAAGATTAAGCGTGCACAGCTGAATGGTCATCCGACGCAACGGCTGCCTGGCAACGTCAACCTGTCATTCCGCAATGTACAGGGGGAACGGTTGCTGCGCGGCTTAAACGCTGCAGGAATAGGCTGTTCGACCGGCTCTGCCTGCGGTGCCTCCAATGCCGGACCTTCGCACGTACTTGACGCAATAGGGCTCTCATTCGACATGATTGCCGGTTCCCTCCGGCTCTCGCTCGGCAAGCAGGTGAGCGAGGAGGATATCGATTACGTAATCGATATCCTGCCGCGCGAAGTCCGCATGCTCCGGGCAGTCGAGCAGGCATAGAAAACAAATGCTCTTGACTGAAGCCCTGCCGTATCTGACATCAGGCGTTTTTCTGGGGGCGATCGCAGGTTTTATGCCGAGCCCGCTTACAACCTTTGTCATAACCGAAACGCTTCAGCATAACAAGCGTCAGTGCGCCATTGTCGCCGCGTTGCCGATAATTACGGATGTGCCGATTATTCTCGGCGTTCTCTTTGTGCTCGCGAAAATCTCGGAGCTTACCACGGTGCTCGGCTTCATTTCTCTTGTGGGAGCGCTTTTTCTGGTGCGGCTTGCCTGTAGAATGTTCGCGATAAGGGGAGTTGAGCTGGACCTTCAGTCCGTGTAACCGGATTCGCTCAGGAAAGGCATCATAACAAATTTTATGAACCCGAATCCCTACCTGTTCTGGGCAACGGTTGGCGGACCGACGGTGCTGAACGGATACGCCGTCAACTGGCTTGCTGTGGCCGGATTTGTCGGCACGTTCTTTCCGGCATAATTGCAAAAAGCGGGGCCTGATTTTGCAAGAAGTCAGCAATAATTTTGTTTATCAGGTTTTTTTTGAGGCCACGATGAACTTGAAGCAAATCCTTCAGGCCGTCCAGTGAGTTTGTCGTATTTGGTATATTTAGAGTCTGTGTATAAACTCCCGAACAAGCGCGAAGATGGTTGTTGTTCCAAGCCTTCAACCCGACTTTCGCCAATACGGATCGCCGAAGGACGCAACAGTCTGTAATACCAAGGGGGAATGCGCTTAGAGAGTTGCTACCTAACTCTCTTGAAGGTCAAGGCCGAGTTGGTTGAGTAGCACCGATTGGCTTTCGCTTAGGCTGCACAGTTGGCGATGTGGGTTCTTTGTTCCCGGGTACAACAGCAGCGCCGACCGTA
>DATIKF010000002.1:0-3464 GCA_035477855.1 Dissulfurispiraceae bacterium
GAACGCGAAGGCCCCCCGACGCGATGAAGCGAGGGGGGGCCTTCAGAAAGAAGTCGGCGGCGACGTACTCTCCCACCGAGCTGCCCCGGCAGTACCATCCGCGCTGCAGAGCTTAACGGCCGTGTTCGGGATGGGAACGGGTGTATCCTCTGCGCCAAAGCCACCGACAAGGTGGTGGGCCATGGTAGGCCCGATGCGTACAGAGGTGGAGTAGAGCGGTCAGAGCCCTGAAGGGGTTGTGACGGCTGATGATCGTATGGTGTGATGTGTGCGACGAGATGGGGGAGGAGCCGGTCAAGCCTCACGGGCGATTAGTACGGCTCGGCTGAGCGTGTTGCCACGCTTACACCTGCCGCCTATCAACGTAGTCGTCTCCTACGGCCCTTCAGAGGTCTTGCGACCTGGGAGTGTTCATCTTGGAGGGGGCTTCCCACTTAGATGCTTTCAGCGGTTATCCCGTCCCGACGTAGCTACCCGGCGATGCCCTTGGCAGGACAGCCGGCACACTAGTGGTCAGTCCATCCCGGTCCTCTCGTACTAAGGATGGCTCTCCTCAACACTCCAACGCCCACGACGGATACAGACCGAACTGTCTCACGACGTTCTGAACCCAGCTCATGTACCACTTTAACGGGCGAACAGCCCGACCCTTGGGACCTTCTCCAGCCCCAGGATGTGATAAGCCGACATCGAGGTGCCAAACCGCCCCGTCGATGTGAACTCTCGGGGGCGATAAGCCTGTTATCCCCGGCGTACCTTTTATCCGTTGAGCGACGGCCCTTCCATTCGGAACCGCCGGATCACTAAGGCCTACTTTCGTACCTGCTCGATCCGTCGATCTCGCAGTCAAGCTCCCTTCTGCCTTTACGCTCTTCGTGCGATTACCGACCGCACTGAGGGAACCTTTGCGCGCCTCCGTTACGCTTTGGGAGGCGACCGCCCCAGTCAAACTACCCGCCTGCCACGGTCCCCGGAGAGGATTCACTCTCCTGGGTTAGAGCTCCAACATCACAAGGGTGGTATTTCACCGATGACTCCCCAGAACCTGGCGGCCCTGGTTCATAGTCTCCCACCTATGCTACACATGCAGTGCCGAAGCCCAATGGCAGGTTATAGTAAAGGTGCACGGGGTCTTTTTGTCCTGTCGCGGGTAATCGGTATCCTCACCGATACTCCAATTTCGCCGAGCTTGTGGAGGAGACAGCGCCCAGATCGTTACGCCATTCGTGCAGGTCGGAACTTACCCGACAAGGAATTTCGCTACCTTAGGACCGTTATAGTTACGGCCGCCGTTTACCGGGGCTTCAATTCAGAGCTTCGAGAGCCCGAAGGCCCCCTAACCCCTCCTTTTAACCTTCCGGCACCGGGCAGGCGTCAGTGCCTATACGTCGTCTCAGCGACTTTGCAGACACCTGTGTTTTTGCTAAACAGTCGCCTGGGCCGATTCTCTGCGGCCCGCCTCAGCTCCCCTGGCAACCAGGTTCACCTAACGCGGGCTCCCCTTCTCCCGAAGTTACGGGGACATTTTGCCGAGTTCCTTCTCCACAATTCACTCGAGCACCTTAGGCTTCTCGCCTCGCCTACGTGTGTCCGTTTACGGTACGGTCACAGTACAAACTCCCCTGCGAAGCTTTTCTCGGCGGCTTGATTAGGAACCCTTGGCGGGGTCCGAAGACCCCTTCGGCATCGGCGCTCGGCTATCCGGGCGGATTTGCCTACCCGGAAACGCCTACCACCTTGCATCGGAATCCACCACCCGACGGTTCTTTCACTTCCGCGTCCCTCCTCAGGGTCAAACGCGTGTACTGCGGTACAGGAATGTTGACCTGTTTCCCATCGCCTACGCCTCTCGGCCTCGGCTTAGGGGCCGACTAACCCGGAGCGGATGAGCCTGGCTCCGGAACCCTTAGGCTTTCGGTGACAGAGATTCTCACTCTGTTTATCGCGTACTCATTCCGGCATCCTCACTTCCCTGCGCTCCACCCCTGCTCTCACGAGGGGGCTTCGACGCCCAGGGAACGCTCCCCTACCATGTTTCCTTCCGAAGAAGGTCACATTCGTAGCTTCGGCGGCATGCTTGAGTCCCGACCATTATCGGCGCAGATCCACTTGACTAGTGAGCTATTACGCACTCTTTCAAGGCATGGCTGCTTCTAAGCCAACCTCCTAGTTGTCTCTGCAAATCCACATCCTTTATCACTTAGCATGCACTTCGGGGCCTTAGCTGACGATCTGGGCTCTTTCCCTCTTGCGGACGAACATTATCGCTCGCCCACTGACTCCCAGGGTCCATCTCATCGGGCATTCGGAGTTTGATTGGGGTCGGTAACCGGGTAAGGCCCCTAACCCATTCAGTGCTCTACCTCCCGGAGACATGTCCTGAGGCTATACCAAAATATATTTCGGGGAGAACCAGCTATCTCTGAGCTTGATTGGCCTTTCACCCCTATCCACAGCTCATCCGAGCAGTTTTCAGCCCACATCGGTTCGGGCCTCCACCAGGTGTTACCCCGGCTTCACCCTGGCCATGGATAGATCGCTTCAGTTTCGGGTCTACCCCCACGTACTTCACGCCCTGTTCAGACTCGCTTTCGCTTCGGCTCCGGCCCTTAAGGCCTTAACCTCGCACGTGAGGAGTAACTCGCCGGATCATAATGCAAAAGGCACGCAGTCACCCACGTACCCCCCGTAAGGGGTACCAGGCTCCTACCGCTTGTATGCACAGGGTTTCAGGTTCTCTTTCACTCGCCGTCAGGCGTTCTTTTCACCTTTCCCTCACGGTACTCTGCGCTATCAGTCATGAGCTCGTATTTAGCCTTGGAGGATGGTCCCCCCTGATTCGACCGGAATTCCTCGTGCTCCGGCCTACTCGGGTACCCTGCCCCCTCCCTACTCGCGTTTCGCATACGGGACTCTCACCCTCTGTGGTGTGCCTTTCCAGGCACCTTCCGCTACGCTTTCGGTCAGTTTCCGCAGGGCCCCGCAACCCCCATGAGGTGTTACCCCCACAGGTTTGGGCTCTTCCCCGTTCGCTCGCCGCTACTGAGGGAATCTCGTTTGATTTCTCTTCCTCCAGGTACTTAGATGTTTCAGTTCCCTGGGTTGGCTTCCCTTTCGGGATGACGCAGTTTGACCCGCGCCGGGTTTCCCCATTCGGACATCCCCGGATCAACGCTCGCTTGCAGCTCCCCGAGGCTTCTCGCAGCTTGCCACGTCCTTCTTCGCCGGCTCATGCCTAGGCATCCACCCTGTGCACTTTCACGCTTGACCGATGCTCCACGATGCCAGGCCTTTTGCTCCCAGCACCATTTCCCATCCGTCACACCTGAAAGCCATCACAACTTCCCTTCTGTGGCTTCGGCTCCCGTCCCCCGGACAGCGCAGACTCTTACCTCGCGCATAGAGGACAAAAGCCTCACCTAAGGCTCTCACTTCCCTACTCCACCTCTGTTGTCAAAAAGCTC
>DATIKF010000003.1:0-1535 GCA_035477855.1 Dissulfurispiraceae bacterium
TTTCAGCAGTTCCCCAAATATGGTATAACACGTATGCATAGCCTGTGCCTCCTTGTCAGATTTGGGTTTGCTCGCCCTTTATAATCTAACATTCACGGCTTCAGGCTATGCGCTTCTCTTTTTTTACCGGACACTACTGGATGAACAAGAAAAAACCGCTTGTCATCTACTGCAACGGAGTGAAGTGCACCAAGAGCGGTAAGATAGTAAAGAAGCTGCATGATGCCGGCTATGCAAATCTGGCCATTTATCAGGAAGGAATTCCTATATGGGAAGAACGGAATCTTCCCATAATAACAGGTCCGGACTACGGAAAAAAGATTCAGACAACGGTGCTGAAGCCGGGTGAAGTCAAAAAGATTATTGATGCGAAAGATGTTGATGTTTCGTATGTGATTGTGGATGTCCGGGGACCACAGGAGTTTGCGGAAGGCCACATTCCGGGCGCTATCAATATTCCGATGGAAGAGTTTGCCTTCAAGTCAGAGGTGCTTCCCAAAGAGAAAAAGATTGTTGTCTATTGCAACAGCGGCAGCAGAAGTTATATTACTTACCGGAAACTCATCCAGCTTGCATATCCGAATCGTTTTCAGACCATATTTGCAGACTGGAAAGAAGCGGGGCATCCGATCGAAAAATAGCTGAGCCGGGCATTGTGTGATTTTCATCCTGTTCCGTGAATAATCCACTCAATACTGTTTAGAGGATGCCCTGTTGACCTGTCGACATGATTTTTGCCTGCCTACGAGACGATAGGAGACCTTTATGGGATGCCCAGAAGAGTCGTGGTCACCCACAATGAGTCTACGTACTGGAGGAAGCTCTTGCGGATGGAGCGGGCGATGGCCGAGGCGTCCAGGGAGGTCTCCGGATTCAAGCGGAAAGTGAAGGCCGCTGATGGTCGCTCAACAGAAGAGTCGTTGATGAGGCAGGCAGAGGAGATACTTGATCGCTGGCACGTGAAGGCATGCTATACGGTTGAAATCATCAAAGATGAAGGCTATTTCAAGGCGAGCGTCAGGAAGAACCACGCCGCCATAGAGAAGGCGAAGAAGCGCTTCGGCAAAACCATACTGTTCACCAACAGAGAGGCGCTGACGGCTGGGGAGATCGTGAAACTGTATCATGATCGGCATATTGTGGAGAGGAAGTGGGCTCAGGTCGTTTGGACAGGAGCACGCGATTCTTAAGTGGGAAGCTGCTCAGCATCAGGCTGCCCGCTCATGCGGCAGCATAGTCCAGTAAACCTCATCGGGCGTTTTGTAGTCAAGCGCCTGATGAGGACGCCGATGATTGTACTTCTCCATGTATGCTGCTATTCCCTGTCTCAACTCGATCATCGTGCCGTATGCCTTCGGATGCACCTCCTCGTATTTTAATGACCGCCACAGCCTCTCGATAAAGACGTTGTCCATCCAGCGCCCCTTGCCGTCCATGCTGATTCTGATGCCATGCTCTTTGAGAATATCCGTAAAATCCGTGCTCGTAAACTGACTGCCCTGGTCGGTGTTGAATATCTCAGGACGACCATATCG
>DATIKF010000004.1:0-11377 GCA_035477855.1 Dissulfurispiraceae bacterium
CGTTATGCCAGAGTCTGTCCAACACGAGCAGGACGCCGGACACAGAGGCATTAGCAATGAGGGTAGATAGATGCTGGTTGCCGGATACCGGGTCAGAGCAATGCAGCTGCCCGTTGACCGGAGAGGATGAGGAAGACAGTACTACACCGTTCAGCGTGGTATCGTATGACCCTGCGCCGGGAACCCCCGCTCCAGCCCAATAGCTATGCGGGCGGCCTACTGTGGGCGTGCCGGACATGGTTTTACCAAAGAATCGCGGGTACTGGAAACCCGCTACTACATTACTCAGAGATGTGATGGCCATTGTTATTCCCCATTTTTGTCATCATGTTATTACTGCTCTTCCTCCTCTTCAAATCCTGTGCATTCCCCCACCATCGGGACTATGAACGACTCGTACTTGTCACAGTACTGCCAGAGATGGTTATACTTGAGACATTTTTTACACATGACTACGGCGCAGTATCGCCTTCCGCCTGCAAGGTAAAGGCATTGGCATTGTATGCCTGTGCTCCGGCAGTAACAACCCTGCGAACCCAGACCATATAGACAACGCCAGCCGCCATATCGCCAAGCGCCAGGCCGCCGGCTTTCGTTGTCGGCTCCGAAAAGGATATAGTCGGCGAACTCGGCGCGGTGGTCTCATTCGCTATTGTCTGTTTCGGAGAGCCGGACGATGCCTCAATTCCGATCTGCACCTGATCCCAGGTTGACGGCGTGTTTGATGTTATCCAGAGCTTCACAGCCTCCCATGTCAGAGTGCCGTGGTTATTTTTAATGTAGAACGCCCGAAACTCAGTGCGGCCTGCCGCAGCTTCATCCCCGGAAACAACATCGAACAAATTATGCAGGGAGGCATCTGTGATCTGCGTTGAAGAGATAATTCCACCAAGTGATGCGTTGGGATTGCTGTTTCCAGCACCCCCTGAGAGGAAAAACTGTATGTCTGTGGCAGTAATAGCCATGCAAACCTCCGGCGCTCACATTATGCGAGGGGCCCGAAGGCCCCCCTCAGTAAAAGACATTAACCCAGCAGCCTTGCCGCAAGGTCTGGATAGATGGCCTTCACGCCAAACAGAATATCCAGCCGGACAATTTCCTCGTCTGTTAATACGTTGTAGTCCTTGATGACCCGGATGCTCAGGTTGTTGTAAGATTCGCGCGCCTTCCATACCGCGCTGTCAGGCATCTCAAGGTCAACACACACCAGCGCGAACGCATTCTTGTGGAATGCGATATTCGCCGCGTGGGTTCCGGTAAGTGTCAAGGCGCTGCCGTTTTGGATTGACTGAGATACGTTCTGGTGCGGCCCTGTTGCAACAACCGCCGGAGCAATCTGCACATTGCCCGCACCGCCGGAATAAGCAGCAGTAACTGTGAATGGCATCAGATACCCCAGACTTTGCTTGCTGATGGGATTGATGGCGTTGGTTCCCGCAAACGTGATAATGTCCCCGACGACCAGCGTTCCTGATCCGGTTGCCACAGTGATAGAGCTCCCGACCTGGTTAGCTCCGTTGGTAACGTATGCGGTGTTCGCCGTCCCCTTTGTGTGCTGCAAAATGTTCTGATCTTCAAAAATATCAAAATTTGCGACCTGACCAAGAAAGCCGCGCCCGATAAGCCCTTCAACACGCTGCTGATTGAAGATTCCCTTCAGGCCATCAGCGAGCGCCCATTGCCCTGCCGGGTTCAGCACCAGTTTTCTGTCGCTCGGCGGGACGGCCATTTCCGACAATCTCTGAGCAACGCCGCCCAGCGCGGCGAATGTTGCCGGAGGCGTGCCGGGAGTGCCGGAGTTCAGGAATGTATCCTTGTAAAGATTGGTAAGCGCAGCGTCAACCTGATTGGCCAGCACGATGCACGCGGGCTTGATATACCGCTCGGAATAATCCTTGATGTTCAGCGTAAGCTCCTGCGTGCTGAACTTCCACGCCACGTTTCTGCGGGCGTTGACAACAATGGTCGTAGATGTTTCCGTCGCGTCCTGTATCTGCGAGGTGATGTCTGCTCCGGTGTTTGCCACGAATCGTACCGGCTTGCGGATTGTGCAGGTATCTCCAATCTTCACAAATTCTTTTTTGTAATCCCTGTGGACAAGGTTGCCCATGACCATGTTGTTTTCGAGCTGCATCAATGCTTCTTTCGCAATGATTGTTGGTGAAAGTAGAGTGTTCGGCATAAATTATCCTTTTCTCAGCTCCTGCTTTCTCCGCATGGCGATATACTCCTCAATGGGCATATCGTCAAGCGTTGCGACCGGGCGGCGTTGCGGCGCTTCTGCTGCCGCTCCGCTTCCCCGCATCGCCATAGCAGCAGCGATTTTAGAGTTTTTAATCAGCTCCCTCTGGAGCCTGTCTGCTTTTGTTGCGTCCATGTTGCGTGCTTTCTTATACTCTGCGAGCGCCCAGATAATATCATCCGGGTCGCCGGACTCCACGGCGGCAAGTTGAAGCGTAGGTCGCTGTGTTGCAGCCCAAAGAAAGTAGTCCTCGTTCCTCTCAACAGTGCCATCCGGGTTTTTGACCAGCAAAATCTCCTCAAAATCAGGATGGACTTTCATAATCTCAGGTTGTACTGAAGCCTTGAACTCCGCAGCCAGGCGCTCACGGGCGGCGGCCTTGCTCTGCTCAGAAATAGGGGCTTTGATAGCAGCCAGCTCCTCGCGCAGTGCCTTGATGTTGGAGTATATTTCCGTTAATACCGGACGGCCTTCCGGATAGTCCGCGCTGAACTCTTCTATCAGCGAGTCAAGAGCAGATTGAGCTGTTTCCGCTGCTGATGCGGCGCTTGCAACACGCTCATGCGAGCCGCTGCCTGATTTGAGCTTTTCGATCTCGCTCTCCAGCAGTGCGTTTTTCTGCGACAGCCGCGTCCCCCACGCCTGCATGTCGTTGATGCGCTTCTTCAGAACATCTGCTGCCTGGTCTTGGGCCGGAGCTGGAGGCGTGTCAACACCCTCTTCCGGGAGTCCTTCGCCGGCTTCTTCCTGCTGAGGCGCATCTTCCTGCTGCTCTTCGACTACTTCCGGGTCAACCTGTTCCTCTGTGCCCATACATCCTCCGTGTTTGCGGGGTCGGCAACGATGGCCGGGAGTCCCGTCATGGGTTGATATTTACTCAGGCCGCCGGAGCGGGAATCTGAGTTAATAGTGCTCTTCCTGCTGCTCTTCCTGCTGTGCCTCTAACCTCATTATCTCCGGCAGGTCGAATATAAAATCACACATCTGCAACGCGCCCTGCGCATGATATATTGTCGCGGGCTCACGCGAAGAGCGCAGCGCCATCTGATACTCCGCCGCCTTCTCCCCGACACGCTGCATGAACGCCTTGAATTCAGCCGATTCCTGCAAGGTTAATATCATTGCATGCCTCCTGGTGAATTAGGCCCCTGCTGAGCCTCCTGCGTAGGCTGCATGGCTTCCTGGAAGTGCTCATCCGGCTGAATGCCGAGCTGATTCAGCATCTGTACCTGCTCAGAGCGTTTCAAATATGGATAGAGCCTGTCCCAGTCAACCATCTCGCGCACGTCTTTCGGCTGTGAAGCGGCGGTTCCCATTTGCTCCATCATGACTTTGATCTCTTCATCGGAGCGGAGCACATCTCCAGTTTCGAGCAGATCAAAAAGAGCCTTCATGAGTTTGGAGCGATCAATGAAAATTGCATCCTGCGGCGAGCTCGTAACCTGCATGGCTTTCAGATAGCTCTCGAGCTTGATTTCCTTCGCCATCAGACTGTCCGTCCCGGTAGCCAGGAAGCGCAAGGGAATCTGCATTGCGTTTTCTTCGCCCATCTCCTGAAACCAGTGGCCGAACATTTCCACTATCGGCTCAATCCAGTAATCGTCTATGTTTTCCAAAACGGTTTTCAGGTTAATGTTTGCCTGTGTCATCAGCATGCTCATGCCGGAAGCGGTCTTATTTAGAAAACTGCCCTGTTCGCCATGAGTATAGCGAGGGATGCCTGTCTCCTCATCCGCAAACCGCTCGAACATCTCCATGAGCCCCTGCAAGCCCAGCGTCACGTCAGGGAATGCTATACTGTCCACAACCTCGCGTGGGCTATAATTGCCTTTGGTATACCAGACCTTTCCGGGGTATATTTCGAGGTTTGTGGTGCGCTTGGTGTTAATGCGGTCAATGTTGATGCCGACCATGCCGTTGCCGCTCAAGGCTTTGTTGTCTATGATAAGCCGGGCGCACGAGTTGACCATTTTCTGACTATCCCGCATTGCTTCAGCCACCCCGGTTCCGTAAATCGAGCCGGGACGTTCCTTCCACGGGCAGACGTAAAACGGACGGCGGGGCAGCGGATTCACACTCGCCTTTATCAGTATTCCATCCGCTGCGAGGACAACCAGCGCCTCGATGCTGTCTCTATCGTCTGCATCCTCCGGCAATTGCACTCCGGCGGCCCTGAGCATCTTCACCGGCACAAGCCCCCAATACTCCAGCACTGTTATCCGCTTGTCCTTCTCGCCGGCCTCGCCGACGAACTGCTCCCCGAGCTCTGTCTGCCGGTCATCCGTATCGCCGGACAACGACGAGTGGCTTGCAATGGCCTCTTCTATGGCCAGTGCATCATATCCGCTTGCGGCAAGCAAGCGTAATGCCGATGGCAGCAGGCGCTCAGTGTGTATTTCTCCGATGCCGTCTGACGGACTGGCAACATTCGTGTCGGCATAGTAATTCCAGATGCTAACGCGATCTACTTTGACATCAGCCTCATATTGAGAGCGCAAAGCGAAAGCAGTGCCGCCCGCCGAAGTCGGTTCCATGGCAGCACTTATCCGGCGGGTACTGGACATTATCGGGCCTTTCAGTACTCCGGTTCCGTATATTGCTGTCTCCAATATTGCCAAATCCATTATGCGCTTCAGGTTAATTTTCTTGAAATGCTCCTTGAGTTTCTTCTTCATCAGGCGCAAGGCCTCTGTTACCTGCACGTCATCCACGCTGTACTGCTCTGGATTCAGTGCGGCAACATCGAACGGGACGCCGCCGCGACCGGCAAACAGCACATCGCTGATTTTAGCGTGCGCCGTATTACACTTCAGCGCTGTCAGCTTGATGAAAATTCTACTCCGAGCGCCCCGGCCCTCGGTCTTGGTTTTCCAGATTTTGTTGTGTTGATATTTGCCCAGAAAATTGCTCCAGCACTCTTCCCAGACTTCCTCAAACGGTTCTCTACCGGCCTTGAACGTCGAGAAAATCTCCTTGACGTATTCCGCCAGCGCTGAGCTTTCGGCGCTTCTGTGCGCCGGAGCGGGTGCTATGTCAATATCGTCAATCATGTCCAGCATTTCAATAACCAGCCTCCTCGTCAAGCGCGTATGCCATAACGCCCTCGTCTTGTCCGTTATTAAACATCGCCGCCCGGAACCCGTCGAGTTCGCGCCGATACTCTGAAACAGGCTGTGCAAACGTAAGGTTGTGTGCGTCGGCGATATTCGGGCTTGCGCCGTCCTTGCCCAGGCGCTTTTTCATCTCGTCTTTCGTTTCGATGCGTATTTTCCCGGTGCTGTCAAGCACCCGGTAGCGCGGTGTCGTAAGTTCGCCCAATAGGTCTTTCTCCTCGTTGTCCCAAAGCCTGCCGCGCCTCATTTCCAGCCAGTCCCGCATGTTTCCCCACAGCTCGTCCCTGAGCCTGTGATACCGGCGTTCGTCCTGTGCCGGAGACTCCGAGACATTGACAGGGATGACAGGAAAGCCCAGCTCAGATAGGCGGTCGTACACTCCCGCGCCGATGCCGATAACGTCAATGAAAATGGCAGTGGGCTTCTCTTTGTTCGCCAGCATGGCGATGAAGCCGGCTGTTTCCATAGTGCTCTTGTTTTTCAGTTCGTAGTACGGCTTGAATTCATCCCCCTGACGGATTGCCACAACAGTACTGTCCGAGCCGAAACGAGCAATATCACAGCCGAACACCTTACCGTAATCCTTCTGGTCTGCCACCTCTCTGATGAGCGCGTCCTGAGCCCAATCAAACGGAATGAAGCTGTCTCCGTCTCTTGCCGGGAATTCGCCGAGCACGCGGATTTTATACATATTGCTGTCTGTGCCGTACTTCGCGGCGATGCGCTCAACAGTGCGGTCTGGAACCATCCCGCCGAGACTTGCAAGGTTGTCAAGGCAATTCCAGTGCACGCGGTGGTATGAGTCGCTGCTTTTGTGAAATGCATCGTAAAACGCGCCGGAGAGGTGAGTAGGGTTCCCGCACATCAGTTCCTTGGTTTCTTCCGTGCCGGTAGCGCCCTCAATAACGTCGAAGGCCTCATCAAACACCGCACTGGCTTCATCAATTATCCGCATGACATAGCGGGCGTGAATTCCGGCAAGGCTCTGAGGATTGTCCTTGGTGGCTGTGCGGGCAGTTGCAAACCAGTTTGGGTGCTCTTTGTGAACAAACTGTGTTTTCTGCCAGATGAACATATCACGAAACAGCGGATTCATCCGCTTGTGCCACATATTCAGCTCTGCCCAGAGTACACTGTACAACTGGTCTTTGCTCGGCGAGGTACAGAGAATTTTGCTCTCCGGGCGGCAGCAGATATAATGCAGTATCAGCCAGCTCTCGGAGGTGCTTTTGCCAGTGTTGATGCCGCTGCGGATAGCGATATGGTCATGCTCGTCGAAGGCATCCAGCAGCTCTACCTGATTGGCCTTCGGGCTTGCTCCGATGATATGTTTTACAAATCCGGTGCGGTCGTCCCAGAGGTCTTTGATTATTCCGGCAACGTGCTTGTCGGTCTGCACCACGACGCGGGGCATCAGCTTTCACCTATACGCGCAAGTTTACCGGCCACTTCGGCTGCTGCTTCACTCCGTTTTATGCGCTCCTGCTTATGCTCCGCTATTTCCTTTGCCACGCCGTTTGCAGCTTCAAGGTAGTCGAGCAGACTGCCTTGCGAGCCGTCTCCGATTTGCTTTTTGTCTGCGACTACCTTGTTCAGCGTCATTTCCGCCCACACCTTCGCGGCCTTCACGACATCGGCAATAGAGGCAGGGCGCTGCACAAGTATGCCGTTTTTCGAGTCGAGCACATAATCAACTGCATGCCCTGTAGCAATGGCGGCGAGTTTTGCAACAATGGCATTGTAGTCCTGCACGGTCTTGATGCGTACATTATCGGCAAACTGCTCATCGCTCATAAGCAGCTCAGCCACCGTCGAACCCTCTGCAATTCTGCCGCTGCCATCTCCGCCCATTCTTTTTACCTCTCAGAAAGTGGACTATCTAAACAAGTTGAAAGAAATATACAACAAAAAAACATATTTGTCAATACAAAAAAGCGCCCATGTGCGCCGGTGAAAAAATAAGGCGACATAAGCATATAACACAAAAAAAGGCCGCACCGCGAGGAAAGATAGCGCTGGCAGGTGGGACTTTACGCGGCAGGCGGGCCGGGGGAGGGGGGCTTGCGCCTTCCGAGTTTCCCCAGCCGGCATAATGCCTGCCGGCAAGAAGATGATGCCTGTGCAGCTCCGGACGGCCTTCCGAGTTTCCCCTGCCGGCATAATGCCTGCCGGCAAGAAGATGATGCCTGTGCAGCTCCGGACGGCCTTCCGAGTAGTGCGGCTGATTTGCAATCAGCAGGACATGAGCATAAACAACCTGCAAAAACAATGATATACGATAATTAATACCGTCCTGCATACCGTCCTGCATACCGCCGCCGCCGGAAAACCTCATGAATGAGCCCCTGGAATGTCGTCCGATTCTCCGGCATCAGGCCCGGCATCAGGCCCGGCAGAGCTTGGCATATCGCCATCATTCCGCGCGGTCGCGCGCTCATCAGAACTGCGCCGCGCCGCCGATTCGACCGCTCCGAGACGAGCAAGCACATCGCCCGGCAGGAGCGTTATAGCCGCCTCATGTGCGCGAGGCCGCATCGCCTCTTTCAGCGAGTTCGGCGAACTACCAGTAAAAACCTTACTCATGCGCAACCCCCTCTTTGTTTTGCGGAGTAAAAAGCTTCGCAATCTTACGCTGCAAATCAATCCGCTCAGGCGCATGTCCCGGCAGCAGGCGCAGCTCTGCGCACACTTTACAATACTCATCATAGACGGCTAAAGACCACGCGCCCGACTCCAACAGAGCTACAATCCGCTCTTTTCCCTTCACTTGCTTCATCTTGCCTTCCTGCCGCTCAAGCGCCATACCCTCTAAAGAGCGATACATACCAGCAATATCAACCTTCAGTTCACTTAGAAGAGCCTCTAATCTTTTTTCATGCTCCGGCTCCCGATAATGCACCCAATCTTGCCATGATTCAAACCATCTTTTTCCGGTTTTCGGATTTTTCCAAGGATTTGCTCTGAGATGAAGCAGATAATTGTCGAGAGCTCTTTTAATATTTACTGCATCTATGACCGAAAGAACAGAGTTTTGGTATGCCTTTTCAGCATCGCGCATTCCATCTTGCAGCGGATACAATTTCCACAACTCAGAAAATTCATATATATATTCTTTTGTCTTTTGTCTTTTGTCTTTATCTTTTACTGTAATGATTTCACTTTTGAGAAATGTTTGTTTCACTTTTGAGAAACGTTTGTTACACTTTTGAGAAATGTTTGTTTCACTTTTGAGAAATGTTTGTTTCACTTTTGAGAAACGTTTTCCGTCTGGCATCACCCATTTTTCATAATCTTTCTGGATGGAAAGGCGCCTGCTTTTATTCCCGTCGGATGACGAAGAAATTATCACATTCCGCGCCAAAAGGATAGCCAAAACTTGGCAGCATCGCACCTTCGATAACCCCGATAATGAGATTAAATCGTGAAGAGCGAAGTCGCCTGCTTTTCTATTGTGCCCGTACGTCCGGCGCAAGACGCACAGGACAATCCTATACTCATTCCCGCTCAATTGAGCGCGCGCCAGAGCCTCCAACAGCTCGTTCGCGATGCGAACAAAGCCATTTTCAAGCTGCGGATTCGCCATGCCTGCTCAACATCGCCCGCTTAGATGCGACTTCCTCATCGCTCAGTATGCGAATTCGCTGCCTGTTTTTATTTTTCCAATACAGCGCCTTGCGCTCTTCCGGCGTCTTGCGCGCCCACCATGCCCGCTGCACCTCCCGCTGACGCAGCCGCTGCCCGGAACACTCTGTACAAAGCTCATGCCTGGCCCCTGAGCGCGCGCGCTCAGACATATCCAAGAATACCTGACCACAGGCCTGGCACGAGTATAGCGCCTTGCCAGTGAGCGCCGACAGACGCTGCAACTGCTCGAGAGTACTCAATGTAGGCATCACGGCACCTCGCCCAAGCGCTCTGCAACTAATGCCTCAAGCAGCAGGAGATAATTCCTCGCATCACCTATCTTTTCGCGCCACACTTTGAGCGGAGCAACCTGCCCGCGCTCTATATCTGCTATGCAATCATGGATGCTCGTCGAATGCTTCTCCATCATCCCCTCCAGCGCCCGCTCAGGCGTACATTCCTGCCGCGCGCCGGCCAGCTTGAAATTGCTCAGCCTGTCTCCTCTGGCATACTCATTCGCCTTCTGGCACAGCGTCGCCCGCTCACGTTCAACAGCATCCTCAAAAATAAGCTCAAATTGTCTGTTCGTCATTCACTTCTCTCCCCGCCGCATAAAATTTATACCCCTCACAATGTCCATCAGGCCCTATGCGGAGCGGCGCCGCCATAGTCCACACAGAGCACGCCCCCCCGACGAAATGAGCACAGCACGATGCCTCACAAACAACGTCTACCCCTTTTTCCATGCCTTATTTCTCCTTACGGGCACGCCCGGCGCTTGCGCGGCCCAAACCCCTTCAGACTCACCGGCATGACGCACCAGCCATGGCATTAGCAGCATAGACCGCCTTGGCAAATCCTTCGGGAGTTTGACTTCTAAGATTAGCCCTTTCCTCACTCGGCGGCATCAGGTGCATTTTGCTCCCCCTCGTCGGCTCCACCCTGTTTTTCGGGGGCATTACAAAGCCCCCGCCTGTCCACAGGCACGTTCTCTTTGTCCAGGGATCCCCGTAATCACACGGATCAAAGATATGATCTGGCGGCCTCCAGTAGCTGCTTACTGTGCTCACTGGATTTTCAATCAGATACGGTGCCCCTATAAGCTCGGCCAGATCAACAGATCGCTTAAACAATGTAAGCGAACGGATTAAGCGACCTAATCCCTTATCTCTAAACCACTTGGCACCAGACACCGCAATATCAGTGCATGGCGGGCAAAACGCCGCAAAAACGATATTTCCTTTCGGCGGTAACCAATCCAACATATCGGCACCTACGCGGATAATATTGCCGTCGCGCGTGTGCCCTTGTGGGTGCTGTGTATCGACGCAATAGCATAGATATCCGGCATCGGCCCAGGGACTGACCATTTTTGTTGAGAAATCAAAGCAACTGACAACGATCATGATGCCCCGCCATCATCAAACATGATGCTTCGCAAACAATGACATCTCCCCCTTTTTCCATGCCTTATTTCTCCTCACCGGCACGCACTGTTCCAGCATCGCATCCATAGCAGCAACAGGCACCCGCCATTCCTTCCCCTCTTTGTCGCTCCTGGTATCAGCCCTCTGATACATCTCGTCCGGAGCAACCGGACATCATAATCGTACATTTCCGCCGCCGTGCGCAGCCGCAAATATATTCGTCCGGCCATAGTCCCCTCCTAAAACGGCTCCGTATCGGTAATCTCCGGCGGCGGCAGCTCATGCCCCGCATCAGCTTCGCCGGCAGGCTTGCCGGAGCCCAGAAACCTCACCGTGTTTGCGATCACCTCAACGCGGCTCCTTCTCTGGCCCTCCTGCTCCCACCGGCGCTCCCTCAAGCGCCCTTCGACTAGCACCGGGCGGCCCCTCGCCAAATACTGACCGCACGCCTCCGCCTGCTTGCCCCAGACGACGCAGTCAATAAACAACACCTCATCCTTCTGCTCCCCGCCCGCCGACTTGCTCCGGGAATTAACCGCAATCGGAAGAGTTGCAACCGGAGCTCCGGACGGCGCATACCTCAGCTCCACGTCCTTCGTCAGATTCCCAACCAGAATAACGCGATTGAACATCAGAACTTCTCCTCGTAGAACTTGCACAGCATCGCCAGAACCTCGGCGCGCTTAAACGTACCACCCTCGCCGGACTCATGACTGATATAGCAGCAATCCTCATCGTAATTCGACAGCGTATACGGCCCGATTTTCACGCATCCAGGCCGTTCGTCCTCTTCACTCCGCGACAAATTAAACACACACATCAACAACAGCCCTCCCCATGCACCGAGCACAAACACCACCATAAACATGAGAGCCTGCCATAACTCCCCACTCATTGACGCTGCCTCACATCAGCGCCAGCCCCGGCAATCTCCCAGGTACGCACCTGCGGCGTAAGCCGCACCTCAGACC
>DATIKF010000005.1:0-3550 GCA_035477855.1 Dissulfurispiraceae bacterium
GCTTCAGCTCAGCCGTGTGATACGAGAAACGCTCTTTGAGCGGAAAACGCTGATTGATATACTGACGCTCAGGTCAGACAGGCTCCTCGCTGCACATGAACATGGCCTACAGGGCGCGCTATTTTAACCGGACAGTAGTGACTATAAATATCAAATCTTGGATAAAGGCGGCAAATGGTTTTTGCAGGTAGACCATTAAGAAAAGGAAATAAAAAAGATAAATGTGAAGCCCATGCTGTCTAATACAAGAGACATTGTGAATAAAGCTCGGGGTGAGCGATGCCTCTGAACATGACACCCCAGCAGTATCTGGAAGCGTTTGTGAAAGGCAACTATTACGACTTTGAATCCAATCCGGGATGTGTCCGCCGCGCTTTCAACGCTGCAGTTTCAGCCTCACATTTGGCAGACCATTGCTTTGCGTTCTATCGACGGCATGACCCATCAAGAATCAGTGCGTATCCAAAAATCGGCGACTATGTAGGATTTATTTCGCTATCTACAAATGGTCATTTTCAGGACATCCGAAGCATAGCAAATGCTTATAAGCATCTTTATACCGGCATCGATCCTAACAAAGCTCAACATTCGTCTATTTCATCAGCTGGTACAATTGAATCAATCCAACTCCATGGTGCGGAAATCGAAGAATTACACGAAGAATATTCAGGGCAATTATCTTTAGTAATTTATACGACAAAGAATGGGCAACAAAAACAATTCATGACAGCATTGAAGGCTGTTGTCGAATTCTGGAGAACTTATATCTACTAACAAATATGAAAGCCCTCAGAACAAAGTCATCCAGCCGCCCCCGAATAGCCGCTTATCTTTTTCAGTTTTGCGTCTCTGGCGGGGTCGGCTGATGATCGGCGTTCGGCCTTGGCGCAGGGCTTCGCCAGAGCGCCAGAAATTATAATTAAAACAATAATTAATTACGGCCTAAAAACAGACAGCAAGGCAATCTGAAATTAAGATGTTAATACAAAAAAGGAAATGCGCCAAGGCCGAACGCGGCGGATTATTAACTGAAAGGTACTGCGCGTGACGATCCGTTCGGCATGCAAATAGAGGCGCCGAACAATACGGATCGAGCGCGCAAACTGCCGCACGCTCATCCGCCGCGTTAGCATGAAATAAAATGAAGAAAATAAGACCAAATACATTGACCAATGCGCCTCTCCAGTATGCTCCACAGAATGAAATTGGCGTTGTCTATCTCTTTGCCCATATTGCGAGGAAGAAACAATTTCGTATTGAAGAAATTCGCCCACAATTTCCAGATTGCATAGCATATCGCCGAAGTGGCGATCAGGAGAAACTTGTCCGAATTGAATTTGAATTTAAATCAAGCAACTTCAAAGCCCACGGCCACGACCCTAAAAAATGCGACTGCATTGTATGTTGGCATCATGACTGGCCTGACTGCCCACTGGAAGTAATTGAGCTAAAGAAAGACTTTCATTCTGTCCCAAAGATTTGGATTCAACCGGCGAGAAAAGACCAATGGCACTGGTTGGAAAGTTCAAAACGCATTTCATGGGGCGTTTCCAAACGAGCGTCTCTTGGCGACCTGCTGCTGATATACAGGTGCCATCCAGAAAAGACAATCAAAGAAATTTACATAATTACCGGAGAAAAAATCAGAGGAAAGGCAGACTGGCGGGAGGGTGACTGTTACGCAGCTACAATAGAGCGCGTATGTAACCTTGAAGCACCAATATTTTTTGAGGACTTAAAATCTCACCGTATCCTCAAGACTGCCGGATTCGTTCGGCGTAATCTACAGGGGAATCTTTTGGTCTCAGAATATTGGCCCTACATCCATGATCTTATAATCAAAAGAAATCCAAAGGCATTAAAAATACTAAAAAAATACGACCCCGCAAAAATATGAAAAATGCTAACATTTCACTTCATGGGATCGCGCGAAACTACCGCGCTCCCCATGAGTTCAGGCGTTCGGCCTTGGCGCAGGGCTTCGCCAGCGCGCCGGAAATTATAATTAAAGCAATAATTAATTACGGACTAAAAACAGACAGCAAGGCAATCTGAAATTAAGATGTTAATACAAAAAAGGAAATGCGCCAAGGCCGAACGCGGCGGATTATTAACTGAACGGTACTGCGCGAGCCGATCCGTTCGGCATACAAATAGAGGCGCCGAACAATACGGATCGAGCGCGCAAACTGCCGCACGCTCATCCGCCGCGTTGGCCAAATAAATGAGAGGAGAATTTACATGAGAAGAACTGCTATTGTTGTCGGTAGTCATTTCGTTGAAAGGAGCAAAACAACAAATGATCATCTTAAGCCGAAAAGAAATATGAGCGAGCGTAACAAGGCTGCAGGAGAGTTCGCGAGGCAAATCAACCACTCACAAAATCAAGCTCAATATCGGAGCAATTCCCTGAAAAAACAGATTGGTTTCATCATCCTTCTGTCCCTGATGCTTTCTGGCTGCGCCGTGGCACCACCGACACAAACCGGCCCGATCATGATCCCCGGCAGCATGTTCAGCCTCAAAGACGGCACAGAATTCGTCTTTGCTATTGAATACAGATTCAATAACGGCATTATGACAGCTCGCAACCTCACAACAGGAGAAGATTTCTACGGGAACTATACCGCCATATTTGCAGACGGAGAGGTCTCTAAAGGCACCTACCGCAACGCATGGGGGGGGCATGCCGGTTCAGTCACCACAACCACGACTGCCACCAGAGGAACCGGAAAGGGCATTCTGCGTGGAGACAAAGGAACTGTCATCAGCATCACGATGGACATCAAACCCACTTACAACAGAAGCATCTACCCCTCCGGCTTCGGAGACGGTACAGACAATAATGGCACACGCTACCAGTTGCAGTTCGGAGCGGGAGGTACTTCTGTTTCCGGTACTCCTCCTTCCGATGCACAAAAAAGCGTTTCTGCACCTGGAATTCCTGCCGGTGTATACCAGGCAACTCGAAACTATGGAAATGGCGATAAATACATAGGTGAATTTCTTAATGGTCAATTCCACGGCAAAGGAATCTATACCTATGCAAATGGCGATAAATATGAAGGTGAATTTATCAATGGTAAATTCTCTGGCAAAGGAACTTTCACTTGTAGTAATGGCAAGCAGTTTACGGGAATTATTGATAATAAAGTGACTCTTGAATCCACTATCAGATGTAACTGATTTTAGTAAAGTGGCTGGCGTTTAATATCCAGCCGCTTTTTTTTATTACAAAATACGGGTGGAAATAGGGTGGGACGGAAATGACTGAATAACGGGGACAGACAACGGTTTGTTTACAGCAATGGTCTAACCTATCATTCCAGCCGACAGCCAAAAGCTGTTCTTTTGTCGTCGACTGAATTCAGTCGTTCGGCCTTGGCGCAGGGCTTCGCCAGAGCCCCGGGGACCTACCCCCAGTCATAGTGCCACGTTCAATTAAGTGGTCGCAACCAGTTTTTCTTCCTCAAGCCTGACAAATTCACTGGGCGTCAGATCTCCCAGTGCACTGTGCGGCCGTTCTTTGTTGTAATCACGCCGCCGCTCC
>DATIKF010000006.1:0-3121 GCA_035477855.1 Dissulfurispiraceae bacterium
GTGTACCGGCTTGTCACCCATGGCCCGCTGAAGGTCGGTAAACGATCCCTTACGGCCGCAGTTATTCAGGCGCAGGCAGTTGAACGCGCCGTCGCTCAGTGATACCGCAAACTTCTTTTCAGTGTCCCCGCAAAACGGGCAGTTCAGTATCGCGCTGTTATTCCGCTCCTTCCACGTCCAGCCCTTTGATGACATGTATGCGCGGATGTCCATTACTTGCTCCTCAAATTGAGATAGTCGTATATCGCGGACGTTGTTCTATTGCTTAGACAGTGGCAGTTAAGCCAAATCAAAAATCTCTTAATCATGGCACCACCCGAACTCGTTTTTGTCAACACCTTTACCGGCAATAATGTCATCATTCCAGCACTGGTATTTTATGTATCGCTCAGGGTCTTTACGGTAGGCAACGTCAGGCGTAGACGCCACATATTGTTTTACATGATCGAATATGGTATTATAATTATCGGGAGAAACTTTTTTCCAGAGGGTGATGCATTTTGCTTTATTTCTTTTCTTATCGTAAAGTGTCCAAAACGTATTAAAAGCAATATCGCGCGATTCATCGCATATATCTTTTTTATCCTCACCTATACTATCCTTACCTAACCTAACCTGTGCCGTCCATTGGTTGTCCATTGGTTGTCCAGTAGGTTTACCTGTATCGGCGCGTGGTTTTGGTTTTTTTGGTTTTGCATCTGGAAGCATCTGTATGAGTAGATTTTTGTAAATGCTATCAACCTTACGATCCGCTCTAATGGTATTGTGTTCGTTCCAGTCAATTATGTATGCCACTAAGTCTTCGTTTAAAATCTTAATAAATTGTTTCGCCACAAGAACCCTTAGGGCATCTTCCGCTGTACCTAGAATTTTAAGTACCGGGTAAGCCTCAACAACTCCATCATCATCTGCTCGTAACCCAAGATGAAAGTATAAAACCTGTGATTCTATAGGCATTTTCAAAAATCGTGCTGACTCGATAATCGTCTTGCTGAACATCCTACGTTGAGCCATCATTCCTCCCGAAATAAAAACGGGCCACACTCACCCCACCCTTTCGGGTTGCTCGCGGGGGTAGTGCGGCCCTAGTGCTTTGTGGCACTCGCGGAGGCGAGCAGTTACCGTCAGTGCCATGAATACAATATACAAAGAGACATAATAATCGTCAACTACTTTTTGCGCGCTTCAAGCATTGCGTCGGCCACGCGGTAATAAAGCGTGGCCCATTTATCGAGTGATTCTTGCGTACACTCAGGAACGAAAGCTGGATTTGCCACGCCATTAGACGACCAGTCGGCCTGCATCGCTCGCATCGCGCACTCGTCGCGGAGAGACATTCCTCCTTCGTAGGTCTGGTTCCATGTTCCATTGATCATTCCCTGTTCGCTCGGGAAAACAGGTCCACCGTCGTCTTTTACTTCTTTAAATTCGCTCATCTCTTAACCTCCTTGCTTGTGTAAAGTTTTAACGGGCAATCTGGATGAATCGTGTACTTGTCCTCAACGCGCGGATTAAGCGATACCGAGACGCGCGCAATCAGACGGCAGCGGCGGTGCGTGTCCTGATAGCACGGGCACTCATCGCAGGACTCAATGTAATCGACGTAGCCGTCTGCTTCGATCATGCGCGGCGGCGCGTACTTCTCGTCGGGTAAAACTCCGTTGATGTCGGCGTGTTCTGAGAATGGGTGGCCTCTCATGACTCCTCCTTTCTTGTTCTTTGCTTAGGGGCATAATACCAATACGACGACACAAGTTGCAAGAACATTTTTCGCGAATCCTGGTAATTTTTAAACACGTCGCGCATCTTCCAGTCCTCGCCGTCCCACACGAGAACCCACCACTCATCGTTTGAGCCTAAGCCGTTCTCCTTGCGCAGAATGTCGTACGCCGCGAGTTGTAGCGCGTGCTTGACCGACCGGCCGAAGGAGCGCTTCTGGTCCCACGTTTCAAGCTCCCACAGCATGTCTGGTTTTCCGCAAAACATGTGCTTGCGCGAAAACAGCGGTTGCTCGTGAAGCAAGAGCTTGCCGGGCTTGCGCGTGTCAACAAGTTCCGCGAACTTTTCAAGCATTAGGTCGAAGTTTGTGTCGCCGGTGTCAAGGTATCTCTCGATACGCGAATGCCGGTCAACACCGTCAATCCGCGCGGCCTCGTAGGTTTCATCGTCAACCCACACCTCGTCCTTCGGCAAGAGTTGCGATACCGACGGGATTTTCATCCCGTCGATATAGTGCACCCTGGTTTCCTCATTGTATTCAAGCATTGTCGGCCATCTTGTTAAGCTCGGAGTTCATTGTTTCCTCGTTCCACTTGTGGGCCTCGCAGAACGCCAACGCCTTATTGACCGTGGTGATCCCGTTGGCCTTCATTCCGTCTTTGATCTTGTCGGGTAGCGCGTTGAGTTTTTCCTGTGGAGTCGGCTCTCGGTCGCCATCGCGAGTTTGACCTGTGTTCCCGTCGTTATCATCGTCTCCGGTCATAATCCCGAACGCATTGCAAAATGAATACCGCTTCGCGTATGTCAGCGCCGAACCTGACTCTTGCTGCTTTGTCATGTGCTCAAATTCAGCCGGTACGCTAAAGGACGATTCTTCGGTGTGCCCCGCTTCATGGTGCGCGCGGCACGTCACGGTGACGCTGGTCCCGTCCTGCTGCGTGGTGAACGTATACGAAAATCCATGCTTTGACAGAAGCGGGCGAACCTGTTTTAGTATGTCCTCCAGCGGTGCATACCGGTAGCGCTCGGTAGTGCTGTTCTTATTCAGCACCTTCTTTTTCTTCTTGATGACAGGGCACTCATCCTGAAAGTTCTTCATAGCCTCGCGGAAAGCCATCTCGGCCTGCTCAGCCCTGATCCTGTCGCGCATGTTCAAGAGCTTTTCCATCACTTCAATCGGAGTGCCCTTGTCAATCGCGGACGCGATCAACGCTTGCGGGTCGATGGATACATTGGTTCGTACGGCAACTTCTTTATCGCTCATTCTCGCCCTCCTTGATTTTCTCAGCTGCCATGTCCTCGCCGATCTTTTGCAGCGCGCTGGCCACGATGATCTTAAACAGCGGGTGCACTTCTTTGGATCGCGCAATGTTCCGCGCGAGGAAAGCTATGTTCTCGTCTC
>DATIKF010000007.1:0-12449 GCA_035477855.1 Dissulfurispiraceae bacterium
CAGGAATGGTATCACCTATTTGCGGACCCCGTGCTTGCCGAGGGTGCGCTTGACCGGTTGGTCAACGCTTCCCATCACGTGGTCATGGATGGGCCCAGCTACAGACCGCGCATGCGGCCAGGCGTCCTCCTGACCGCCACCGCATCATCACCTCAAAAGGAGGTGATTGCCAAGGGCTGACGAAACCGAATGACGCCCGGGTGGGGAATTGCGTGAGCGTCCCCCTGGGGAATTACATGATTGTGACCGTGGGGAATTGCGTGGTTGACCCATGGGGAATTACGTGAGCGGCGACAGACACTCCTGGGATGCGGGAGATGAACCTGAAGAAGCTCGAAAGTACTATGCCATTCCCATCTCATTCAGGTAACCGTCCGCGAGAGAAGTCAGAGTCTGCGCTAGTGATGCAGATTCGACTGCAGTCATGCAGCAGGGATGCGTTCTTTGAAATGACCCAACATGAGCGGCTATAGGCAGCCATTCCCGAACAGGGACTTTGCCATGGTCTGGTTGGCGAGCATCGCGGCTTCAGCATCAACAGTAGCGGTCGGAATCACCGTAGTTTGGAGCACATGGGAGACCGCAGACTCGGTCACTGCGGTGGGTTTGCTCATCAGCGCCCCCGGTTTGGCGCCGGCCGCCTTAGGAATCGTTGCGTGGCTGTCTCGCCCAAGAATGCAGTCTGAGGGGCAGCCGGCCGGCGGGGCGACGGCTTTTTCGTGAGGCAACTGAGCGTGTAACATTGCGGTACGCATAGAAGAGGTGGATAGAGAATGAGACCTCTCCGAGGTTGTCCCGCAAAGGACAGCCACCCCGACCAAAGGAAGGGGAGGTCTCGTGGTGGTCATTCGTGAGGCGGGGAACCTGGTCCTGCTATTGTTCAAGGGTATGTACGAGCTTCTATCGCTGGGAAGGGACATCAGAGAACTGGAGCAGGGCGTGCATCGCCTGGTGCAGGAAACGGCACGGCGACTGATGGAAGCAGCGGCCATGACCGTGTGGCACGCTACCCAGCGGGCTGGGCGTCAGGCGGCCCAACTGGCGGCCGAGCGGCAAGAGCGATTGTTCGAGCGGGGAGAGATACCGTCCGGCCGGCGGCAGGCCGATCGGCTGGCAGTCGAAGCTGACGAAGTGGTAGTGCGGGGCCGGGACAGGGGCAAGAGGAGGCACTGGATCGGTCTCAAGATGGCCATTGCGTACGAAGGTAAGGCCAAGGCAGGCACCGGCCGGCAGGTGCTGATGAACCGGCGAGTGATGACCGCGGTCATGGGAGGGGGGTCCTTTTGGCGGGAGTCGGTAGCTGACATGGGTCACCGATGGGACCTGGCACACAACTGTCCAGTGAGTCTTGGCGGCGACGGTGCCAAATGGATCAAGTAAGGCAGGGAGTACTTCCCGCAGGCGGTGTACCGGCTTGACCGCTATCACTTGCGGCGGGCCCTGCGGGGAGCATTTGGCTGCCATCACGAGGCGTACAGTCAACTCTGCGAGGCCATAGTGTCCGGCCACTGGTCGGCGGTGGACCAGGTGCTCAGGGCCAGGGAACGGACAAGCCGGGGCAAGCAAAGAGACAGGCTTGGAGAACTCCGCAGGTACCTGGCTAACAACTGGGACGGTATCTGCCAAAGCGACGTGGCCCAGACACTGGGCGCCGTGGAGGGCCAGGTCTTCCACACGCGGCGCGACGGATGAAGCGTCACGGAGCCCGCTGGAGCCGGTCCGGTGCCGACTATCTAGGCCGTCTGCTGGCGGCTAGAGCCAACGGCGAGCTTGCGGAGTATACGGTCGAGTCAGGACGAAGGCCCGGGAACACCGCCTGCCGGCTACATCGGCAGCCTTACGCGAGCATCTCGACGAACTGCAGAGAGACCCGGCGGCTTGGATCAGAGGCTCGCTCCCAGCCTTGCAGGGTCCTCACGCGGCAAAACCCTGGGTCAAGTGGGTGCTCAGGGAAATCTCGAAGATCCAGGTTCCGGCATGAATCCGGCGGGGTTGCCTACCGAGGCTTGACACGCACCGCAAAACTTGGGGGGTTGACATGCCACCTCCGGAATACATATACTGGAAAAGCAGTGTTGTGGTAGGTCACCGGCGGTCGTTAGTTGCGAGAAAGGAGGTGTTAGTGTGGAGGATAAAGAGCTGAAGACCTGGATGGACCTTTCCACAGAAGAACTGGAAGAACTTCTCAACGTTGCTGCCTGCATGTACAGCGCTCGGAAGGACGACGCCTTGATGACCTAGAAGGAGTCGCCACGTGGCGCAACAGGGCCACCCGAAAAGCCCCTCGATGATTCGGAATGCCGCAGATAGAGTGACTAATTGTGGTTGGTGACTGCCACAACACTGTTTGATGGCCGCATTTTGAGGGGACGAGATTTGTACAAAACGAAGTACGTACAGGAAGTTGAGATTCCTGGTCGATTGGTGTTGTTCAACTCCCTGACATTCGCTTACTACATCTTCACGGATGCGAAGAGTATGCTGGCATGGAGCCAGAGTCGATTCGGCATGCTTGATGCGGAGATTGTCGAGGCGCTGCTTAGACTGAAATTCATCGTGTCCGACCCAGTTGTCGACCGTCAGAATTTGGACCTTGCGCTGAATGTCTTTGCCAGGCCTAAGTCACTACAGCCGACCTTCATGCTGCATGTGACGAATGCCTGCAACCTTGCCTGCAACTTCTGCTACAGCGGGTACGAACGCGAGTTTGGCCACATGACGATTACCCCCGTATTGGTTGATCGCTTCTTTGACTCCGTCCAGTTGCTTACGGGTCGGGACCAGAGCGTCGCCTTTGACCTGTTCGGTGGGGAACCGCTGCTTCGAAGGAACAGGGAAATCGTGGCCTACATCTTCGAGAGAGCCAAGGCGAATCACCATAGGGTTAGCATAGTAACCAACACCGTCGACATTGACTTCTTCTACGACATCTTCCACCAGTTCGAGGACCTGATTACCAGCTTCAGGGTGACGTTCATCGGTAGCCGGGAAGTGCATGACCAAGAGCGAATGAGCAGGTTTGGAGAGGGCACATACAGCCAAACTATGACCAGCATAAGGCGCATTCTGGCCAATTTCTCCAACGCCAGTGTGTTGGTCAACATACTTCTGACCACGGCCAACGTCGGCACTGTCAGGGAACTGATGGTTGACCTGAAACAGAACGGTATCTTGGACAACAAGAAGGCCTTCGTGGGCTTTGGGAAGATCCAGTTTCGTGGAGTTTACGACCATGGGTACGCTGAGCGCGTTATCCCGCAGAGAGACTACTATCCCATGCTTTTTCGCCTCAAGAACGACTGCAGTGGGCTGATGACCGATGACATGATCAGAGGTGGCGAGACATCCATTCTTTCAAGCGTCTACAGGTACTGGTTAGGTGGCGCTCCTGCCGGACCAAGGCTATCTGGCTGTGACGCCGTTACACCGGGGGTCTATTGCTTTTATCCTGACGGTCACATATATCCATGCGTTGACATCGCCGGCATGAAGGCATTCTCTGTTGGCACCTATCATAGCGGCCTTGCTATGAACGAAAGACTCATGCAGTGGCGGAAGCAGTGCATCTCTAAGAACGCGAAGTGTTTGGCGTGCAAGTACGTCGGAATGTGCAATGGTGGCTGCATGACGACCAATATCTCCAAGAACGGCGACATCGACGATACCGTCTGCTTGGACATGGAAGGGTCTGTGCAGGAGTTCATTCGTAGCCTATTTGAGCTGGGGGTGCTCAAATGAGAACCGTTGGCCAGTTTCACAAGGTTTTCGAACTTGACCAGGAACGCATGATCATCTTTGATTTATTGCTTGGTACCCACGAAATCGTTGCCCCCGATGAATGCCAAGCGGAACTCGACCCCACGTACAAGGAGTACGAAGACAGGTTGAAAGCTCTTCTTGCCCAGTCAAGACCATCCGAACTCAACCTAGTCCTTTTGCCTTCGTACGCATGCAATATGCGGTGCCCGTACTGCTTCGAAGCGGGCATGAACCGAAGCACAGACAGAATTGAAGTCACGGAAATATCTTTGATGAGAAACCAAGTCAATGAGCTGATATACAGATATCAGCCTAAGGTGGTCACATTCACCATGATGGGGGGCGAGCCCTTGGCCGAGCCGAACAAGGAGTGGTTTCGGGTCTTCTTCAGAGGATGTCCGCAGATGCCTGTCTCACACGACATCATGTGCATTACGAACGGTCTTGATACGGCCTCCCTAGTGGATGCAGTTGAGGAGTTCAATATAAGCTCGGCGCAGGTTACATTGGACGGCGTTGAGAGAATACACAATCGCCGGAGGGTTCCGATCTCTCACGGAGTCAATTCGTTTCAGGCCGTCGTTGAATCCGTGGATTTTCTTATCAGTGCCAACAGAAGGATTGAACTCCGCGTGAACGTGGACTTTGAGAACATACCCTACTTGAAGGAACTCAATGACTTCGTGTTGGGCAAGGGGTGGAACCACTCAGGATGTTTCTCTGCGTATCTCTACCCCATTACGGATGCAGGGTGTGGGGGAGGGCGAGTACCCGAAATGAACCTGCTTCGAGCTGTGCTGAAGGAGCTACGGCCGGTAAAACCGTTGATTTTCAAACTGGATTTCCACGGTATGGACTATATAAACCGTAGCCTGGCGGGCAGGATGTTCATCCCCAGGGACTCTTTCTGTGGAGCCAGCAAGAACCAGTTCGTCTTCGGCCCCTTTGGAAACATCAGCACTTGTTGGTGGGGGAGTGCGGAAGACGCATTTCAGGTGGGCAAGAGAGGCGGAAACGGGTATCGACTCGAAGAATCTTGGTTGGCAAAGTGGAGGAACCGAAATGTGAATGAGATGGATACCTGTCTATCCTGCGCGTATAAATATGTGTGCGGTGGGGGATGCGCGTATAAGGCAAACCAGACCAGTGGGGATATTCACAAGGGCAATTGTGCGGAGTTTGACCAACTCATCCAAGGATATGTTAGCTTTTTGGTGTCCAGAGGAGAACTCTGAAATGCTGCCTGACCAATTTCTTATGGAAGTGAAAACCCGACGGAATCTGCTGGTCAGAGACTTCCTCCGGGAGAATGTTCTTACCATGACTGCCCATGGAAACAGCATGGCCCCAACAATCGAAGATGGTTCAGAGGTCCATGTTCAGAGCAGACTTTTCTATCAAGTCGGCGAAATCGTGCTATACGAGAGCAAGTTCGGAGACTTGACTCTCCATCGCATAGTCGGGAGAAGTGGCCCTGACCTTTACTTTCTCAAAGGAGACAACGAGGACTACACTGAAGTCGTACCATGGTCATCCGTATACGGGAGAATCACTCGAGCCTCTCCCAGGCGACGAGTCGCCCGTCGGTTAGTATCACAGGAAATTCCTGAGCACAACGTCTTCATTACCGTTTCTATAGTCAATAGCAGGCTATGTAAGATTACTCTAGAGGGGGAAGGTGGTGAGTGGAGTCAGCATAGTGGTGCAAGACCCGATAGGCGATAGTGTAACAGGAAGGGTCCCTTCGTGCCAAATATGAGGCGAGACACCCGAACAGGGCGGGAGGGTGGGACTCGAGAAGAGCTTGATTGCCGCCGGTATCGGGGGGGCTACCGCCCGGTACTGGGATTGCAGGTAGGCGACGCCGAGTCGAAAGGGAGCTGGTCCGAAGCGATCGGACTTGACCGAGCAGGTGGGCCAATAGAACTCTGGAGACCGCATTACAGGTTTCGTGACTTCTTCCGGATACCGGTGGCGTGCAGCCCGCTCCCATCTGCCGTGCTTTGTGCCGTGTTTCTCATTATCTCCCTCACGCCAACGCTCCAGATCCTGGCTTTATCTGCCCTCATCGATCACGTGCTGGGACAAGAGAGCTTGAGCCTTGCGCTTGCCCGTGCAGCGCTTGTCGTGGGCCTCATGGCCCTGCTGTGGCTGCTCACGGCAGTAAAGGACTACCTGGCCGCAAGACTGGAGGCCGATATTCGGGTTCCGCTCAGAGCGCACCTTGGAGAGAAATGCGCCGGTCTGAGGTACGACGTGTACGAGGATGGTGCGGCGCAAGACCTCATTCTGCGTGTCTTCGAGAACCCGGAGAAGAATGTGGTGCAGACCTTGTTGAGTGCACTGGGGCTGGGAGCATTGCTGGTACGAATCCTTGGTCTCGCAGCTATCGTCAGCTATCATGCGTTTCCGAGCATGGTCTTGATTCTCCTCTGTGCGGGTCCCCTGATCTACCTGGCCTACAGCAGCGGGAAGGCCACGTATGCTGTGTCCCGACAGACAAGCGCCAAGCGACGCAGAAGCAACTACCTGAGCGATGTCCTGGTCGGCCGCGATTTCTTGAACGAAAGGGCCGTTTTCGGCTTCAGTGAATCGGTCAACCGGCAGTGGCTCGACCTGTTCGAGGAAGCAAGGAAGGAGACCGCCAGAATCACGGTCAAGTCTTACGTGCGAATGAAGACCGGCTCCATTGCCACGTCCGCGATGATGGTCATCACTTGCTTGATTCTCCTGCGGCCCACGTTCGCCGGCGCAATGTCCGTTGGCATGTTCATGGCGCTCGTGAACTCGTCCAACGACCTGATCCAGGCGATTGCCTGGAGGCTCACCGAATACGTGGATACCTTGACGAAGAAAGCCGGTTACTTCAGAGATCTCTCCTTTTTCTCCGGGTTGGCCACTCAGGCAGGCGCCACCGACCGCCCGAAGTCGTGCACCTTCGAGTCACTCGAGTTCCGAGACGTCTCGTTCAGGTACCCGAACTCCGACCGCCACGTTCTGCGGAACTTGAGCCTGCGCATCACTGCGAACAAGCACTACGCATTCGTCGGGGTCAATGGCTCGGGGAAGACGACACTAGTCAAGCTCATCATGGGGATGTATGACTGCTACGACGGAGAGATACTCATCAACGGTCGGCCGATTGCCGAGTACCGCAACGCGGAGATAAAAGGCCTGGTATCGGTGCTGTTTCAGGACTTCGCACGCTACTCGCTGTCCCTAAGAGAGAATCTTTTGCTGGGTTCCATACAAGATCTCGAAGACGGGAGCGGCGAAGATAGACTTCAGAGTGCATTGACTGCGTTCCGCGTCCCTGTGGGCGGACTGGAATCGGGGCTCGATACCATCCTCAGCAGCAAGGTCGAGGGTGGCAGGGACATCTCGGTGGGCGAGTGGCAGAGGGTCGCCTTGGCGCGTGCGGCGCTCAACCGCGCACCCCTCAGAATCCTTGATGAACCTACGGCGTCACTGGACCCGATGACGGAGAGTCAGGTCTACAGCGACTTCCACGAGATGAGCGAGGGATCGACGACCATATTCATCAGCCACCGACTGGGGTCGACCACCATTGCAGACCTGATCCTGGTTCTGGATGAGGGGAGGATCGTCGAGCAGGGAACGTTCCAGGAACTCATGGCAAGAGATGGGCTCTATAGACGCATGTTCGAAGAACAACGGAGTTGGTACCGATGAGCGGCCGGCTGAGCTTCCTTCAGGTGGTGGGGCTCCTCTATCGGACTCTATTTGGCTTCTTCCCTGCGGCCATCATCCTCAGCATGCTCGTCTCGCTGCTCCATGGGGCTTCCCTGGGGCTCATCACTCTGGCCACTCAGGCTCTGTTCGATGGTCTGTTGGCCGCCATCCAGGGTCAGGACCTTAGGCAGGCCATGCTGGGAGTTCTGATGATCGCTGCCTCGCTTGTGGTCAACCAGGTCCTCAACGGCATTGACAATTTCACGGGACAGACCATGAGGCACCTGACCGCAGGGAAGTTTCTGTTCCTCCTCCACGAGAAGGCGGCAAGACTGTCGCCAATAGCCTTTGAGCAACCGGATACGCTGGATGTCATGAACAAGTCCAGAGAAGGCGCGGACTACGCCTATACTGTCGCACGCACCGGACTTCTGCTGTCTACCTTCTACCTGTCCTACTTGGCGTTCATCGGAATCTACCTGTTCCGGCTCAGCCCCGTGCTGGTCGTGGCCATACCGATATGCTTTGCGCCGGTCATTCTGTCTCAGATCGTCAAGTCCTCCGCCTTCGCGGATCTGGAAGACGTTCAGGCTCCCAAGAGGAGGCGGATCGAGATCGATGAACAGCACATCGTGGGCAAGCCTTTTTATAGAGAGACGAGAATCCTGGGCGCGTACTCCTATCTGAGAAGACGGTACATCGACGGCCTCCGCGACCTGGGGAGAACCGAACTGGGCACCAGGCGGAAGGTCCTATATCGCGAAATGCCGCTGAACCTGGCGACGGTGGGCGCCTATCTGCTCATCATCATGTTCCTTATCAGAGCGTTCCATCAAGCAACCATTTCGGCGGGAGCGTTTGTCGCGGTGCTTGTCTCCGTAGAAATCATGTTCGAGACTTTCAGTGAGATCGTCAACCTCCATCTGGGCAACTTCTCTGAGGAGGTCGGCAAAGCCAGGAATTTCGTGGAATTTCTTGGCCTGCAGGAGGACCGCGCTGCATGTGAGCCCCATCCCGCCGGAAGACCCGACCGCACCAGAGCTACGACCTTGCTTGCCGACCGCGTCAGCTTCGCTTACCCGGCCAACAAGGACAAGAAAGTGCTGGACGATGTGAGTGTGTACGTCGATGAAGGCGAGACCGTGGCCATCGTGGGGCCGAACGGTGCCGGCAAATCGACGCTGGCCAAGCTACTGATGGGTCTGTACCTGCCTGACGAAGGCAAGGTTTTCATTCGCGGCGCAGACAGCAGGCTGCGCCACTGTTTTGAAAAGATCAGTGCGGTGTTCCAGACATACGGAAGGTACAGCGCTACTTTGCGGGAGAACGTCACCATCAGTGACGTGAGGCATGAGTCCCAGGAGAGGTTTGAGCAAGCAGTTGCCAGCGCGAAGGTGAAGGTCGTCGCCTACGATGATATGCTCGGGCGCGAGTTCGGCGGCACTGATGTTTCGGGTGGCCAGTGGCAAAGGATAGCTATTGCCCGTGGCATCTACCGGGTCCATGACGCCATCATCCTCGATGAGCCCACTGCGGCTATTGACCCTTTAGAGGAGGCAGACGTCTATCGAACGTTCCGGAGCGTATCGCGAGGAAAGGCGGCAGTCATCGTGACGCACAGGCTCGGTGCTGCCCGGATAGCGGATCGAATCTACGTGATTGACGATGGGCGCATCGTGGAATCGGGAACCCATGCGCAGTTGCTGTCCGCAAAGGGCCTCTATGCTGAGATGTACGAAACGCAGGCCAAGACGTATGTCGGTACTGGCCAGGAGTTCGTCGGGGCCAACTTGGAGTCTGACGAGAGTTGAACAGTTGCTGGCAAACCGCTTTGCGATTCGCGGCCTTTACCCTCTAGGGCAGGCTGTACTCAACAACACGATGCTCTTTCGCATAGCCGGGCATCGTGATACGGGTATTCTCACTGAGTGTCCTGGGAACCACGTCACAGACAACCGCTCACAAAACGGAATAGGGCAGCTCTCCTGATGCGGTAGGTTGCTGAAGACCCGGCTCTAGCACCAGTAGCTGGCTGACATTGAAGGGAGCGGAGTACGATTGAAGAGACGCAAGATGGCCTTAGTGATTGGTCTTGTTCTTCTTGTAGCAGTTGGCGGCATCCTGTGGGACCAAAGTAGGACGCGGGAGGAACCAGCTCCCGACGGGATGGTGCTTGTCAGCATGTGGCAGTACGAAGCGTACATGAAAGCAATAGGCACCGGTGACCCGAGGTTTCTGTCGTATGTCCCCGAGTACATCGTTCATACCGCTACTCATGAAAGGATACCTTTGCGGCAGGCAGCGCAGAAGTTCCTTGCAGGCACGGCAGGCGTCGCCGAAAGTATGGGCGGCTTCCACTTGGTGGAGCCACGCAAGGGGCAGACCGTCACTGACCCCATACGCGTGAAGCTTTGGCACAAGACCAATCACTATAGGGGAGGAGTGCTGCGGGTCACTGACGCTAACAACAAGCTTCTAGCCGAACTGCGACTGCCGGAAATCAGCCATTCGAACATCATCTACCATTACTATGAAGCGGAAATAGCATTCGACCAACCTGATACCGTAGGAGGCTTCATCGTCGGACACTGTCGACAATCACGTAATTCCCCACCGTGAGCGGTAAAACGCTCACGTAATTCCCCACCCCTTCAATCGCGTAATTCCCCACCCCCGCAATCACGGAATTCCCCACCCCCGGGCAGCGGTACGGAGTGGTTCAGCGAAATGACACCCTAGCCCAGCTGGCGAGGGGGTTAGGGAGTGTCACGGAGGTCGTGGAAGATGCGCGAGATTGTTGAGGTGTACCTGCACTGGCAGGCCGGTCGCAGCATCAAGGCGATCGCGCGCAGCCTGGGCATGGATCGGAAGACGGTTCGCAAGTACGTGGGTGCCGCCGTTCAAGCCGGGTTACACCCCGGGGAGCAACGAAGTGACCAAGAGTGGGCGGCCCTTGTTCAAAAATGGTTCCCGAGGCTCGTGGACCGGAGGCGGCGATCAAGCTGTTTTGGGGAACTGGAGCAGCATCGAGAGTTCATCCGGGAGGGCTTGAAGACCAACCGCATGAGCACGGTTCACCGGCGGTTGGTGGAGCGGGCTGGCCTTGCCGTTAGCGTGGCCACTTTCCGGCGTTACGTGCACAGCCAGATGCCTGACCTGCTCGAGGTGGCACCAGTTACCGTCTGGCGCCCCGAGGTCTTGCCCGGGGAAGAGGCACAGGTCGACTTCGGCTACCTGGGACGGTGGCAAGATCTCACCACCGGCCGCTGTCACCGGGTGTACGCCTTTGTCCTGGTCCTCAGCTACAGCCGGCACATGTTCGTCCGACCCGTGCTGCGGCTCGACCGGCCCACCTGGCTCGAGTGCCATGTCGATGCATTCGCCTCTCTTGAATCGGTACCGCAGCGCGTCGTCATCGACAATCTCAAGGACGGAGTGACCAAGCCGGACCTTTATGACCCGGCGCTCAACCGTGCCTACTCTGAACTCGCCACGCACTACGGGTTCCTGATTGACCCAGCTAGACAGGGCCATCCCAAAGACAAGCCGCGAGTCGAACGGCCGCTCTCTTACATCCGCGACAGCTTCTGGCGGGGTGAGCAGTTCCTGAGCCTTGAGGCGATGCGGCAAAGGGCGGTGAACTGGTCCGCGGAGGTAGCCGGGCTCCGCATCCACGGGACCACGCAACGCAAGCCCTTGGAGGTATTCCAGCAGGAGGAGCGGTCGGCCATGTTGCCCCTGCCGGAACGGCCTTTCGAGCACTGCATCTGGACGACGGCCAAGGTTGGGCCGGATGCTCACTGCTCGGTGGCAGGGACCCTGTACTCGGTCCCTCATGTCCTGCGGGGGCGGCGGCTGGACGTTCGCCTGACCGATCGGCTGGTGCAGTTCTACGAAGCCGAAAGTCTGGTCAAGATGCACCTTCGCCGACCCAACCGGGGCCGCACGACTGATCCCGGGGATTTGCCACCTGACCGGATAGCTTTCTACGAGCGCACTCCTCGGTGGTGCATCCACCAGGCCACTGCCATGGGGCCATCGGTGCTGGAAGCCGTACAGCAAGTGCTCGCCGTCCAGACCCTCACCCACTTGCGCCAGGCCCAGGGCATCATCCGGCTGGAGCGAACCTACGGCAAGGCTCGGCTCGAGGCTGCCTGCAGCCGGGCGCTGGCCTTTGGCGACCCGGCGTACCGCACCGTCAAGCAGATCCTCGCCAGTGGGCTGGATGCACGACTGCTGTCGGTGTCCGGTGGATGCGCGGGCACCAGCGCTTACCTGCGCGGCACCGAGACCTTCGCCCTCGACATCATACGGAGGTGAACACCATGCAGGTCCACCACCTGGATCGGACCCTCAAGCGGCTCAGGCTCAGCGGTATCTTGGCCACCTTGCAGCAGCGTCTGGAACAGGCCCAGCGCGAACACCTGGGCTACCTCGAGTTCCTCATCCTGCTCCTTGAGGACGAGGCCAACCGGCGCGGGCAGAGCGCTCTTGCCTGCCGGGTGGCCAAGGCACGGTTCGAGGAGGTCAAGACGCTGACCGATTTTCATTTCCAAGCCAACCCTCAAGTCCCCGGAGCCCTGATCCGTGACCTGGCTACCTTGCGCTTCCTCGAGCGCCAGGAGTCGGTGCTAATCTGCGGCCCAGTCGGTGTCGGCAAGTCGCACGTAGCGCAGGCGCTGGGTTACCTCGCCTGTGAACAGGGTTACCGCGTGCGCTATGTCAAGGCGCCACGTCTGCTAGCCGACCTCGGCGGCGGCCATGCCGACGGCAGTTTCGAACAGCGCCTGCGCGCCTATCTCCTGCCGGACCTGTTGATAGTCGACGACTTCGGCCTGCAGGCGCTGAACCCCACACAGTCGGAAGATCTGTACCAACTGGTCTGCGACCGGTACCTGCGACGGTCCACGGTTTTCGTGGCCAACCGGCCGCCCCAGGAATGGTATCACCTATTTGCGGACCCCGTGCTTGCCGAGGGTGCGCTTGACCGGTTGGTC
>DATIKF010000008.1:0-9155 GCA_035477855.1 Dissulfurispiraceae bacterium
TTTCAGCAGTTCCCCAAATATGGTATAACACGTATGCATAGCCTGCGCCTCCTTGTCAGATTTGGGTTTGCTCGCCCTTTATAATCTAACATTCACGGCTTCAGGCTATGCGCTTCTCTTTTTTTACCGGACACTACTGACCATGCATATAAAAAGTGTATCAGTCGGTGGCGGTCTCGTCAAGCACGCTACGTAATTATTGCATGGATGAAATGGAGATCAGGCTTAACGGCATGAGAGGAAAGAGCATGCGGCACGAATGAGCATTTCCGCTCCGGTCACGAGATCCGTCACCGCGATGTGCTCATCCGTTGTGTGAATATCGCGCATACCGTTTGAAAGATTCAGGCAGCATATGCCATGACGATTCAGGATGTTCGCATCGGAGCCGCCGCCGGTAACGATGCGTCGCGGAACCAGATTGCACTCACGCAGCACACTCTCGGCAAATGCAAGAAACGGATGATTGCTATCAATCCGGAATGCTTCGTATTCAGTCTCGATCTGCACCGCCACTCCGGCACCGAATCGCTCTGCAGCAGCCCGCGCAGTCATCCGGATACATTCGCTCAGCTCCGCCTTGCGTCTTTCCGAATGCGTTCTGAACTCCCCGTGAATCGTCGCCTCTTTCGGAACGATGTTTGAGGAGGAGCCGCCCCCGACTGATGAAACATTGAACGTCGTTTCCCCATCCAGCCGGCCGTTCGGCAATGCTGCTATGATTTCAGCGGCAATGCGCACCGCATTAATGCCCTTTTCCGGCTCGATGCCGGCATGTGCGGCCCGTCCGCGGACAGTGATATTGAACTGTTCCCGCGCGGGAGCTGCCGTTACGATAAGGCCGGGCGGGCCGCTGATGTCAAGAATGATGCAGTGCCTGCTCAGAAGCAACGGCACGGCAAGGTTTCGTGCGCCGAGCAGCCCCTTCTCTTCCGCCGATGTAAAGACGATCTCCAGCGGCGGATGCGGGAGGCCGCGCTCCTCCAAAACCGTCAGCGTTTCAAGAATCTGGGCAAGAGCGCTTTTGTTGTCGGCTCCGAGAATCGTAGTACCGGATGTTTTGATGATGCCCTCTGCTGTGATGCACTGAATGCCCGCTGTCGGCTCGACCGTGTCCATGTGTGCGCCGAGCAGAAGCGGGCGGTCCCCTGCAACCGTGCCGGACTTGCGGGCGATGACGTTGAATGACTGCCCGAATCGCTGGACTTCGACGCGTGCGCCGCGCACATGAAGCATGTGCACCAGCTCGCGGCCGATTTCTTCCTCTTCCAGCGAAGGGGAGTTCAGACCGGCCAGCCGGATGAATGTTTCGACAAGCCGCTGCTCATTAATCATCTGACGTATGTTCATCGAAGCCATATTTTCACAGACGGCAGACTGATAGTGCAAGCGGGGGATTAGACAGTTTTTTCAGGAAAGAGTATCCTAATACCATGAAGAGTGAAAATGTGCGCCGCGTTTTCTCGAAGTCGTTCATAAACGCGCCGGCTGTCTGCGCGCTTGCCGTGCTGCTGTTGTTCCTGACCGCTGTCCCTGGGCGGGCGGCAGACCTTGCGCTTATTGATGCTTATCAGAAGCAGGACTTCCGCGCACTTGTCCGCTATGCCGCCGCTCACAAGAATACTCCTCTTGAACCGTACTTCATTGCGCGCATGGTTAATGTACGGGAAGCATCGTTCGGCCCGCTCAGTCCATCACTGGCGCGGGATCTGGAGCGATTTGAAGGCGTTCCCCCTATCGAAAAGCTCCGGGCTGCTCTCCTCAAGGAGTGGGCCCGGCAGGGCAACTGGAAGCAGGTTGCATCTCACGCGCACAGTCTGCCGGAATGGGCAGGCGAAAAAGATATGGAACTCAGGTGCGTTCTGCTTGAATTTTCCCAGATGCAGCACAAGCCTGCGGCAGATACGAGAAGATCGCTCTTCAGCCTGCTGCAGGACTTCCCTGCGCTGTGTTCCGGCGCCTTTGCCGGCGCAGTCGCATCAGGCGAATTAGCTCCCGAGACGGCTCTGTTAAAAGTCATGCAACTGGCCGCCTTCAAGAAAAATGGTGCGGCCGCGCGGCTGGCGCAGTTGCTGGATGCAGAACTCAATGACCAGTCGGCATTGCGGGGAAAGAGCGCCAAAGCAATAGAAGTGCTAACAGCAGCGCGCGAGAACATTGACGGAGGTTTGCAGCTTCTGGAATCTCAAAAGACCGCTCTTGCGCCCGAAACAGTGCGTGCGCTGACCGTTCACATCGGCGCCCTCGCGGCTCGCAGGCAGGATCCCCGGGCGCACAGGATTATCTCGGCCGTCAACGGCTATCTGATTCCGCTTGATGGCCCTGCCGCCGAATGGCGCACGCGGGCTGCCATTGCCGCTTCGTCATGGCCGGACATTCTCGTCTCTGTTGAGCACATGAATCCTGCGCTGCGTAATGAGCAGGAGTGGCAGTTCTGGCTGGCTCGAGCGCTCCAGCAGCTCGGACGAAGGCAGGAAGCCGGTCCTCTGTTCTCGAAACTGGCTGCTCAGCCCGGAGGCTACTACGGCATCCTTGCTGCAGAGCAGATCGGCGTACTGCCTTCGTTTGCAATCCCTCACTACTCAATCGACCAGTCCTTTGTGCAGCAGCTCGCTGAACACTCCGCAGTGAAGCGCGCCCTTGCGCTGCACAAGGTCGGGCTCTGGGGTGAGGCAGCGCAGGAATGGCGCATCCTGATGCGCGGATCTGCAAGTACGCACTACTATGCCGCAGCGCACTTCGCAAAGGAACATGGATTGATTGACCGCCAGATATATCTTGCGGGGAAAGCGGTTGAACACGTTAATCTGCGGCTCAAGTATCCGCTCGAACATAAGCGGGAGGTGGTTGCATCGTCCGACGATGCCGGAATCGCTCCGGAGTGGGCTTGGGCTGTCATACGGCAGGAAAGCAGATTTGTTTCACACGCGGTTTCCTCCGCCGGCGCGGTCGGCCTCATGCAACTGATGCCTGCCACTGCGAAAAATCTTGCGTCCCGCGTTCGCCTTGGTGTTGCGCCGACGCGACAGGTGCTCATGACCCCAACACAGAATATTGTCCTTGGAACGGCATTCCTCGGCTCTCTGCTTCGCAAGTACGACGGAAATTATGCATTTGCCTCTGCTGCCTACAATGCCGGGCCGGGCCGCGTTGATCAATGGCGGGGAAAACTGCATGGCATTGACGGCTTTGCTTTTGTCGAACTGATTCCCTTCGAAGAAACAAGAGACTATACGAAGAAAGTGCTTGCCAACAGCGTCATGTATGCGCTCGTGACCGGGCAAGAGCCAATCCGCCTCACAAAGGTTCTGAACAGAAAAGTTCGGTAGCTCTGCTGTCCGTTCTCAGCACTTGTCCGAAGCAAGGATCTTCTCAACCGTCGCAAGAAGCGACTGCGGCATAATCGGCTTGGCAAGAAAGGGAATATCGCCCAACTGACTGTCCTGCAGAACATCCTGCGGATATCCGCTCAAAAAGATCACCTTCAGCTTCGGGATCATCGCCTGAAGGGACATGCAGACCTCGGCACCGTTCATGCCGGGCATAATAACATCAATGAGTGCAAGGTTCACCGATAGAGGGTTCTTCCGGACATAGTCAAGCGCCTCCTCACCGCCTGAAGTCGCAACCACTTTATACCCGAAAGCGCTCAAGAGCTGTACCGTGGCAAGGCGAACGCTCTCATCGTCTTCTACCAGCAGCAGCGTCTCCCCGCGGCCTTTCGGGGAAGCCTCTTCGTCTGCCTGGCTCTCCTCGGGCGCGGAGTGCGCCAGCGGGAGCGCCACGCGAAATGCCGCGCCATTGTCCGGAGATGAAGTGACTTCAACCGTTCCCTTATGCTGCCTGATAATGCCGTACACCACCGACAATCCGAGTCCTGTTCCCTTGCCGACTTCCTTCGTCGTATAAAACGGCTCAAAGATATGCTTGATATCCTTTTCATCAATTCCCTTGCCGGTATCGCTCACCTCCAGAACTGCACACGGGGAGAAGACGGCGTTCCCGGAATCGTCCGGCAAAGCGCATTTGTCGCGGAACGAACTGATAGTCAGGGTGCCTCCCGTCGGCATGGCATCACGCGCGTTGTTCATGAGATTCAGCAGGACCTGATGAATCTGAGCCGGATCGGCATTGATATGAAGCCGTTCCGCACTCAGATTCATAATCAGGGCGATGTCTTCACCAAGCAAGCGCTGAAAAATTTTCGCCATCTCCTGAATGCTCTCGTTCAGATCGACAACGCGCGGCATGATAATCTGTTTTCTGCTGAACGCAAGCAGACCTCGCGTCAAACCGGCAGCGCGGTCCGACACCAAAAGAATATCGGATGCAACCTTCTGTACATCGGCCTGTTCCTTATAGCGCAGTTTCAGAAGGTGTGCGCTGCTGATAATCGCCTGCAGGATATTGTTGAAATCATGCGCAACCCCGGCCGCCAGAATGCCGACCGCCTCCATCTTCTGCGACTGAATCAACTGCGCTTCAAAGCGCTTGCGCTCGGTGACATCGCGCACAATCGACAGAACCTCTTCCGCCCCGCTCCGCACCATGCGCGCCTCGAAATGGCGATGGATGCCCTGAAATAAAAGACTGTATTCATACCGCTGCATTTCCCCGGTTTCAATCGCCTGTTTCAGATGGCGTTCTGTTTGCGCGGCAAGCTCCGGCGGCAGCACCGCACCAATCTTCTTTCCGAGAAACTGCTCCGGCGGCAGCAGCAATTCGCCTTCGGCATCCTGGCAGTCAAGAAACGTTCCGTCGTGGCTGATCCTGAACAGCAGGTCGGGCAGGGCTTCGACAATCGCCCGATTCCGCTCCTCGCTCTGTTTTAGCGCGGCTGTCCGCTGCGCGACTGCCCGGCGAAGGCTGCGGTTCCACGCGGCAAGTGCAATAACCAAAACAGCTATTGCAGCAGCTATCGCAGCAGCTATCGCTATCATCTGCTTCATGGGGAATGCCTCAAATACGGCCTTGCCGTACCATTTCTGCTCTATTTCCTGATACTCCTGCGGGGTTAAGCGGGAAAAACCCTGGCGAACAAGATTCAGCATGGCAGCATCGTCTTTCCGCACCGCCCGGTGAAGCTCTCCGACATAGAGCGGCTCGGAATGCCTGAACCGCTCCTGCGCTCCCATTTTGTGAAGAAAATAGCGCGCCGGCGGGGCGTCAATAACAAAGACGGTTATTTTGCGATCCGTTGCCGCCTGCACGATTGCTTCATAGCTGTTGTAAAGCACCAGCGAATCGACGCCGTTTCGCTGAAGGTGGTCGATAGCGGCATCGCCGGCTTTTACTCCGACGGCAAATCCTTTGAGCGAAGCGGCTCCTGTAATGCCGGATATTTCCCGGTCAAAATAAATGGGAACCTCTATTTTCTGGTAAGGAGGCAGATAATCCAGAAAACGAGTCCGGGCTTCGGTCAGAAAAACCGTGTCGATGACATCATATTCGCCGGCCTGCATACTGCGCAATGCGTCGTCCCAGTCCATGGCATGGATTTCAGCTCTTACGCCGGTCTTTTGCTCCCAGAGTCGCCACTGGTCGACCAGAATGCCCTGCACCTTGTTGTCCGCATCAAGAAAAACAAAAGGCGGATAGTTGTTGTCCATGACGACACGGATAGTCTGCGGACGGGGAAGCTCACCGGCCGGCACGATCGGGGAGAGGGAAAGGCAGAAGGCGAGAACAATGAAGAGAACAGGCGCAAAGCGCATCATATTCAGTTTCGTCCTCCTTACCTGAGAAAACCTTTTCAGAAGCGTGCCGGCTTTCACCGCAGATGATACCGGTCTGAACTATATCAGCAGGCTTCCGCAATCAATCCGAAGCAGCACTCAATAACGGGAGCGCTGCATTGAGCAGCCTTCGCTATACTTATGGCATAAATATCAGGCAGCCATTGTTCCTTATTTTTTCTTTCCGAGTGAATATCGTTCTCATCGTCGGCGACCTCCGAACAGCGACCCGAGAACGCCGCGGATAATCTGGCGCCCGATCTGGCTGCCGATGGCGCGTGCCGCGCTCTTTGCGAGAGCCCCCATCAGCTCCCCTGCCTGGGATTTTTCCTCCTTCGTGCCGGATGGTGAACTATCGCCGGATGCGGCACGACCCTTCAGCTGTTCGTAGGCTGATTCACGGTCGAGGGTCTTTTCGTAGTGGCCGGCAACCGCTGATGCAGAGAGAACTCCTGCCCGCTCCTCATCGCTGAGCGGTGCCATGCGACTCCGGGGCGGGCAGATAAATGCACGTTCAACAACGGTCGGCGAGCCTTTTTCATCGAGAACCGACACAAGCGCCTCTCCAACGCCGAGTTCTGAGATGACCTTTTCGGCATCAAGCGCAGGATTCTGGCGGAATGTTTGAGCCGCCGCCCTGACCGCCTTCTGATCGCGAGGAGTAAATGCCCGCAGGGCATGCTGCACACGGTTGCCGAGCTGTCCGAGAATAACGTCCGGAATGTCGAGCGGGTTCTGGGTGACAAAATAGACGCCGACGCCCTTTGAGCGGATAAGCCGGACTACCTGTTCAATCTTTTTCTGCAGAACGCCGGGGATATCGTCAAAAAGCAGATGCGCCTCGTCGAAGAAAAAGACAAGTTTCGGCTTTTTCGGGTCGCCGACTTCCGGAAGGTTCTCGAACAGCTCCGCGAGCATCCAGAGCAGAAACGTTGCATACACCTTTGGCGATTGCATGAGCCTGCCCGCGTTCAGGATATTGATAACACCCCGGCCGTCACGGTCGGTCTGCATGAGGTCGGCAATGTCAAGTGCCGGTTCACCGAAGAACTGTTCAGCACCCTGTTCTTCCAAAACAAGAATGCTCCGCTGAATAGCGCCGATGCTCGCCGTTGAAATATTGCCGTACGTGGTCTTGTACTCCGCCGCATTATCGCCGACGTGCTGAACAAGCGAGCGGATGTCCTTCAGGTCGAGCAGCAGAAACCCATTGTCATCCGCTATCCTGAAAACGATTGTCAGGACACCGCTTTGTACCTCGTTAAGGTTCAGAATACGGCTCAGAAGAAGCGGTCCCATTTCCGATACTGTCGCTCTCACCGGATGACCCTGCTCGCCAAATACGTCCCAGAAGACGACCGGAAAAGCCTGCCAGGTGACATCAGTCATCCCAAGCTGACGCATCCGATCAATCACCTTGGGATGGTCGCCGCCTGCCTGCGCAATGCCGGAAAGATCTCCCTTCACGTCGGCCATGAATACCGGAACCCCGATGCTGCTGAAATGCTCGGCAAGCACTCGGAGCGTAACGGTCTTACCGGTACCGGTAGCACCGGTAATCAACCCGTGACGGTTCGCCATCTGGGGAAGAAGATACATGCCGACAGAGCCTTTTTTTGCAAGGAGAAGTCCATCGGTCACTGATGCCATTGCCGCCTCCAGCCAAAAAAATAGTGTGCTGCCCCTTACGATAAACAGCGATCCGGCATTATGTCAATGCGCTCATGACACTTGCATATTCCTGCGACGAGTGTGTATATTTTTGGCATACATTCAATCTCAGGAGGTTCTCCATGAAAAAGCTGTTGCTGGCGGTGCTCGTTCTGATTCTTGCGGTGTCCTTTGCATTTGCAGCGCCCAAGACCTATCAGTGGACCGGCGAAGTCACCGAGGTGAAGGACGACATGGTCTCCGTAAAGAAGGGGAAAGAGATCTGGCAGATAGCCCGCGACAAGGACACGAAGATCACCGGCGATCTGAAAGTGGGCGCAAAAGTGACCGTCGAATACACCATGAAAGCCGTGAAGATTGAAGGCAAGGCAGACAAGAAAGCCGACAAAAAGGAAGAGAAAAAGAAGTAGCGGTCGCCGACCAATTCTCGCCAGGGACGGCTTCATCCATGCGGTGAAGCCGTTTTTATTTTCTTGCAAAAGAGGGCGGTTGGTTCATACAATATCGGCAAATAAGGCTCAAGGGGAGGTTGGCATGGGTCGTACTACAAAGATGGTTGCTGCTTTTATGCTTGCGCTCTGCGTCGCATTATCACTTTCGGGCTGCGCTCACTGGGCGGCTTCGGAAGATTTCGACAAGGGCATCGCTTTCTTCAATCAGGGCAACTATGAAGCTGCGATTCCGTATTTCCAGAAGGCTACAACAACGGATCCGGAATATGCCGATGCATATATGTATCTCGGCCGCTCACACCTGAACCTCCGCCAATGGACGAAGGCGATTTCTCCGCTCCGCACCGCTTACCGCCTTGCGCCCGACAAGACAAAAGGACTCGTGCAGGATCTGATAATGGATGCTGTGCTCGGCGCTGCATCGCAGGGCATCAAGCTGGATAAACAGGATTGACTGATCGTTTTTTGTCAGGGATGAGTATCATAGAGTGCTGTCTTTTTATCTCCCCCTCATCTTCAGAAAATTCGCCACCGAACGGTCATACGTTTTTTCATGCTCCCTGCTGAAATAACAGGCTGGTAACTGGTCCATTTTTCGGTGGTAGTGCAGACACTCGCAACACTTGTATTTCTTACTGCAGGATGCATAGGTGCATGTGCAGTACTCCTGGTTTTTCTCCATGGTGCACTCCATAAGGGATCTCCTTTCTTATTTGCAGAAATTACGCCATTATAGCATGCATCATTCATCGCCGGGGATGCAGCATGATATACTGTAAACAGAAAGCTGAAAGAAAGGGGAGCAGACCATGCCCGCAAACTATTTTCTTTGTGTGGACTGTTTTGAGCATCTCCATAAGACCGCAGTGGGCACCATTACGGCATTCTTCTGTTGCAACGAAAAATGCCGCCGCTTCGGAGTCCTGACGCTCGGGGGCCTCGAGGACTCCGAATGCAAAAAACGGATTATTATTGAAGAGAAAAGCGGGACTCCCGGCCGCGTATCTTTCTGCAAGGAGCTGCAATGAAAAAAGGATCGCCTGTCGCTCTGCTGACTGCTCTCGTCGCATTGGTCGTGACGTTCATGTGGGGACCCGCATCTGCGGAAACGGTTGAAGAGTCCTTCAAGCGGACATTCCCGGATTTCAGCTTTGAAGACAGTAGTGTCCGGTAAAAAAAGAGAAGCGCATAGCCTGAAGCCGTGAATGTTAGATTATAAAGGGCGAGCAAACCCAAATCTGACAAGGAGGCGCAGGCTATGCATACGTGTTATACCATATTTGGGGAACTGCTGAAA
>DATIKF010000009.1:0-36042 GCA_035477855.1 Dissulfurispiraceae bacterium
TGACATGATAGTGCTGCTTCAAATGTTCATTAAGGATTTTGCCATCCCAAAGGTTTTGTCCATGTCCAAAATCACGAGGATTTTTTCGCAGGTCAGCAGCTACAGACTCCCACTGCCTTTCGTCAAGCCTGCCTGGTCGGCTCCGAAATGCGGGGCGTCGAGCCGCCGGATTATTTCGGGTGGAAGCGGATTAGGGAGCATCTGTTCCCTCAGGGCCACGCTGCGGGAGTGCTGCGACCTGCTGCGGCAGCAAAGCACCTTGCGCAGAACCGCACCGTGAAAGCTAACGCCGTCTAACGCGCGAGCCGTCTTCTCCTTCGTCCTGCAACAGGATCGGGCGTCTGATCAACCGACTGGCTGCCGCAGGACGGGCAGGCGTCAGGACTTCCTGTTCCGGCGGCCGGTGACCAGGTGTTTTTGCAGGTGATGCAGTGACAGGCGGCTGCCTGGGCAAAAGATATGACCCCGCCCTCAAGAACAGCAAAGCATCAGCGCCGTTTCTGAGGGCTACCCCTTGCAATAAGCAGACCTACAATCCCTTCTTTTCAAACCAGAAAAACAACCCTATGCTGCCGATGATAAAGGGAATAATAACGATCCAGTGATTAACGCTGAGAATCTGGGGAAGCGTTATTTTGCCGTAGACACCCCACGTGAGCACGGTCGCTTTCATGAGCGGAAAAGCCTCTGCAAAAATCGCAGCGCCGACCAGCATGCCCACGATGCCCCAAATCGCATCCCACCTTCCCTCTCCAAGAGCTCCCATCTGCGTGCCGGGACAGTAACCGAGCACTCCCCATCCGACGCCGAAAATGAGGCCGCCGATAATCTGAGCGCCGAGGATGGTCGGCTTCAGGTTCAGCTTTACAAGCCCCATGTCCTTGAGAAAATAGATGCCGACCATGGCGACGATGATTGAGGAGAGCATGAACTTCAGAATGGTCATATCCATCAGCCTGAGTGCCCCAATCTGACGCTCATACCTGAGCACGCCGCCGCGCTGTAGCAGAAATCCGAAGAGCACGCCGGTTATCAAACCATAGACAAGAGGACTCATCGCCGCTCACCTCCTCCGTACATGATACGGGCGGAGATAATTCCGCCGACAAAAAAACAGATGAGAGCAACAAAACCGCTGACCGCCAGCTGGAGCGAACCGCTCAGCCCATGTCCGCTCGGTCAGCCGTCGGCGAGTCGGGCACCGAACATCGCAACCGCACCGCCCAGAAATGCAAAGAGCGCCCGTTTCGCGACACTCGATCCGAAGCGTTTCTCCCACATGGGAGGGATTGCCTGTTTTTTGAAATCGTTGAACATCAGAGCGGCAAAAAGCGCCCCGAGAAAGATTCCTGCGACGAAGAGGGTCTGCCAGTCGACAATCGGCTTTTCCTTGATGAAGTACTCCATTGTTTTCACCTTGTCCGGAGCAAACTGCTGCTCTATGATGCCTGCCGTGCGGACAAATGTGGTCGATGCTCCGAGATATTTATCCGCAAAATAGACCGACCCTATTGATACCAGTCCGCTGAGCGCCCCGGCTGCATAAGGATTCCAGCTCTTGCCTCTCTGAGTGTCCATAAAGCCTCCTCTTGACAAAGGGTAAGTATGCGGTAACCTACTGTTCGTTTTTAAGAATAAGCGCCTTGCCTTCGGTAAGCGCACAAACCGTCTTTTTCCGGCCGTCGGCAAGCAACCGCTGAACGGTTCCGCGGGACACGCCCATTTTTTTACCGGCATCTTCCTGAGTCAACTCTTCAATATCACAAAGACGCATTGCTTCAAGCTCATCCTGAAATAATGGAATCTGCTGCAATTTCGTCATCGGGATACCAGCCGGCTTGAAAACACGGCACATCAGTTCATCAAAGGGACAGCCGCATATTCGCGGTTTCCTGTTACGCGGCATGCTTCAGTGTGGACAGCACACGCCCTGCTGCTCCGGAGTCGCCTCAATGAGTACAAACTCTTGCAAGTGATTGTCGGCCAGAAGATTCAAATTTTCTATCACCGTTTTTGCCTCGGATCTGAATACACGAATGCCGACCGCATTCATCTTTACAAGGGCACTGCCGCCGAGACTGCCGGTGATCACAATATCCACTACGTTGGCATTCAATGCCCGAAGCGGATTGCAGCCTCCTTGAGCATGATCGGCATCGGCATTGGGAATAACCGAGAACGACCGTGTTTCCGCATCTACTATCATAAACCTCGGCGCAGAGCCGAAATGATCTGAAACGGAACTATCCAACCCGTCGTCAGCCTCAATAGGAATACAGAACTTCATTGAATGACAACCTCCTCGAATCGAATCGCTCAGTGAGCGCAACCGCCGTCCTGTGCATGCCCGCCGCAGACCTGATGAGGCTGCAGCACTGCCAGCTGGCCCTGCTGGATAAGAGCGATATTTTCGGCAATAGTATACGCACCGGCCCGATAAACCTGCAAGCCCGCCTCCTGAAGGCGCATCAGCGCACCTGCCCCTATTCCACCGACAACGATAGCGTTCACGTCTGCCCCGCCCAATGCCTTGAGAGGACTGCATGCGCCATGCTGGTGATGCTGATCGCGATTTATGATTTCTGAAACAGACTGATCCTCCGTATTGACGACGACAAAGAACGGCGCTGATCCAAAATGACCAAATACCTTGCTGCTCAGTCCATTTGACTGCTCAACTGGGAAGCATACTTTCATACACTGCCTCCTTCTTTTATGTGCATATGCACATTATAGTGAATGTCGGGTGAGAACATCAAGCCGCAACTGACAACCATACATGCTTCACGCTTTACCTTTTTACCTCTGCCGAGTCGCCGGTGCGCATACGGCGTGCGATTGCGGGCTTGACATCTTTCATATAAATATATTTAAATATGTTTATGAAAATGACGGTTAATCATTTTAAGCTGCTGGCAGATATCTCGAGAATTCGCATTCTCATGCTGCTCGACACAAAGGAACTCTGCGTATGCCAGATTATGGGCGTTCTGTTCATGTCCCAGCCGCTCGTATCTCGCAATGTGTCGCTTCTGCACAAAGGAGGATTTCTCGACGACCGCCGCGAAGGAAAGATGATGTTCTACTCCCTGAAGAAGAGGCTTCCCGAGCCACAGTGTGCGCTCATGGAGATCCTGCGGCGGGAACTCGCCGGAAACACCCAGGTGAAAGAGGATCTCCGTTCGCTGAAAGACTGCACAGAATATCAGAAAAAGTCCGGCAAGTGCGACATGGAGACATACCTCGCCTATATGCGACGGAAAAAGGAAGGAAGACTATGAGCCTGAAAGATTTTAAAGCAAAAAGAACGCGACTGCAATCTTACACTTGGTTTGGCCTGCCGCTGGTGGTAATCGGCGGCTGGTTTTATCCGAAGCTCGGGTTTCTCCTGATGGGATGCATGGTTGGTGCTTTAAGCATTGCTGCATTTCAAGGCCGCCAGTGGTGTGACTGGCTCTGCCCGCGCGGCAGTTTCTATGACCTCTTTCTGGATAGAATCAGCAGAAAGGCAACGATACCTCTCTTTTTCCGGAAAACCGGAACACGCATCGGCATGATTCTCCTGCTGTTTACCGTCCTCGGCATTCAGATTTATTATGCATGGCCTGGCGTTGACGGCATCGGAAAGGCATTTGTCGTCGTCCTCACCGTGACAACATCGATAGGCATCGTGCTCGGCATCGGCATCCATCCCCGCACCTGGTGCAATGTCTGCCCCATGGGAACTATCGCGAACTGGATGTCGACCGGTAAAAAGCCGCTTGCGATTGAAGAGACCTGCATCGACTGCACTCTCTGCGCCAAAGTCTGCCCCATGCAGCTTTCGCCTTACAAGGACAAATCGATCGGAACTGTTCAGGATAATGACTGCATCAAGTGCGGCACCTGCGTTGCCGCCTGCCCCAAAAAGGCCCTTTCATTTCCGATAAAGAAAGCAGCCTGATATCCCTCTCTGGAGCTGGTCATCTGTATTGTTGACTTCGGCAGCTCCGGCGGTCAACAATACAGATGACCAGCACGACAACCTCTCATTGCAGTTGATCGTGCGCTCACTATCGCGCTTACAATACATGAGGAGCGGTGGACACATCAGTCATTCAGAACTTCCCCTATTTGGGACTTCTTGTTTTACTTGTACTCGGAACCCTCGGATTCCCGTTTCCTGAAGACGCCATTCTGATTCTCTGCGGATTCATGATTGCTCATGACGTTGTTGAGCCGGTTCCGGCAATACTCATTCTTTTTGCCGGGATGCTCTGCACCGATTTTTTTCTTTACCATGTTGGCCGGAAATATGGCAGAATGGTTGTAGCGCACAAGCGCTTCCGCAGAATCATCTCTCCACGCCGTATCAGAAAACTTTCGCGCTCATTTGAAAAGTGGGGCATTTTTGTGATTTTTTTTGGCCGGCATCTTGTCGGCTTAAGAGCTCAGATTTTCCTGGTTGCCGGCATTCTGAAAATGCCACGGCCCAAGTTCATCCTCGCAGATGCCCTCTCATCAATGATTACGATTGCGCTCATGGTAGGGGCCGGCTATTGGGGCGGCAATTTTATAGAGATGATTAAAACGGATGCTGCGGCTGCGCAGAATGCCATGCTCATTTTGGCACTGATAGGACTGATATGCATTCTCATCTGGCGTGTTGCCGTCAGACGATTGCGCGACAACGATTCACCCGATTGAAAGGTGCGTTTTGTTTCCAGGAAAGCAACACATCCAGGAAGCACCCATAAATCTGGAAATGCAGGCAGATGGCGATAAATTAATCTGCAGATCGTCCGGCGGTTCCGGGGGACGTTTCCCGACAAAAAATCTGACCACATGGAACAATCCGAAAAATGCGAGAAAAACTTTCCTTAACCCATCAGGAGGCTTGCTGAGGCGCTGAGCGATTTTCTTCCTGTGCGACCGGCTCTGCCTCGCCCGTTGCCTGAATCGCCTCTTCGGTTTCACCAGTCCCTGACTTGCTCAAGCGCTTCTGTCGCTTTTCTTCCTGCTTTTTCAATCGGTTAAGTTCTTTTTTTCGTTTTTCCTGCTTATAGGCCGGTTTCTTCGCCAAAATGCCCCCTTTTCTTAATAACTACTGTGATATAAAAAACTGTAGAGTGATTATACCATGATTGACGCAGTCGCTTCAGGAGATCGGGCAGAAGCATCCTATCAGAGGCAGAAAAAAGACGCAAAAAAGTGGTGCTTGCTCCTTTTTTGCGTCTTCAGCTCGGCGGTCTGCACATCCTGGGACATACGACTTGAGACTCTTACGTCTGAAACCTTACGTCTTGAGACTTTACAACCTTTCTGCCGAGCTTTTTAAGGAGCAAGACCACCACTTTTACTGGAAGTCTTTCTTTGATTCATTTATATCACCTTTTAACGTGCGTGTCAAGGCGTTTTTTAAAGTTTTTTTTAAAGGCTTTCTTCTATTCCCTGAACATTCTGTAATCAGGTTTATCAAGAGCAAATCCTTTCTCTGTCAATGAGTTACGGTGCCTCTGCAATCCGCACCCACCTCCATTTGCAGTTCATTCTCAATCGGTGATATATTCTTACTCATATGCAGTTATCCTTATTCTGCTTTGAAGCAATTACCTGCTTTCCCGAATTTCGTCTCCACTCGTGAGCACAGCCCAAGCAGCATGTTTATTTCCCATTCAGTAATGCCTGCCCTGCCGATGAAATGTTTAAGATTATGCATGATCTTCTTTTCGAGATTACGGTCGCCCCGCGGAAGGTAGTCAAGCAGGCGGAGGGCATTCGTCATGCGTTCATAGAGAAATTTCACTTCCTGATTACTGACCAGCACAGCAGGTCGGCGCGAAGAATCTTCGGCGGAAGCACTTACGAGTCGGGCAACCTTGGCAAGTTCATATGCAACGAGCAGCACCGCCTGTCCGAGATTCAGCGACGGCTTCGTAAGGTGCGCTGATATATGAATCAGGAATCCGCATTGATTAATTTCTTCATTAAAAAGTCCGCGATCTTCCCTGCCGAACAACAGCGCTACGTTATTCTGTCGGGCGACATCATATAAACGCCGGGCCCCCTCGTCGGCAGAGACAATCAATCCGCGTTTACGACCGGTACGGCGGGTGGTGCCTGCAACAACGGAAACGTTTATAAGTGCACTATCGAGCGTCATATGGCGCTCTGCAGAGTCAAGCACGTCAAGGGCGCCACGGGCAAACCAGCGAGCTTCTGCGCCAAGAGGATCGGGGGGACAGACAAGCGAAAGCCTCTGAAATCCCATATTCTTAATAGCACGGGCGGATGCCCCGACATTGCCGGATTCGCGCGGTTCAACCAGGACGAAGTGAACATTATTCTTCCAGTCTTGAGCATGCATGCAGGAGGCTCCCTACCCATTTTCCCGAGGTTCTTACAGTGTACGATTCTGCGCGCATTCTGTCCAGATGCTGGCGGAGACAGGTTTCGGCATTTCCCGCTGCTGTATCTTTGTGGTAACATAATATAATTATTTAAGGTGTTTGCCACCTTCTTCTTCTCCGCGCATTTAAATCACACAAGGAGCTTTTGATGAAACGGTTTTTCATATTACTCTGCGCAGCCGCTCTGCTCACCGCATCCTGTTCTTCCGGTGAGCTTTATGGGCAAAGTGTCCCGAAAGACGTCCCGAAGGTTCAGGTAAAGGACGTGCTGCTGAAGCCGTCGCTTCAGGGGCAGGTCGTCGCCCTTGAAGGTATTGTCGTAACGCAGTGCGCATCCAACGGCTGCTGGTTTTTTCTGAACGACAGCACAGGGCAGTTATTCATTGATTTGGCGCCGAAGGGCTTCGCCATCCCCCCTCGTACCAAGAAGGTCGCCAGGGTCTTCGGCATGGTGCAGCAGAAAGAGGGGTCTGCGCAACTGGTGGCATACGGCGTGGAGATTCAGTAATGCCGTTTCTCACCTTTGCATTCAGGAATCTGCTTCGCCACAAGGTGCGGAGTTTCCTGACTCTGGTCGGCATTACAGCGTCCGTTGCGGTTCTTTTTTCGATTCTCTCGTTCAACAAAGGGTTTGAAAAAGGGATAGTCAAAGAGCTCGATCAGACCGGTATTCACTTCATGGTCGTACCGTCGGGATGTCCGCACGAGGTCGCATCGCTCGTCCTGCACGGGGCTATTATTCCGAAATATCTTTCGGTTGATGTTGTGGACAGGATACGGCAGCTGGAAGATATCGAACTTGTCTCGCCCATTCTGGTTGCCCAGCTTCCCAATCCCGCGAAAGACCGTATTGATCTCATCTACGGCATGGACATGAAGCACGCCAGACAGATGAAGCCTTCGTGGATCATCGACGGCTCGCTGCCGGCTGGTGATGACGAGGTCATTGTCGGCTCTGAGATTGCGGGGCATGATCGCCTGAAGCCGGGAGATATGATTTCTTATCCGAACAAGAGCCGATCTTTTCGAATAGCAGGCATCCTGCAGAAGACCGGCGGGCAGGACGACGCATTCATTTACATGCCTGTCAAAACGGCGCAGCTTCTTTTCAACAAACCCGATGGTGCTACCGCAATCGGCGTACGCGTTGCCAAACCCGAACGCATCAATGCCGTCACTGAAGAGCTTTCGGCACAGGTCCCCGGCATTCAGATCGTAACGATGGGACAGGTCCTGAGCAGTCTCATGAGCCTGGCTGCTTCTGCGAAGATCATGGGCCTATCGCTGGCGATCATTGCTATATTTATCAGTGCAGTGGGTGTCATGAATGCAATTCTCATGGCGATTTTCGAGCGTGCGCAGGAAATAGGGATGATGCGGGCTATCGGTGCATCGCGGCTCGACATCTTCAGAATAGTTCTCAAGGAAACGGTACTGCTCACGGCGGCCGGCGGCAGCGCAGGCGTGCTGCTCGCAAATATCGGCTCGCACGGAATTGAGCTTCTTCTCAGGAAGTCGATGCCCTACGCTCCGTCCGGCAACATGATTGTATTTGACCCGCTTCTGGCAGCGGGCTGCGTCGGGTTCTCGGTGCTGCTCGGGTTTCTGGCGGGAGTCTTCCCGGCCTGGAAGGCGACAAAGATTTCACCCATTGAGGCAATCAAAGGATGATCGAATTCAGAGGAGTAAAAAAGACCTATGTGCGCGGCGCTGAAACAGTGCATGCACTGAAAGACATTGACCTTTCTATTGCACGGGGAGAATTTGTCTCGATCATGGGTCCGTCCGGCTCCGGAAAAACAACCATGCTGCATATACTGGGCTGCCTTGATACTCCCGACTCGGGCGAGATAACCATCGACGGCATCGCCGCAAGTTCTCTGCAGGAGCCGCAGCTGGTTGAAATACGCAAAAGAAAGATAGGATTTGTCTTTCAGCAATTTTATCTGATACCCGGCTTGTCTGTTTTCGATAACGTAGCACTCCCGCTTCTCTTTAGCCGTGAAAAAAAAGTTGCGGCGCATATTCAATCACTCATAGAGCGTGTCGGTCTGAAACATGCTGCAGAGCGGAAACCGAACCAGCTCAGCGGGGGAGAGATGCAGCGGGTTGCCATTGCCCGTGCTCTGGTGAATAATCCCATGCTTATTCTTGCCGATGAACCGACCGGCAATCTCGACTCGGAAAACAGCGACATGATTTATGCGCTTTTCTCGGACCTGCACAAACGCGGACTGACCGTCATCATGGTCACGCACAATTCAGAACTTGCTGCGCGGGCTGAACGCATCGTTCGGCTGAAAGACGGCAGAATCGTCACGTCCTGATATGCGGCCTACTCCTTACCGGAAACATTGAACCGGTACCCCACACCCGGTTCGTTGAGAAAGAAACGGGGACGAGCCGGATCCTCCTCAAGCTTGTGCCGAAGCATGCCCATATAGACGCGAAGATACTGCGTCTGGCTGGCATATGCGGCTCCCCAGACCTCTTTCATCAGATGCTTGTGCGTGACAACCTTGCCGGCATTTTTTATCAGGACGTTCAACAGTTTATATTCGAGCGGCGTGAGATGAATTTCATGACCGTCCAGAAAGACCTGGCGGTTCGCGAGATCTACCCGCAATTTGTCCGCCTCAAAAATGGATTGCGCCTTTCCTGATTGGGCGAAGCTCGCATGGCGCAGCGCTACGCGGATGCGGGCAAAAAGCTCGCCGGCTCCGAACGGCTTGATGAGATAATCGTCCGCACCGGCATCAAGCGCCCTGATCTTGTCCTGCTCCTGCTCGCGGGCCGAAATAACGATAATTGGAATCAGCGACCACTCGCGAAGCCGCTGAACAACATCGAGCCCGTCGATATCGGGCAGTCCGAGATCGAGGAGAATGATGTCGGGATTCCGCGTTGCCGCCTGTGTCAGTCCTTCCTGTCCGGTTTCAGCCTCAATGAGCGCATAGCCCTGGCTCTGCAGCGTCACGCGCAGAAAGCGCCGCATCTGCGGTTCATCATCAACGAGAAGCACTAATCCGGCTGACTGTTCCATAAGGTATTATCCGCCCGCTCCCGAATCTTTTTCCATATCGATACTCGGCGGGGGATCTCCAATCGGCAGGGTGAAGCGGAATATCGCTCCGCCATCGCCCCTGTTTTCCGCCCATATCCTGCCTCCATGGGCATGCACGATCGCCCTGCATATCGCAAGCCCGAGGCCGATGCCTGACTGCATTGCGCCGCCATGCATGAACTTGTCGAATATACGTTCTTCTTCGCCCGGCGGGATTCCGGGCCCCCGGTCCGCGAGTTCAATCATGAGCGCATCGTCATGCGTCGATGCCTTCAGTTCGAGCAGCGTTCCGGCAGGTGTATATTTCAGGGCGTTCTCAAACAGGTTCATCAGCACCTGCTCGATCAGAATCGGATCGAACCTGACAAGGGGCAGGTCCGCAGGGATTTCCGTCACAAGCCGCCGATCCTTCAGCTTTTCGGAAAGACGATGGAGGACGGTCCCGACAATTTCCTCAAAAGACTGCCACTCCTTGTTGACGCTGATCGCCCCGGATTCGATGCGCGTCATGTCAAGCACATTCCGTATCAGTCGGTTCAGGCGCTCGGACTCCTCCGTGATGGTCTGGATAAGCTCCAGCCGGCTCCGGCGGTCCAGTATGCGGTCCTGCTGCAGGAGGGTCGTCGATGCGCCGGTAATGGTAGCGAGTGGAGTGCGAAGATCATGCGACAGTGAACTGAGGAGAGTGTTTCTCAGGCTTTCGGTTTCCGCCTTCAGCATGGCGCCCTGTGCTTCTTCCGCGAGATACGCCCGCTCGATTGCCATGGCGGTCTGGTAGGCGAAATTTTCGAGTGCGTGCATCTGTTCCGGATCAAGCGTTTTTTGCCCGGGTTCACCCATGATCCCGAGCACTCCCACGGTTCTCGAAGCAGCCACCAGCGGCAGATAGAGGCCCGAAGCACCGGGAAGCGTATCGGTTCCAGCCCCGGCGCGCTGCGCATGATCGAATGCCCACCGGGCGACGCTCATTTCGCGGTCGTCGAAGGCTGGAGCTTCACCCCCGCCCGATGAACCCAGGTGTCCCTGTGCGTCAAGGACGAGAACTGTCACCGTGCGTGAGAAGACCTCTGAAATATGCCGGGAGGCTATGCCGCTCAGATCTTCTATTGTCTGCTCATGCACGAGTTCCTTGCTCAGCCGGTAAAGTGCCGCCGTCCTCATTTCCCTGCGACGGGCGGTCTGCGCATGGTGGCGGATACGGAGCGTGAGGCGGCTGGTAATGATTGCGACGATGAACATGACGACAAACGTCACGATATACTTGATGTCACTGACGGCGAACGTAAAATACGGGGGAACGAAAAAGAAGTCGAACGCCGCTACGCTCAGGATTGATGCAAGCAGGGAGGCCGCGCTCCCGGTTCTGCTCGAAATGACGACCACTCCGAGAATGTAGACCATCGCAATGTCCACCAGCGCGAAATGCGGGAACATCAGAAATCCGGCGCCGGTGCATATCCCTATCCCCGCAAGACTGATCAGCCAGTCGCGCAGGGGCACGGGCTGCGTTCCCGCGGCCGCTCCGGCTTTAACCGCCGCAGACGGCTGATCTCCCGATATGACATGCACATCGATCTCGCCGCTCCCGCGCACTATTTCATCGAGCATGGAGCCGAACAGTTTGTCTTTCCAGCGTGGATGCGTCGGCTTGCCGATGATGATTTTTGTTACGTTCCTGCTGCGCGCAAAACTCAGAATCTCTTCGCTCGCCTTGTATCCGGAAAGAAAAACTGTTTCCGCTCCGAGACTCTCGGCAAGCTGCATATGTCCGGCCAGTTTTCTGATGTCATGCTCGGTCGGCTGAATCTTGGCGGGAGCTTCGACCGTAACTGCTATCCACTCGGCGTGCAGGCCCGATGCCATCCGCTTCGCAGCACGAATCAGGCGGAGCGCAAACGGGCTCGGTCCGACACAGACAAGAATCCTTTCCGTTGCCGGCCACACCGCCTCGACACCCTTGATGCGACGGTAATCGCGCATCTGGGCGTCAACCCGTTCCGCGGTGCGCCGAAGCGCCAGCTCCCGGAGTGCAAGGAGATTGCCCTTTCTGAAAAAGTTCTTCAGCGCCCGCTCTGCGAGTTCCGCCACATATACTTTCCCCTCGGCAAGCCGCTGCAGCAGATCCTCGGGAGGCAGATCGATCAGTTCAATCTCGTCGGCGCGGTCGAGCAGAAAATCGGGCACCGTTTCCCGGACCCTGACGCCGGTTATCTGGGCGACGACATCATTCAGGCTTTCAAGATGCTGCACATTCACCGTTGTGAAGACCGAAATTCCTGCACCGAGCAGTTCGTAAATATCCTGCCATCGCTTCTTGTGGCGGGAACCTTCAACGTTCGTGTGCGCCAGTTCGTCGACCAGAATTATGGCCGGGTTGCGGGCAAGAGCCGCATCAACATCGAACTCATGCAGATGGGCTCCGCGGTATTCGATGCTCTGCCTCGGAATTGTCTCCATCCCCTCCAGCAGGGCAGCGGTTTCACGCCTCCCGTGAGTTTCGACAAGGCCGGCGACGACGTCGAATCCCTCGGCACGCTTCTGGCGCGCAGCTTCGAGCATGGCGTATGTCTTGCCGACGCCCGGCGCTGCTCCGAAGAAAATTTTCAGTTGTCCTTCGCGGCCCCGTTCGGCTTCCCTGCGAAGCTCATCAAGGAGAATATCGGGATCAGGCCTTTGGTCATTCATGCGGGGATGTCAAGGCATCGTATCATTCGTCGGGCCCTATTCCTTCCTTTTCCGCATATTGTCGCACACAACAGTGCAGATTACACAGCGAATCGTTCCGAAATACACGGTGTCGCCGGTATGCAGCCGACTTTCAAGAACAGTTGCCTTCAGCATGTCGGCACGCTCCCGATCGGTAATCCGGATTTTTCCTGCTTCCATTATGCGATTCGGACTGTTCGCCGGAAATACGGGACTCTCTCCATGACCGCACCTATGCTCCCGGAAGACCGGAATCTCGTCAGGCAGCGTTTCCGAATCGGCTTTCGCGGAACTGTCAATGCACGCGAGAACTATCGTGTCGCCAGTCCGCACCAGTGCTCTGTCCTCCCGGCATTGCGCCGGAGGGGACGGCGACACGGCATCGACCCTATCCAGAGCTGAAACCAGCAAAACAACTGCGATGCCGACCCACAAAAACACAGGGAAGATTGTTTTTCGAGATCTCATCACAATTACCTCATTCCTTCCAGAGCGCGGTTCACACTCAGCACATTCACCCTCGGTTCGCCGAAGAGGCCGAACTTGCGCTCCTCCGCATGCCGCGCAATCACGGCGCGCACCCTGCTTTCATCCAGTCCGCGCGCTTTTGCCACACGCGTTGCCTGATAACGCGCAGCCTCAAAGCTTATATGGGGATCGAGCCCGCTGCCGGATGCGGTGACAAGATCCGCCGGAATCGGCCCCGAAGGCTGGTAGCCGGCAGCTTTCAGCGCGTCAATTCTTCCCTGCACGTTCTTGATCAGATCAGGATTCGTCTGTGCGAGATTCGACCCTCCAGAAGCCGCGGCGTTGTATGGGAAAGGCGCCGTCGCCGACGGCCGTCCCCACAAGAACTTCGGATCATCGAACGGCTGGCCGATAAGCGACGAGCCGACCGGGTTACCGTCCTGCATAATCATGCTTCCGTTTGCCTGTGCCGGAAACAGCAGTTGAGCCACGCCGGTCACGAAGAGCGGGTAGATGACCCCGGTGATGAGCGTAAAAACAAAGAGAGCTGCGAGTATGGTCCGTGTCATGTTCATGTCTTCACCTCATGCCAGATGCAGAAGGGAAATAATCATGTCAATCAGCTTGATGCCGATGAACGGCACGATAAGCCCCCCGAGTCCGTAAATAAGCAGGTTGTTGCGCAGCACAAGGGCTGCGCCCATTGGTTTATAGGCAACTCCGCGAAGTGCGAGCGGTATCAGCACAATGATGATCAGCGCGTTGAATATAACCGCTGACAGGATGGCGCTCTGCGGCGTTGCCAGCCCCATGATATTCAGTGCCCCAAGCTGCGGATACGTGAGGATAAACGCGGCAGGCAGGATAGCAAAATATTTTGCCACGTCGTTCGCAATGCTGAAGGTGGCGAGCGTGCCGCGCGTCATCAACAACTGCTTGCCGATCTCGACGATCTCGATCAGCTTGGTCGGATTTGAGTCGAGATCGACCATGTTTCCGGCTTCCTTCGCCGCCTGGGTGCCCGTATTCATGGCGACAGCGACGTCTGCCTGCGCAAGTGCCGGAGCGTCGTTCGTGCCGTCTCCGGTCATCGCAACCAGCCTGCCGCCCGCCTGATGCCTGCGTATCAGCTGGAGTTTGGTCTCAGGCGTAGCCTGGGCGAGGAAGTCGTCCACACCGGCCTCCGCTGCAATGGCAGCGGCGGTAAGCGGGTTGTCGCCAGTTATCATGACCGTCGAAATGCCCATCTTTCTGAGTTCCGCAAACCGCTCCCGGATCCCGCCCTTCACGATATCGCCGAGCCGTATGACACCCAGCACCCGGTTCCCTTCCGCAACTACGAGCGGCGTCGCGCCTTCCCGCGCCACCGTGTCGACGGCCACCCTGATATCATCCGGGAAGGCGCCACCGTTGCTCCGGACATAGTCCTCGACTGCATCCGGCGCGCCCTTCCGTATCTGTTTCTCCCCCATGTCGACGCCGCTCATGCGCGTATGGGCGGAAAAGGGGATGAACTTCGCGCCGAGTGCGCTGATATCACGCTCTCGCAGACCATGCTTCTCTTTCGCGAGTACGACAATACTCCTGCCTTCCGGCGTCTCGTCGGGAAGCGAAGAAAGCTGGGCCGCATCGGCAAGCGTCTGCGCATCGACCCCTTGTGCGGGGATGAAGGCCGTGGCCTGCCGGTTTCCAAGAGTTATGGTGCCGGTCTTGTCAAGCAGAAGCACGTCCACATCGCCGGCCGCCTCGACCGCCCGGCCGGACATGGCGATGACATTCGCCTGAATAAGACGATCCATGCCAGCGATGCCGATGGCTGAGAGAAGACCGCCGATCGTTGTCGGAATCAGACAGACGAGCAACGAAACGAGAACGACAATCGTTACGGGACTCCCCTGCCCCGCCGCCTTTACGCTGAAGATCGAGTAAGGCAGAAGTGTTGCCGTGGCGAAGAGAAAGACGATGGTCAACCCTGCGAGCAGGATATCGAGCGCAACCTCATTCGGGGTCTTCTGGCGCTTCGCGCCCTCGACCATGGAAATCATGCGGTCGAGAAAGGTTTCGCCCGGATTTGCCGTAATGCGGATCACGATCCAGTCCGAGAGCACCAGAGTGCCGCCCGTAACCGCACTTCTGTCGCCTCCGCTCTCCCTGATCACCGGCGCGCTTTCGCCGGTAACCGCGCTTTCATTGACCGAAGCCACGCCGACCAGAATCTCCCCGTCACCGGGGATGACATCGCCCGCCTCAACGAGGATATAGTCATCCTTCCTGAGCTGCGATGAAGGAACAATTGCAATCCCGGAATCCCTGTCGGGCCGCGCGAGTTTCTTTGCCTGAACATCCTTTCTTGATTTTCGCAGAGCATCCGCCTGGGCCTTGCCGCGCCCTTCTGCAACGGATTCCGCAAAGTTGGCAAACAGGACAGTGGCCCAGAGCCAGATCGAAATATGCAGGATAAACCACGGCGATTCACTGCCGGGGACGAAGAGCGACCGGATGAAGAGCAACGTCGTCATGATGCTTCCGACTTCCACCACGAACATGACCGGATTGCGCAACTGCCTGATCGGGTTCAGCTTGATGAATGAATCGACCAATGCGCGCTTCATGATCCGGGCATCGAAAAGCGATAGTTTCTTTTTATGTGTCATGTAATTCAAGCCCTCCTCTTACCGGTACAACGTCAGGTGCTCTGCTATCGGACCCAACCCCAGCGCAGGGAAAAACGTAAGAGCACCGACAATGATGATGACCGAAACCAGCAGCAGCACGAACAGCGGCGTATGAGTCGGCAGGGTTCCCGCGCTCACCGGCACATGTTTTTTCGCCGCCAGCGAACCGGCAATGGCGAGCAGCGGGATCATGGTCCAGAACCGGGCGAAGAGCATGGCGATGCCCCCGAGCGTGTTGTAAAACAGGGTATTCGCGTTGAGGCCGCCGAAAGCGCTGCCGTTATTGTTCGCCATCGATGAAAATGCATAGAGTATCTGGGAGAACCCGTGCGGCCCGGGATTCGAGACGCTCGCAGTTCCCGCATCGATCACCGATGCTACAGCAGTGCAGAGGAGAACGAAGCAGCAGGGAATCAGAATGACGATCGCGGCCATCTTCACCTCAAAAGCCTCGATCTTCTTGCCGAGATATTCCGGGGTACGGCCCACCATGAGGCCTGAGATGAAGACCGCAACCAGTGCGAATGCAATCATGCCATAGAGACCGGAGCCGATTCCGCCGAAAATGACCTCGCCGAACTGCATCAGGAGCATCGGCGCCAGTCCGCCGAGCGGGCTGAACGAGTCGTGCATGGCGTTCACCGATCCGTTCGAGGCGGCAGTTGTCGCCGTCGCCCACAAGGCAGAATTTGCTATGCCGAAGCGGACTTCCTTGCCTTCCATGCTGCCTCCCGATGCGTCGACGCCGATTGCAGTCAGGAGCGGGTTTCCGGCCTGTTCAGCCGCATAACATCCGATCAGAAGAGGCACAAACACCGCAAACATGGCGGCAAGAAGCGCCCATCCCTGCCTTCGGTCTCCGATCATTACACCGAAGGTATAGCAGAGCGATGCAGGAAGCAGGAGAATCGCCAGAACTTCGAGGAAATTCGACAGCGGCGTCGGATTCTCATACGGATGCGCGGAATTCGTGTTAAAGAATCCTCCTCCGTTCGTGCCAAGCTGTTTGATGGCGATCTGGGAGGCCGCGGGACCGAGCGGCAGCGTCTGCTCCGTTGCCTGCGCGGGTTCGGTCATCGGCTTTCCGTCTGCGCCCATTACCGGCTTCCCTTCAGCATCCGTCTTGGGATTGTCATACGATATGGACTGCATGAGCGGCACATTCTGATATGGGCTGAAAGTCTGGACTACGCCCTGGGATACGAGCAGTATCGCCATTATCAGCGACAAAGGCAAAAGAATGTAGAGAGTCGAGCGCGTAACATCGACCCAGAAGTTGCCAATCGTGCCGACCGTCTTGCGGGTAAAGCCGCGGATGAGGGCGACGAGAACCGCCATGCCCTGCGCGGCCGAAACAAAGTTCTGCACAGCAAGGCCCGCCATCTGTGTGAGATGGCTCATGGTCGACTCGCCGCCGTAGGCCTGCCAGTTCGTGTTGGTGGTGAAGCTGACGGCAGTATTGAATGCGAGATCGGGAGCAACACTGCCGAAATCCTGCGGGCTCAGCGGCAGGATACCCTGGAACCTCATGAGCAGAAAGAGCAGGATGAAAAAGGAGAGCTTGAAGAGGATACAGACGATGGCATACGTCTTCCATGACATCTCCTCCTCCGGGTTGACTCCGAGTATCCGGTAGATCAGACTCTCCACCGGTCCGAGGACGCGGCTGAGCATGTTCGGAGCACCATCGTACACCTTTGCCATATAGCCACCGAGCGGCTTGACGAGGGCAACCAGCACGACAAGATACAATCCGATCTGAAGAAGTCCATTCGCTGTCATGAGAATATCTCCGGTTTCAGAAGTGCGATTACCAGATAGACCAGAAGTCCCACAGCAATAATGCCGCTTATCACATACATGAGTTCCATTGCTGCCTCCAAATATTGTTCCAGAGTCTACCGGAGCCGCTCCGCCAGTCGTATCAGAAGCCACGACAAGGCGAAGAATCCCGCTGCGATTGCGATAAACAGAACATCCATAAAACACCTCCTGAGTTGAGTGTATCAACGGATATCGTAAAAATGGGTGTAAAGAATGGGCGGGAATATATAAAAAAAATATAAAAAAGAGGAATATACCGAGTGAGAACAAGAAGAAAAAACGTATGTACTGCAGGAGGAAACAGCGGCATTACGGCGTTATAGTCGTTTTTTTGCTTTTCTTTTCAACCTGTTTGGAAGAGTAATGGCAGGGTCGGATTCGGAAACGTTCCTACCCCCGCTGGCGGCGGGCCGTGACGCTTTCCCCGCCGATTCCCCAGTTGTCGGTTTCAACCTCGTCGATAGTGACGACCGTGGTCTGGGGATTCTTGTTGAGCACTTTCGCCAGCAGGTCGGTAACACCCCTGATGAGCTCGGCTTTCTGCTCCGCTGTTGCACCGTCTTTCGTTATTCTGATATTCACATATGGCATATCAAGCTCCCTCGGGTTGAAATTCAGAAATGAAAAAGGGTGGAAGCCGAAGCTTCCACCCTGTCCCAATTAAAAGAAAAGAATTAGCAACCTTCAGCTGCCTTTTTCTTCTTCTTCGGCTGATCGTCCTTCTTTTCGTCCTTCTTTTCGTCCTTCTTGGCGTCCTTCTTAGCGTCCTTTGCCGGAGCTGCGTCCTTCTTGGCGTCCTTCTTCTCTTCAGCCTTTGCCGGAGCCGCGTCCTTCTTGGCGTCCTTAACATCTGCTGCGAAGCTCAGACCTGCCATCGAAAGTACGAAAAGAACTGCGACGACGAGTGCGAGAATCTTCTTCATCTAAACAGTCACCTCCTTCCGTTCGTGAAATATTACTCTTCTAATTGCAATAGTAATGCCAAGCATCAACTTGCATATTTTACAACAACTTCTATAATTTTCGTCAACAAAAATATTCCCGAAAAGAGGAGCGATTTCCTCTGCTGAGGCAACCCTTAGTCCATATCCTGCATCGGCTTGATGAACATGTAGTAAACCATGGTCCAGTTGCCGAGAACCATGAAAACGGTTGCAAGGATGCTCTGCAAAGCCAGGCCTGACACACCTGTCAGGGCATGACCGACGGTTCAGCCACCGGCGAGCGCGCCGCCGACCCCCATAATCATGCCGCCGAAAAAGACGCGCAACAGCTCATCCACCTGCTTCGGTGCCGTCAGCTTGAACTCGCTCAGGCCCTTTGCGCTCAGAAAGGCACCTATCGGCACCCCGATAATATACAGAGCGCTCCAGGAAATCGCCCCATAGCCAAAGATGCTGAACAGCTGGTCATTCTTTGCCATACTGTCGCCCAGCATGGAAAAAGTTACCAATTCCGACAGCGGGCCGGAAAATGAAAGTCCGCGGGCCCGGCCGCCCCACTCGTATGAAGTCCACCAAGCCAGCACGATCACAAGACCGACCAGTAGCCCGCCCAGCGCCCATGACCATCCCTTCTTCGGTTGTTTGCCAAAAGGACCGCCCTTCAATACAATGGGAATGATTATCACCACAATGACTGCGATGAAAACCCATTTCAGATTCGGCGCACTGAAGAGATCCCAGAGCGCCGGGTTTGCAATGGCATCGTCACCGCTTCCAATCGAAATCTTGTAGCTCTTGATCCACTTCATCACCGGGGCAAGCGGACCGTGATAGCTCATGATAAGCGTAAAAACAAAACCGACGGTTGCTATGAAGGCAGCGAACTGTCCTTCACCCTGTTTGTACAGGACGCCGCTTCCGCATCCGCCCGCCATAACAATACCGAGGCCGAAAATATAGCCTCCGACGATTGCAGCTATCGGTGCGAATACTTGGCGGGCCAATCCATCTTCGCCAAGCAGCCCAAAATCCTCAATAAGGTTTGAACCGATAATCGCTACTCCCAATGCCAACAGCCAGGCCCGTAACAGTGTCATGTCGTTTACAAAGATCACGTCTCTGAATGCTGAGTTCATTCAATAGCGGCCGCGCTGCAGCACAAAGCCAAAAACAAGACCGGTCAACACACCACTCAGGACGACCATAATGCCAATCGGCTGGACTTCCATAGCAACCTCCTATAATTTTCTATAAGGACCGAAGGTCCTGTCTGTCTGTCTGTCTGTCAATAATTACATATAGAGTTGAAATATAGTACTGAAAGAAACCGACGAGAAGGAAATAAGGTTTTTTGATAGGGCAATAAGAAAAACAAAAAATGGAGGGCCGGGGTTCCGGCCCTCCGGGCATACTACATTTCGACCCGCGTCACAACGCCATGCAGCAAATGCGGCGGCATGCGGTAGAACTGTATGAACGAAGGCGTAAGCCGCTTGATAACTGAAAAAACTTTCCAGAGGAACGATCGTGTCGCAATATCCTCAACGCCGTAAAAAATGGTTCGCGGAGAGATAGCAGCTTCACGAAAAATCCGCTCCATGTCGGGAATCTCCATATAGCCAATCTGGATCTCGAAGATGCGCAGGCCGAGGGCAGGTTCTTCGCGAAAAAACCAGGCGATGCCAAAAGGATCATCACGACGGACCATCGATACGATGATATTATCTTCATACACCACCCCATTTTCAAACATGGTATTGACCACATAGGGAGGAACCTTGTCGAGGCCGCGGGAGAAAAAAAGCGCCGTTCCTTCTATGAGATTCATATTTTCACGCCGGTTCGCATATTCAGCAAGAAACGGAGCTCGATCCATCGGCCTGAGCCGCTGATACAGACGTCTTTGTCCGCGCGTATACAAAAGGATAAGCGCAAAAGGAATTGCTGCAATGATGAGCGACCAGTAGCCGCCGTGCGGAATCTTGTAGATATTGGCGAGAAGATAAACAACATTGACGCAAAAAACTGCCGCCGACAGGGCGGCGAAAGCATGTTTTCGTTTCAGCCAGAATATCCAGGTCATGAACAGGCCGGTAAGCGCCATGGTGCCGGTGACTGCAAGCCCGTAAGCAGCTGCAAGTTTGCCCGACTCCCGGAACTCATACATTACAAACAGCACCGCAACCAATAAAAACCAGTTCACGGCGCCGATATATATCTGTGAATGCATTTCCTTCGAGGTATATTCGACCTTGAAAATCGGCATTACCCGCGTGGTCATGCTCTGATAGACAATCGAAAACATGGCGCTGATCATCGCCTGCGACGCAATGACCGTTGCCAGTATGCTGAGTACGAGAAACGGCACATACAGCACGGATGCCTGATGATAAATCATCTCAAACAGGACATTTCTCGCCTGCGGATTTTGGATTAGATAGGATGTTTGCCCCATGTAATTCAACAGAAGCGCGGTGCAGACAAAATACCAGGCATTCACTATAGGCTTGCGACCGAGATGCCCCATGTCGGCATAAAGAGCTTCACCGCCCGTTGCGCAGAGAATCACCGCCGACAGCACGAAAAAGCCGGCCAGTCCGTTCTGCCGGAGAAAGTCGAGCGCGAAGTAAGGATTCAGAGCCTTGAGCACATGAGGCTCCTGCACTATTGCAAGAATGCCGGAGCCGGCAAGCGCGCAAAACCAGAGCACCATAATCGGCCCGAAAGCTCCGGCAACCTTTTCAGTGCCTCTTCGCTGAATCGCAAAAAGAGCTGTCGCAATCAGTGCTGCGGCTATAGCGAGCGCGTCAGCCGGCGTTTTCTCAAGCCCCGGAATAAGCAGCGCACCCTCCACTGCAGAAAGAATACTGATGGCAGGCGTAATAACGCCGTCGCCGATGAGCAGTGCAATGCCGATGAATGAAAGCACGGCAACGACGCCGACCCGACGCCCCGGCTTCAGCATGGGAGCAAGGATTTCCTTCAGAACGATAGTGCCGCCTTCCCCTTTTTTGCTGAGACTCATGGCGAGCCAGGCATATTCAACAGAGACCAGAATCGTAATCGTCCAGATAATAAGAGAGAGTATGCCGATACAATGGGCCTCGGTTCGCTCGGTCAACAAAAAAACGACGGTGAGGGTGTAAATCGGGCTTGTGCCGATATCCCCAAAGACAAGACCAAGCGGCTGCAGAAAAGATTTGATTTTCGACTCAGTGTGATGCGCCATGACGGACTATCCCTCCGCAAAAAAGCCACAAAAAAAACCGCCGGCATGGCTGGCGGTCCGCGACTGCTGTCCAGTGCCTTTCAAATGCCTGCGAGGTTAGCTGACGGGCTCGGGCTTGAAAGTGCCCTATCCTTACGGAATACGCCCCAACAAACTGGGCCCCCCGCATCCGCCCACAGGGCGAATCTCGGCTCTGTTTCTAAGCTACTCCTGCTCCGAGAGATTTGTCAACAGCAAAAAAGCTATTACACTTTATTCATAAATTACTGCGGTGAGTTGCTCAGAATTCGGTGCACTGCAAGAGCAATCCCGGCTACTTTTTCCAGAACGCCGGAATGAAAAGAATAAGCACGGTATACACCTCAAGCCTGCCCGTCAGCATGCAGAACGACAGAATCCACTTCGCAGCGGTCGGCAGCCAGGCATAATTTTCTGCGGGTCCGGCTTCTCCAAGTGCCGGGCCTACGTTGCATATGGCGGAAATGACCGTTGATGCCGACGTGACGATATCGACCCCAATCGCGGTCATTGCAAGCGTGGCAACAGCCGTGACCGATAGAAACAGGAAAAAAAAACCCCATATGCTGCCTAAAAGTTCTTTCGTCAGGTACTTGTCATCCAGTTTGAGAGAGATGACCGCCCGCGGATGAAGCAATTGAAACAGCTCGCGATACCCCTGTTTCAGGATAATCAGCATTCGCACCTGCTTAATCCCGCCGCCGGTCGAGCCTATCATGCCCCCGAAGAACATGAGCATAACAAGAATCATCTGCGCAAAGAACGGCCATTTCTCATAATCCGCCGTTGCAAAGCCGGTCGTCGTCATAATTGCTACAGCCTGAAAGGCGGCATAGCGAAGGGCTTCCCACGCCGGATACAGGCCGGATGTCCAAATCGTCAGGCACAGCAATGACGTAGCAATGAGTACGACACATCCATAAAAACGAAACTCCGCGTTCTGAAAAATCCGCAGCGGCTGTTTTTTGAGCACCAGAAAATAGAGCGAGAAGTTTACTCCGGCAAAAAACATAAAGGCTACGGCGACATAATCGATGAAAGCGCTTTGGTAGTGGCCTATGCTCGCATTCTTTGTCGAAAAGCCGCCCGTTGCAAGGGTTGCAAAGGCATGACAGACAGCATCAAACAGAGTCATTCCGCCTGCCATATACAGTGCAGCGTTTGCAACAGTAAGTCCCACATAGATGAACCAGAGCGCTTTGGCCGTATCGAGAATGCGGGGCTGAAGCCGGTCAACGCTTAGTTCGGGAACCTCGGCCTTGAAAAGCTGCATTCCCCCGCCGCCCAGCATCGGAAGAACGGCAAGCGCCAGAACGATGATACCCATGCCGCCGATCCAGTGTGTCAATGCCCGCCAGAAAAGAATCCCTTTTGAGACGACTTCAACATCGGTGAGCACTGAAGCGCCTGTCGTGGTAAACCCCGACATGGACTCAAAATAGGCGTCAGTAAACGAGGTGAATGTTCCGGTCATCAGATAGGGAATGGTCGAAAAAAGCGACATAATGCTCCAGGTAAGCGTAACAATAAGAAACGCGTCACGATGCCGAATCTCCTCCCGCTGCTTGCTCCGTGACGCAAAGTAGACGCCTCCCGCAACCATGAGAGTAAACACGCTCGACATGAGCAGACGAAAAGCTTCACGCTCGGAGAAGAGGAATGACACCAGCGCCGCCAGCCCCATGAACAGGCCGATTATGGCAAGGGTAATACCGAGAAAATTTGCTATGAGCCGATAATGCATGGAAGCTCCTGCCTATGCAAGTATCTGCTCTATAGAGCGGATTGACTCCCGCAGCACAAAGACAATAACCTTGTCGTCCGGCGCAACCGCGTCGTTGCCTCCCGGGATTATGACCTGCGAACCGCGAATAATAGCCCCGATGACGCAACCGGGGGGGAGTCCGAGATCTTTCAATCTGATGCCGATTATCCGCGAGTCCTTTCCTGCATTCATCTCAAGAATTTCCGCACGGCCCTCAGCTATAGCAGTCAGTGAGAGAATCTCGCCCTGCCTGACGTAGCGAAGAATAGAGTTTGCCGTAAGAAGCCGGGGGCTCAGAACACTGTGCAGGCCAAGGCCATGCGCGACCGACACATAGTCGGTCCGATTTACTACCGCAATCGTCTTTTTTACCCCAAGCTTTTTGGCGAGCAGGCAGGCAATGATATTCAATTCGTCATTATTGGTCACCGAGATGTAGACATCCGTTGCCGCGATATTTTCATCGGACAGCATCCGCTGCTCCGACCCGTCCCCGTACAGCACGATTGCCCGGTGAAGCTGCTTGCTCAAATACTTGCAGCGTTCCAGGTCCGTATCGATTATTTTTATGTCGACCGTTCGTTCCAGGGCAGCAGCAACAGCGTATCCGATGTGACCGCCTCCATTAATGATAACCCTGCGCACCGGTTGCATTTCGATTCCGAGCATGGCTACGGTAGCAGCAATCAGATCCCGCGGCACGGGAAGATATACAATATCGCCCTGCTGCAAAACATCGTTTCCACGGGGGATGAGCACTTCGTCGCCGCGTTCAACAAGACCGAACAGAAGACGGTGACCGACAGAGGGCACCTCTTTCAGGGACTTCCCGGTCAAGGGAGAGGATTCCGGCAGCTTGAAGCCGATAACGTAGACCAGGCCGTCTTCAAAGGACTCAATGGTAGAAGCAAACGGAGCCTTCAATAGACGAGTGACTGCTTCGGCAGATTCATACTCAGGATTAATGGCCGGATTGATATCAAGATTCTCCTTGCTCAACAGCTGCTTATTGCTGAAATGGTCGGGATTCCTGATTCTGGCTATCCGCCGGGGGACTTTAAACATCGTTCTGGCGAGCAGGCAGGCTATCATGTTTGCTTCATCGCTGTCGGTAACCGCCAACACCATATCAGCCCGCTCGGCACCCGCTTCACGCAGAACCTCCGAGTCGCTGACTTCACCCTGAAAAATTGCAACGTCACTATCCTCGGCGAGACGGTTCAGCTTGTTTTTATCACGGTCGATGACGATGACATCCTGCGATTCCATAGAAAGGTATCGGGCAATCTGATAGCCGACTTCTCCGGCTCCAAGTATAATCACACGCACACATACCTCCTTATCATAACCGCGACGGGTAGTCAAAAAACTCTTTATTGTATCAAAAAAAGCAGGCGATTGCAGTGATTACGCTTCAGTCCGAAGCGCAGACGATCGGCATGAGACCCCCCAGCCTCGTCAATCAGCTCAACCACCGGCTCGCCGGCACAGGAGAACAGCCTGCGGGATCAACAATAATTTTGGGGCTGTCAGCGAGATAGGAAACAAATGATTCATCGCACTCTCGTCACCTGATAATCAACACCGAACACGGAGCAAGTGCAACAATTTTTTCTGACACGCTTCCCATGAGGATGCGCTTAAGCCCGGTCCTGCCGATGCGTCCAACGACGATAAAATCAACATCTTCTCGACTCGCTGCTTCGACAATTTCATGATAGGGACGCCCGACAATTGCGATGGGAGTCACTTTCAGTCCCTGCGCTTCACCTAGTTTGCGCACACGCTCAACATTTTCCTCTGCCCATTTCTTCCGGTCCTGAGTGCGGGCAACGCACATGGCAATCAGATTCCTTACCTTGTCGCACCGCTTCGCCATACTGATTGCCTCAGCCTCAGCCAGGCGGGCATACTCGGATCCGTCTGTCGCAATCAGAATCTGTTCTCCCCTGATTTCAGCATCTTTCGGCACAATGAGCACCTTGCACGGAGCATAAGCAATGACACGCTCAGTCACGCTTCCCATGAGAATCTTTCTCAGCCCGGTACGGCCGCGACGTCCCATGATAATGACGTCAACCTCGAGTCTCTTTGCCTCTTCGATAATCGCCTCATATGGCTTATTGGTTCTCCGGATGACGGAAGCGCACTCAACGTTTTTCTCGGTGCAGCACTCCCGGATGCGGTCGAAATGGTCGCGCGCCCTGAACTCCATCAGCTCAACCTGGGCCTGGCCTTCCGTCTCAAACTCGGGGTTTACTTCCAGCACCTGCATGACCGTCACATCAATACCGCAGGAACTGGCTATAAACATTGCCTCGCGCTCGGCGCCGCGGCTGTATTCAGAACCATCGGTTGCAAGCATGATTCTCTTGATCTCTCCCATCAGGTGCCGCCTGTGCATATTCAGTGCCCTCCCGTCTGCAGGATGCCGGAGGCAGCTGCAAGCAAAACAATGATTTCGAGTGCTGCGATAGCAGCATAAATATAATCTTTTTTGCGCAAAAATATCGGAAGGATTGCAGCATAACACCATATTGTTGCCGCGGCAAGAAAGGCGACGCCGACAAAGTTGATATAGTCGCCGGTTCCGATAAACTGCACCCATGACCATCCGGGCTTCAGCCCGGTTGCCGCCAGATACTCATTCACCGGCAGGCTCCAGTAACGCGAAAGATCCTGCACGGGAATGCGCGGAGAAAGAAATCCGGTCATGTAGGCGGCATACGTCACGACCAGCATAACCAGGCCCGTGCGCATGAGCAGTCGCAACAACCTGGCGTACCGGAGTTGTTCCTCCGTTGCAGGCGGCTTCCTCTGAATGGTTGCATCCGGTCTCAGTTCCATATTCCCAATCCTTTCAACAGCGACCGCGAGCCGGCAAAAAACAGAATCCCTATAACGATCAGCCTGATTGAAGCCGGTTTTGTTCTGGTCAGAATGCGCACCCCGACCATGGACCCAAGCATGATACCCACAATTGACGGAACGACCATAAGGGGCAGCACTGCGCCGCCGTTGATGTAAATCCACGCAGCAGACGTATCTGTAATCGAAAGCAGAAACTTGCTGGTGGAAACAGACACCTTGAGCGGGGCGCCCATCAGCAGATTCAGCACCGGCACATTCGCCCAGCCGGCTCCGAGCCCAAACATGCCTGCCATAACCCCGATGAGAATAAACAGGGCAAGCCCATGCGGGGTGCGGTGAATTTTCCAGTTTACCGTATGGCCGGTCGAGACCTCATGATACACCCCGTGAATGCGGAGCGCGGTTGAGAGGGCATCTGCTTTCTTCACTTCCGGGAACTCGGATTTCTTCGCCATCATCATGATTACCACAATCCCGAGAATAGATGCTCCCAACGCTGTCTGAACCACATTCGTCGGGAGGGCAAGACCGACCAGCGCTCCGGCAATTGCCGCAGTCGATGCAATGAGCGCAACCGGAAGTGCGAGACGGATATCGGCCATGCCCTTGCGCAATAGCCCCGGTCCTGCCGCAAGCGCACCGGCCAGGGCGACAAGCAGCCCGGCACCGCGCACAAAATCGAGATGAAACGGAAAAAAACCGCCGACAATAGGCACATAAAGCACACCGCCGCCAACACCGCCCAGTACCGCCACGATACCGAGAAAAAACGTCACGACGAAGAGAATCAGGGGCCATGCCCACCACGGCATGTCTGAAGATGTCGCAGCTTCCGCCCCGGACGGATCGGCAGCCGACGCACTATCAAGAATGAAAAGACAAAAGAGAAGCTGCAGGAGCATAATAGCCGATTGCTTGAGGAATCGTCTGTTCAGCAACGACAGCAGCATCCTGAGGATGGATAGCATGTGTCACTCCAGGAAAAGGAAAACGCCCGCGAACGGGTCTGAGTTACAGTTTATCAGAAAAAACGGATTGATGCACCCGGAAATCTATTCCGACAGGAGCGGATCAGTTATAGCATTAAAGACATTCATCATTTTTACGATGCCGATCAGTTTTCGCTTATCCTCCAGCACCGGCAGATATGCTCTGCTCTGAACCACCATGTAATATGCGGCAAGGGAGACGGGGTCATCCGGTCCGATAAAGAGGTCGGCAGGGCGCATGTATTCACTGACCGGCTTATCGAGGAGATCGATGTCCGTCTTCCGGTAGAGAACTGACGGATCGGGGAGAACAGACTCTCCGTTGAGGTTTTTTAACTGAGAATCGAGCCCACGCAGAATATCGCGGATATCGAGGGTTCCAAGCATGTGGTATTTTTCATCAAAAATGAGGATGGCCCGGGGGAAGTCGCTAACCCCGACCGCCGTTCCGGTCGCCTTGATGATATCGATTGCCTGCCGGAGTGAAAACCAGTAGGGCAGGTGAGGAAATTCAAAGATGTCTTCCATGATGGCACTGACTTTCTGCGTCTGTTCCATAAAGCCTCCAATTGTCACGGTGCCTCTGCAACGTTCAACAAGTTCTTAATATATTATATACTGAAAGGTTGATGCCAATTAGTTTTGGCTTGCTTCGCATAAATAAATCTTATACGGGTTCCCCTTGCTCCTGATAGTCCCCTGTGGTAACATCATCATAAAAGAGGCTTAGACTGCCTGCAGCCCGGAAAACGGCACAAATGCATGAAAATACTGGATTATATCAAGTTCATGTTCGGCATGGACCACGCTAAAGGTGAAAAACGCGATACGGCTGCTCCGCTCAGGCAGCGTTTTGCTGCGTTTCGCAAACTGCTTGACCACAACAACACCGCCCTTGCCGCTATGGCAGACCTCGGCGAGAAGCTTACCGGAGATTACCTTTTCGACCGCCGATATGTTGAGACCAAAACTGCGGAAGTTGCCGATAATGTGGGCGCGATGATTGAAAATCTGAACGTCGTCTGCCATGGCAACTATTCCCGTCTCGCTGATTGTCACAAGGATATTGCCGCCGCCATCAACCAGATTGTCGGCCGCAGGCAGGTTCTCGCCGAAGATGTGCTGACCATTCCCCTTGCGGAGATTGCAAAGGAAACAGCGGACCGCGTCGGCGGAAAAATGGCAAATCTTGGGGAGATGCTTTGCCGTGCTGCCATCCCGGTGCCGGAGGGGTTTGCGGTAACGGCGTATGCATTCAGACGCTTTCTGGACCATAATGATCTCCCCGGTAAAATAGCCGCAAAGCTCGATGCATCCATGGAAAACAACCTCGCCGCTCTTGAGGAGGCCAGCGCGTCAATACAGGAAATGGTGCGCAACGCCAAACTTCCCGAAGATCTTGCAGGGGCAATCGCTGCGGCGTACCGATGCCTTGAGCAGTCGGTCGGCGGGCCGGTGACGGTGTCTGTCCGCAGCAGCGCTCTGCAGGAAGACGGAGCGTTCAGCTTTGCCGGTCAATATTCGTCGGTTCTGAATGTCGCCGGTCCCGATATCGCGGATCGGTACAAGGACGTTCTGGCAAGCCTCTTTAACCAGAGAGCTCTTTTTTACTGGAAAACCAAAGGCTTTCAGGATTTTGATATGGCCATGCCGGTCGGCATTCTCCGCATGGTCGATGCGAAAGCCGGCGGGGTCATGTACTCACGTGATCCGAACAACCCCAAGGATGATACAATCATTATCAGTGCTGTTCACGGCCTCGGTGCATGCGTAGTGGACGGAACGGTTTCCCCGGAAACACACCTCTTTTCGCGCTCGACCGGCAAGCATACGACCCTTCAAAATGCCGTTCAGCAGCAGACTGTTGTCGTCTGTGCGCCTGCCGGAGGGATAGAAAAACGTCCGCTTACTCCTCATGAAGCCAGATGCCCCTGCATCAACGTCGGGCAGATCGCACAGCTCGCTGCGTATGCCGACAAGCTTGAGCTGCACTATGGCTGTCCCCAGGACATTGAGTGGGCAATAGACATTGACGACAAACCGATATTGTTGCAATCCCGGCCATTGCATATCCATGCCAGAGAAACAAAAAAGTCGGTTCCCACAAGAATTGCGGGATATGAGATCAAGCTTTCACGGGGTGTCATTGCGTGCAAGGGAATCGGTTTTGGCCCTGTGCATTATGTCCGTCTCCATGAACATGAAGATCTCAACACATTCCCGGATGGCGGCGTGCTGGTTGCAAAGCACACGTCGACAAAGTTTGTCACGGTCATGGACAGAGCGTCAGCCATCATTACCGATGTGGGCTCTACAACGGGCCATATGGCATCCCTTGCGCGCGAATATCAGGTACCTACGATTCTCGATGCGGAAACCGCGACTTCAACACTCAAGCAGGGGGAACTGGTCACGGTCGATGCGGTGAATGGGAATGTATATGCCGGAACTGTTGAAGAGCTTCGGGAGTTTGCAAATCCGAAAGAAGACCCGTTCAAGAGCACACAACTATTCCGCTCTCTCGAAAAAGCGCTGAAGCACATTACACCACTGAACCTCATTGACCCCGAAGACCCGGGGTTCAGGCCCGAGGCCTGCCGGACATTGCATGACATTACCCGTTTTTGTCACGAAATGGCGGTCCGGGAACTCTTCAACATCGAGTATATCTCCGCAGACGACGTCGGGTCGCAGAAGCTGGTTGCGGCCATTCCGACAGAGATCTGGGTACTGGACCTCGGCGGGGCAATCGAAGGAACGCCCCATCATCTGAATATCGATCATGTTCGCTGCCTGCCCTTTCTGGCGCTCTTTAAGGGGCTCACCTCCATGCGCTGGCCGGAAGCCAAGAAGTTCGATGTCTCCGGCTTCATGGGAGCGATTGCGCATACGGCTACGACGAATGAAGAGCAACTGCGCAGGGCGGCAGAAAAGAGCTTTGCAATTCTGACCAATGAGTATATGACCTTTGCGGTCCGTCTCGGCTATCACCTTTCGACCATCGAGGCATTTGCCGGCGAGAGCATCAACGATAACTACATCCGTTTTTTCTTCAAGGGCGGCGGCGCGGCAATCGACCGGCGGCTTCGCCGTGTGCGCCTGATTGCGGAAATTCTGAAGCATATGGACTTCAACGTAAAAACAACCGATGACGTTGTTGAAGCATCGCTCATGAAGTACAAAAAAGAGACCATTCAGGAAAAACTCGAAATCATGGGCAAGTTCACCGTCTTCACGAAGCAGCTTGATATGGTCATGTATAACGATGCCATCACCAACGGGTACATCGCGCAATTCATCAAGCAGCACATCACGGCAAAAACACCCGAGAGCGCTGCGGCACACTGAAACTTCAGTCTGTCTGATGCCTTCATTGCATCTTCGGATTCGGCATGCTATAGTTATTTCAGCGGGCTTCCCGTCGTGAAGAATAGTTGCGTGAAGTAATCGTCAGGGAGGGAACTATGAAAAGACTTCTTATCGCGGCACTCACGTTATGTCTCTGCTTTTCATTCATGGCTGGCTGTGCTTCAAGTGGTCGCACCACCGGAGAGGTAATCGACGATGCTGTTATCGTCTCTGACATCAACAAGAAAATCATCAAGGATGCAGATCTCAGTTACTGGAAAATCAATGTTGACTCATCACAGGGGAATGTCACACTGACGGGAACCGTCAGGAGCCAGGCGGCTGCAGAGAAGGCCGTCGGGTATGCAAACTCTACAAAGGGCGTTAAATCAGTAAGAAACGGACTGTTGATTCAGACTCCCAAATAGATTGCGGTCCGGTCTTTCAGGAACTTCCGCAGAACGTTTCTGAAAGACCGGACCGCAACAATCAGCTTTTTGTCAGTTTTTCCTTAAGCAGCTTGTTTTCCCGGTGCTCTGCGAAGTATTGGACGTATCTGAGGGCGGATATTATGCCCATGCAGATCGTCTGCCAAGCAGGCGGAAGCAGGAAGAAGCTCGGCTTGAGGTGGAAATCCTGGCATCAAACGAGCGCACCCGTGGGACATACGGACCCAAGCGCATAGAAGTGGCTCAGGTTGTTTGGACAGGAGCAAGCGATTCTTAAGTGGGAAGCCGCTCAGCATCAGGCTGCCCGCTCATGCGGCAGCATAGTCCAGTAAACCTCATCCGGCGTTTTGTAGTCAAGTGCCTGATGATGACGCCGATGATTGTACTTCTCCATGTATGCTGCTATACCCTGTCTCAACTCGATCATCGTGCCGTATGCCTTCGGATGCACCTCCTCGTATTTTAATGACCGCCACAGCCTCTCGATAAAGACGTTGTCCATCCAGCGCCCCTTGCCGTCCATGCTGATTCTGATGCCATGTTCCAGAAGCACGCCCGTAAAATCCGTGCTCGTAAACTGACTGCCCTGGTCGGTGTTGAATATCTCAGGACGACCATATCGCTGTATTGCTTCTTCAAGGGCTTCGCAGCAAAATGTGTTGTCCATTGTGTTGCTCAGCCTCCACGACAACGCCCGCCGACTGGCCCAGTCCATTACTGCCACAAGATAGCAAAATCCCTTTGGCATCGGAATATATGTTATGTCGGAACACCAGACCTGATTGGCTCTCGTTATGTCCAGATTCCTCAGCAGGTACGGATAGATTGTATGGTCTCTATTGGCTATGGACAGCCGTGGCTTCTGATACATTGCTTCTATGCCCATCAGCCGCATCAGCCGCCGCACATGCTCAGCACGACAAGAGCCGGAATAACAGACCAAATCAATTGCCCAGTTGCCCGACACCGATTTCAGGCAGCATCAAGAAATTCGCGTGGGACCGGCTCCACTTGAACGAAACGATTCATTTATACCGATATCGGAAAATTGCCCGGCAATTGCCTTAAAGGTATCATGCATCTCGGAAAATGCGTCGATAAGTTGGGGATCAAATTGTGTGCCTCGTCCGGCCAGAATGATATCCACCGCTTTTTCGTGAGAGATCCCTTCTTTATAGGGACGAACCGATATAAGCGCGTCATACACATCGGCTATCGCCATAATTCGCCCGGACAAGGGGATCTCATTGCCTTTGATGCCATCGGGATAGCCTTTGCCATCCCAGTGTTCGTGGTGAGAAAAGACCATTTCTCCTGCAAACCGCAGAAAAGAGGTGTCCCCTAATTTCTCCTGTGCTGCATCAATGATTCGCTTGCCGTAATGAGTGTGCTTCTTTATCTCTTCAAACTCATCTGTCGTCAGCCGGCCAGGCTTGAGCAGAATAACATCCGGAACGCCGACTTTGCCCAGATCATGAAGCGGTGCGGACATAAAGAGATGTTCAATATAGGCATCGTCAATGGTGCCCCCAAACCCCGGCTTGTTTCTGATATGTTCGGCAAGAGATTTTACATAACTTTGCGTTCGTCTGATATGGCCGCCTGTTTCAGGATCGCGTGTCTCCGTGATGTTGGCGATAGTTTCGAGCATAGCCTCCTGCGTGGTTAGTTGCTGCCGCGTCTTTTCCTTCAGCCTGCGCTCTTCACGCCAGAAGTCAAGAAGCGATAATACAGAAAAATTGGAAGCATAGGCAAGTATCGGACAAACCGGCGAGAGATATATGCCGTTTCGGAACAGGAACAGGGAAAAGGCGACAGCAAGTGAAGTACACAGAGCGAATAGCGCCAGATTGGCAAGAGCCCTGTATCGGGCAAAAAAAACTGTTGAGAGCAATCCGAAAAGCACGATTGCAAATAATTCATACAATGCGGCGGCCTTTGGCCGAACCAGAAAATCACCGTTCACAATCGCATCGAATATGTTTGCATGGACTTCAACCCCGGTCATTACCGGATCGACCGGCGTAGCGCGGATATCCATCAGTCCGGGCGCAGCAGCTCCGATGAACACAATGCGGCCTTCAATCTCCCGGGGTTCGGTCGTTCCGTTCAGGATGCCGGAAGCGGATATATGGCGATATGTTCCGCCCGGACCGTGAAAGGGAATCAGAAAGAGTCCTTTCTTATATAGCGAAATCTCAATCCCGTCGATAGCGAGATTTTCGGTTCCTGCGGCGCTGACCGTCAGTACTACCTGCTCCGGCCTGACCGCCGAAAGCAGCACTGCCAATGAGAGGTGGGCATAGAATTTCCCGTCGTATTCCATCATGAGGGGCACCCTTCGAATAATCCCGTCATGATCGGGCTTGATATTAAAGAAACCTGAAGCCGGGGCTGCTGCAGCCAGAGGCTCATAGATGCAATCGACAGAAGAGGCTTTGAAGAGGCCGCTGAAAGAATCCGATACCCCGTCCTCCTTCCTGATCAGTACATGAACCGGATGCAGTGCGCATGTCTTTGCACTGCTCTCTCCGAATAAAAACTGGTAGCCAAGCACAAAAGGACCTTTTTTTAGCGCCTCCGCCAGCATCGCATCGTTGTCGGTATAGTGCGTGGGAATCCCCGATAGTCCCACCCAGTATTTGAAGTCAGTCAGAATATTTTTTTGTATATTGACCAGAGAAGTCCTGTCCGGTTCGGCAAACAGGATATCAACGCCGACACTGAGAGCTCCCATTTCCCGCAATCTGTCTATCAACTGTGCAATCCGGTATCTCGGCCATGGCCATTGGCCATACTGTGCAAGGCTTTTCTCATCTATATCGACAATGACAATAGTGTCGGAGGGGGCGCGTCCGGAACGCGATTTGAGCAATGTGTCGTATATCTTGAAATCGAGAGAGGAAAGCAGAAGAGGCTGGAATAAATACAGGAACGCCACCACGCAGGTCAGCGCAATTCCGCAGAGAAGAACAAGAGCATCCTCCTTGTCCTTTTCGACTCTCACAACATGCGAAAACAGTCGCTGGATGACCCGAATCATGGAAGGGCTATTTTACGATGACTTCAACTCTGCGATTGCGCGGTTCTCTGACGTTGTCCTTCGTGGGAACAAGAAGATCCCGCTTGCCGTGATAGCTGAGCTCCATCGAGCCGGAACTGATGCCGTGAGAGACAAACGTTTCCCTGACAGCCAAGGCGCGGTCGAACGACAGTTTCATATTATACTCATCGCTTCCGGTCGTATCTGTATGACCTATGATGCTCAGTTCATAAAACTCTCTTTTACTGATTATCGACAGCACTCCGGGAATATAAGCCTTCGACTCAGCTGTCAGTTCCATGGTGTCATGCAGGAAATAAAAAAGAAAACTGAGCGGTTCAGGGGGAAGTGCTTTCAGGGAATCACTGAAGAGTGTATCAATCTGTTGCCGGGAAATCTCCTCAGGCACAGACGGCATCTTCCCCAAGTCGGTGACTTTTACCATAGTATTGGGAGCGGTAAGCGTCCTGGTGCCGCCCTTGGTGGTAACCGTCACCTGCCCGACAGTGCCGTCAGCATCCTGAACAAGAACAATCGTATCCTTTACCGTTGCGCAACCGGCAAGGCTCAACCCGAGCAGGAGAACAAAAGAAAGAATGCCGCATCTCAACGCAGTGCTCCTTTGCCGGCCTAAGCATGGGCGGGATGCATTTAGTCTTCTAAGACCTTTACATTATAGGTAGTGCCTCGAACGCCAATCGTTGCTGTCGGAGTCTCCAGAACAACAGACTCCGGAGATAATTTGGTCATTTTCCCCGATACAAATGACGCAGTGCCTTTTGTCAGTTTGTTAATCATCGAAAACTGGTTCTCTGCCGGTTTAAAGACGAATTTCTTCAAATCCAAGCGAGAGTTCGGTCCAAGGCTGATTCTCGAATTGTCCTTGAAAACAATGCCGACAGATCCGTTCGCGCCTGTCTGAACCGTGTCATTTTGATACACGGCGGAGCCATTCTCAGCCTTTATGCTTTTTCCGCCTCGCTCGATGAAAACGTCTCCTTTTGTCATTCTCAGGCTTCCTGCAGACTCCTCGGCAGCATCGACAACGGGGGCAAGGAGAAGAACAAAGAGAAACAGCAGGGAAAGAACTTTGCTCATAGAAACCTCCATACTTATAATTAATACGCTCTTGCTCATGAATGAGCAATTATAGTCCATAATGCTGCGAATAAGCTATTGAAAAGTTCAGCATATTCTTCCCCGCTTCTGCAAAAATGCCTGAAGCGCAGAAGCACTCTTGTAAAAATGCCGCTGAAAATGCTGCAAATACGCTCAGCGACTCCAGTATTAACGTCATTTTTGATAGGAGTGCAGGAATAATGATGATAAGAGTGTGTTATCGGGACTACATAATGGAGATGATCCCAAACTTCATGCTGGATCAAAAGCTCGCTCAAGAGGCAATCCTGGCTTTTTATCGCAATTCCGAAAACCGCTGGATCTTACCGGATATTGATGTCGTTCGCAACGTTCAGCAACCGGAATCTCCGAAGAGACGTTTCAGCGACCTTCATCAGTGAGCAGGCAATCTCGCTGATCCAGCATGGTGCGCTGGCAGGCACGGCAGCACCGGCTCAGACGACTATCCGATGGCTATTCTGAAGCCGATGAAAACTCCGACATCCTGCTTGTTGCCTGCTGATGACATGTGGTGACGGTCCCACGCCGGGGTGTTCTTTTGCCGTATGCCTGCGATGACCTCTGCTTTGTCCCCCAGCAGCTTGACCGTTGCATCTTTTTCCGCTTTCCGCACGTTCCGGATATGAGAGACATCCTGCATGAAATCAAGAACCGCGGCAACGTCGACAGAACTCCTTACCGTATTCGCTTTGCGTTCTTCCGAGACATCCTGAGATTCCTGTTCTGAAAACGACAGACTCGTGGTGTTTCTCCTGTGAGATTCCTCAATCTGCGCAAAAATATCGGTCCCTCTGGGCTGCGCCAGAACGGGTTGCTGAAGGTCCTGCTGATGAGCCTGGCCGGCAGTCAATTCGGCGGACAGCATCCGGCAAAAAGATTCGGCAGGCCGCTCAATCGAGCGTGCATAGGATGCTGGCAGCGACGGCTGTCCGGGAATGGTCGGCATGACTTTCATAGAGCACCCACCTCATCATATTCTCTCTATAGTGAACCACTCCCCGGGCTAAAGCCCGGGGCTTCAGGGCCTCAACATAACCTGCCATAGCCTATCTGTTTTGATCCCTGATGTATTTGCGGATGACTTCTTCATTTACCTGCCCTGCGGTTTCGGCAAAATAGC
>DATIKF010000010.1:0-3328 GCA_035477855.1 Dissulfurispiraceae bacterium
TCGACTGAATCCCCCCGGGCATACTGGAGGCTCTACAATTTGAGAGGAGAGAGTCATGGAAAAGACAACGAAGTATTCTCCATGGGTTCGGGACCGGGCAGTGCGGATGGTATTTGAACAACAGAAGGAACACGGTTTGCAATGGTCAGCCATCGGGTCAATAGCCGGCGAGTCCGCAAGGAGAACCTCGATGTATACGGAGCCCGGAAGATATGGCTCCAGCTCAACCGGGAAAACATACCGGTAGCCCGCTGTACGGTGGAGCGGTTGATGCGGAGCATGCAACTCCGTGGAGTCGTTCGAGGGCGAACCTGCCGGACAACAGTATCGGACGGTTCGCTTGTGCGTCCTGGGGATCTGGTGCAGCGGCAGTTCAGTGCTACGCGCCCGAATCAGCTTTGGGTGGCGGGTAGCGCGTACGATGCGTACGGACCTTGTGCTTGATGCTCTGGAGCAGGCGCTCTGGTCCCGGCGGGACACTGATGGATTAGTGCATCACAGCGACCGCGGGAGCCAGTACCTGTCGATCCGCTATGCAGAGGGTCTGTCAGCAGCGGGTGTGGCACCATCCGTCGGACGCCGGGGTGATTCCTACGACAACGCCTTGGCAGAAACGATAATTGGACTCTATAAAATGGAGGTGATTCGTCATCTGTGGCCATGGCGGACAATCGACATGGTAGAATACGCCACGCTGCAATGGGTCGATTGGTTCAATAGCCGCCGGTTGCTTGAGCCCATCGGCGATATTCCGTCGGCGGAGCGTGAAATCGAGTATTATCGTCAGATGCAGGAGTCGACCGTTGTGGTCTGACTCAAACAAAACGCTCTCCGGAATACCGGGGGGATTCAGGTGACATCTTTGGATCGCTCCTTGCCATTGAGGCTACGGTTGCTTTTTTTCTGGAATCAACATTTATCGGTGTCTGGATATTCGGCTGGAACAGAATTTCCAAAAGGCTGCACGCATGGTGCATTACTATTGTCGCCTTCGCCACAAACATGTCTGCACTCTGGATTCTCCTTGCCAACGGATGGATGCAGAAACCGGTAGGGTATGTCCTCAGGAATGGCCGTGCGGAAATGGTTGATTTCTGGGCATTGGTGACGAACTCATACGGCTGGACCAAATTTTTCCATACACTTACCTCTGCTTATATTCTCGGCGCATTTTTTGTCATGGCAATAGCCGCGTATCATATTTTAAAAAAAAGCAATGTCCAGTTGTTCAAAATATCCTTTCGCTACGCAGCAGTGTTAGCCCTTGCAAGCTCGCTGCTGGTGCTGGGCTCCGGTGACTTTCACGGAGTGGAGATCGCCAAAGTTCAGCCGACCAAATTTGCCGCAATGGAGTCTCACTGGGAAACGAAGAAAGGAGCAGGGTATCCTCTCATCGTTGTGCCGGACCCTGATAACGAACGAAATGCGATTGAGGCGGTCACAATTCCAAATATGCTCAGTCTGCTTGCATTTCACGACCCGAATGCAGAGGTAAAGGGACTCAGGGATTTTCCGAAAGAGGACAGACCTCCGGTGATGATCACCTTTCTCAGTTTCCGGTTGATGGTAGCCATGGGCATGTTCTTTATTCTTGTGTCTCTGGCGGCGGTCTATTTGTCCGTGAGGGATAAACTCGAAGCGAATCCCTGGTTTTTGAAGCTTATGTTCTACTCCCTCCCAATCCCGTATATCGGGGTGCAGATAGGATGGATAGTTGCCGAGGTCGGTATATGGCGTTCTGCGCACTGCAGACGGGGTGTCGAAGTCTGTGGAGCCGATACAGGTTGTCATGTCTCTCATCGGCTTCACCCTGCTTTACGGCACACTTGCCGTCATTGATTTTTATCTCCTGAAAAAATATGCAAAAAAGGGTCCTGACGAAGATCTGAAAGAATTCGTCAAGATGACCAGGGTTTAGGGGGAAGACATGGAATATCAGATTATCTGGTTTGTTCTGTGGGCGGTCTACTTTATGCTTGACGGCTTTGATTTCGGCGTTGCAATGCTCCAGCCTTTTGTGGCGAAGAACGATGCAGAGCGGCGTGTCGTGCTGAACTCCATCGGTCCGGTCTGGGACGGCAATGAGGTCTGGCTCATTACAGCCGGCGGTGCTACATTCGCCGCATTTCCGACTGCCTATGCGCTCATGTTCAGCTATATGTATACGGCACTGCTTCTTATTCTTTTTGCGCTGATCATTCGCGGAGTATCTCTCGACTTTCGCGGAAAAGGCGACAGTGAGAGATGGAAGAATGCATGGGACAAGGCATTTGTTGTGAGCAGCTTCCTTCCGTCACTGCTGTTCGGAGTTGCATTCGGCAACATCTTCCGCGGCTTGCCGATGGATGCCGCCGGATATCACGGGAATCTTTTGTCTTTGCTGAATCCTTATGGTTTGTTGACCGGCGTGCTCTTTGTCCTCCTTTTTGCAGTGCATGGCGGACTCTATCTCGCAATCCGCACCAAGGGTGACATCATGGTTCGTTCTCAGAATCTGGCAATGAAGCTGTGGTTTCCGCTGACCGGGGTTGCAGTCGCATTCCTCGTTGCCACGGCGTTTTCGACAAAGCTTTATGATAACTATCTCAGCGCGCCGCTGCTTATTGCAATTCCTGTGATTGCTGTTGCAGCGTTGCTTGCAGTCGGACATTTTGCCAGGCGAAACGAGTCGTTGAAGGCGTTCTCGGCCTCCTGTGTCACGATTGTCATGGTCGTATTTACCGGAGTTGCAGGACTTTTCCCGAACCTGATTCCGTCAAGTCTTGATCCGCTCTATAGCCTTACTATCTTCAACTCATCTTCCAGTGTTTACACATTGAGGATAATGACGGTGGTTGCCTTGATCTTTGTCCCGATTGTTATTGCCTATCAAATCTGGGTATACAAGATCTTCAGTGAGCGTCTTTCTGCGGAAGAGATAGCCGGGGATAAACATGCATACTAGTTTTTTATGCAGATAAAACGGGAAACCGATTACGCTATTCGGTGTATATTCTATCTGGCTGGGCGTGAAGACCATCTCGTCTTGGTTGATGAAATCGCGCAGGAAATGGCGATTCCGAAGAGTTTTGCCGCCAAGATACTGCAGAAACTAGCGCGTGCCGGCCTGGTACACCTCCTGTCAGGGAGTGAAGGGCGGGTTTCGCCTCGCAAAAGCGCCTGAAGAAGTAAGCCTTTATGATGTCATGACAGTAGTGTCCGGTAAAAAAAGAGAAGCGCATAGCCTGAAGCCGTGAATGTTAGATTATAAAGGGCGAGCAAACCCAAATCTGACAAGGAGGCGCAGGCTATGCATACGTGTTATACCATATTTGGGGAACTGCTGAAA
>DATIKF010000011.1:0-1568 GCA_035477855.1 Dissulfurispiraceae bacterium
CGGGCCGCCTCAGTCGGCCGCAAGGCCTTCTGACACTCACGATCAGTGCCAACACTTGGATCAAAACGCGCCTGTTACAGATCCTCAATCAAATCCCAGCCAACGTCTGACCCGTCCATGTTTATGCAACGTTAGGGTTAAGCTTTTGTAGCGTTGTAGTACTAGGGTCCCGCAAGAAACCTGCCCTCGACCGGATCGGCGGCGGAAATCCGAATTCCCCGAGCTGGCACAGAAACGCACTTCCTAACGCCACGAGACCGTTATCCTAAGGGCATACCCGGAAGACCCACTGCCGCTACCGTCCCGCATGCCGAGCCGCTAAAGTGTAATCGAAGGGCTGACCCCGGGCCCTACCGAAGGGCTGACCCCGGGCCCTACCCCTACGAAGCCATGCCCGAGGCGGCGACGAAAATCCTGGCAGAAGAACGGGCCCTTGCATGTTGAGGGTGAAATGTGTAGGTGCGCCCCCACTCTTCGCCGGTATCCTGAGAGCCTGCTGCCGAAATAGGGGAACGTCCCCAGCATTATGGCCGATTGCCTCGCCAAGCCGGGCCCCCGCCGGTCGGAAACAGGATCTCATCGTCATGTCATCTATTGTTCGGGATTGCATGCACGCTGTCATCCGTCGGGTCGTTCAGGTCCATGTTCACGCCAATCGGGGGGAGGTCCCTCGGCGAGCCATTCCTTGTACGGAAGGTAGATCCCCTCCACAACCACCCGGGCAATCCGCTCCGCGCGGCACGCTTCCCCCTGGCTTGAATCGAAGACGCCAATTCGATCACCGGCTTTATCTTTCGAAAGCTGGTGGATGGTGTCAGGCCCTGATCTGAGTAAGGACAGGTCCTCTTCCGTGAAGTAGCCAATCTCAAACGATATGCCGGATAGATGATCAATACCCCTCTTACGCATCCGGTAGAATCCTGGCGCTACGGTCGCGTACCATGGTATCGTCGTCAGAAAGGTCCTCAGCACCGCCGGGCTGCTTTGTCCCGCGGCCAGACGGGTATAGGCTCCTCCCACGTTGCACCATGTTTCACTTCCATATAATGTTCCCATGCGCCCGTCCAGGATGAGTCTCCGATCATCCTCATCCGCGAAGACGCCAACCGTGGCCGTGCGAACGCCATTGGGGTCGGGGATATCGCGTACTGACTCATAGACCCAGATGTTCTTTTTCGTACAGTTCACGATCTCGCATCGCAGTTCAATCATCGTGCTCGTAATCTGGAGATTGTTGAGTCTGATCCTTACGGCAGGGCTATCCGTCGTCTGCCGTCTTGGAGCGCTCTGCGTATGACAACCCCCCAGAAGCACGAATGCACACACAGCTACGCAAACGAATACCGTACGTGGATACTGTTTTGTCATGATCCTTAGTCTCACAAAGGCTGTTTGCATCGAGAACGGTCATATCTTGTGGCTCGGGGCGAATTAAAGGTGTCAGGTACGAATGGCACTGCCTTGATCGTGGTTGGCGCGGAGCTTGGGCGGCGGTGCCAGAGGCTGTGGTGCCATTTCATCGTGGATGAAGATCTTGCTCTGCGCCGTCAGATCGGTATCATGGTTTT
>DATIKF010000012.1:0-1902 GCA_035477855.1 Dissulfurispiraceae bacterium
CGACAAAGCCATCATCGAAAAGTATAAATCTTCGGCTGAGTACAAGGATGAAGTGAAGCGAGAGGGCGACCGTAGAGCTACGGGGGCCGTTGAGAAGTTCATGAAAGAGACGATGCCGAAGCACTTAGAGGACGAGATTAAAAAGCGTTATCCAGAAGAGACAGCACTGGAACGAGAAGTGCGAGAGCTAAAAGCTGAAAATGCAGCCACGAAAGCAGAACGCAAACGCGAGGAGCTTCGGAACAAGGCCGTCAAAATGCTCAATGACAAGAAGATTGGAATTGAGTTTATGGATTTCATCCAGGCCGCCGATGAGGACGAACTCAAAAACCGCGTAGAGCAGTTCCACGATCTGTTCAGCAAGAGCATCGTTTCCGCTGTCGATGAGAAGCTTAAAACGCACGGAGTTAACCCTCCGACAAGTCCGTCCTCGCCTCCGGCGGGTAAGATCACCAGCCGGGAACAGCTTAAAGGCATGTCCTCGGAAGACATCATCAAGGCCCGCAACGAGGGGCGTATTGATATTCCGGGGCTTACCCTATCTCCAACCAAGTAACAAGGAGGACTTAAATGTCCGTTAACAATTTCATACCGGAAATATGGTCTGCGACGGTCCTTGACACGCTGAAGAAGAACATGGTTTTCGGTAATATCGCCAACAGGGATTACGAGGGCGAAATCAGCGGGGCAGGCGATACTGTACGAATCAACGAGATCGGCGACATCACCATCAACGACTACACCAAGAACTCGACCACCGCGATTGCCGTCCAATATCTTACCGACGCGCAGCAGATTCTTACGATAGACCAACAGAAGTATTTCGCGTTTTCGATGGACGACGTTGACAAAGCGCAGGTTAGGCCGAAGCTCATGGAAAAAGCTATGGAGCGGGCTGCTTACAATCTTGCCGACAACACCGACACCAACCTTGCCACGTACCTTTCTACAACTGGTAACTTTTTCGTCGGCGCGAACTCTACCGAACTCGGCTCGACCGTTACCGCTCTTTCTGCGGCTTCAACTGCGGTGATTACCGCTCTCGGTTGGTACGCTCGTATCATGGACCAGAACAACGTTCCGCAGCAGGGCCGCTTTATCGTTGTCCCGCCTGCGATACTTCAGCAGATGGTTATTGCGCGTATCGTTCAGGATACCAACAACAGCAACTTCCTCGCGTCCGGGACTCAGGCCGTCGGAAATTTCTACGGCTTTAACATCTACGTATCAAACAACTGTTACGGAGTTAACTCCTCGCAGTGGCACGTCATTGCCGGTCACTCAATGGGATTCTCTTACGCCGAGCAGATCACCGAAACAGAAGCCTACCGCAACCCGAGCGCCTTTGGCGACGTGGTGCGCGGACTTCTCGTTTACGGTAGAAAAGTAACCCGCCCAGCTTGTATAGTTAAGGGCGTGTTGACTTCGAGCTAAGGAGGAATAACAATGGGTTCGACTTCTCAGAGCGCAGCAGCTACCAAAAGTACCTTCACAGGGTATGCGGGATCGATAATCGAAACGCTGACGGCGGTCACGTCGTCTGGTGTATACTTCAACGTGGGTGATGCATCCAAGATACTCATCCGCGTGACTAATGCAAGCTCTTCGGACAATGGTTCAGTGTTTGTAGAGCCTGGCGCACGGTGGGCCGCCTCGCGGGGGCTCGCTCCGTCTACTGCCGCGACTGTATACAGCACGGCAACCGCTCCGATTGCGGTATCTGTGGCTATGACCGCGCAGACCGCGAGTTCGGCGGTTCTCTCCACGGGCATATCTGTTTATGTCGGTCCGTTCGAGTCTGGAACCGTTAAGAGTTCGGACGAGAAAATTTATGTCGTGGCGTCAACGCTGAGTACCAAAATGTACGTCGGCGTTATCGTTCTCAACGGCGGATCGACTCAG
>DATIKF010000013.1:0-52061 GCA_035477855.1 Dissulfurispiraceae bacterium
GACAGCTAAAGCAGTGGTGCCACCGGCGCTGCTCCCTTCGCTCCTCTGAGCGGTGGAGACAAAGGCAACGGATCAAGAAAATGCCGTCGCTGCCTGATATCAGGCACCAGATCTCTAAGCTTCTGGTGAGGATATTGAAATGTTAAAAGAGCTTTATGTGTCGGAGTAGTACTAAGATGCCCGATGATAGCCACCACTTTTACCATTCCAAACATGGTATAATCAACACGGATGGACTCTGACGGAAGTGCGAATTATTCAATCTGGCGGGTTTTTTAGCCTCAACTGAAAGCCTATGACACTGGATATTATCCTCATTTCCATTTGTATTGTGATCAATGCCTTCTTTTCTGCATCAGAGATTGCCGTTGTCACCTCACGCCGCTCAAAAATCAAGCAGCTGATTGACGAAGGGCGCACACATGCGGAGACTCTGCTTCGCCTCAAGGATGGTCCGGACCGTTTTCTGGCCACAGTGCGGGTTGGTGTTACGCTGTCAGGCGCTCTGGCATCGGCAATCGGCGGCGCGGCGGCGGTCACTTCTCTTAAACCGCTTATAGAAACGGTTCCCTTCCTCATTATTGCAAAATCAAGCGAAGCGATTTCAATCGGTGCGGTTGTTTTGGTGATTACCTATTTTTCCTTGATCTTCGGCGAACTGATTCCCAAGTCTCTGGCAATTGCAAATCCTGAAGGGATAGGGCTTCGCACCTCGCCGATTATTGACCGTTTTTCACGCATTGCCACCCTTTTTGTGTGGCTTCTGACTGCAAGTACGAACTTCCTGCTCAAGCCGTTCGGGCGAAAGGCGTTTACCGAGCGGGGATATATTTCGGAAGAGGAAGTGAGACTCCTGCTTGAAGAGGGCAGCGAGCAGGGCGTTTTTGAAGCTCAGGAAAAGAAGCTCATTCACAGTGTGTTTGAATTCATCGACACCTCTGTCCGTGAGGTCATGATTCCCGCAACGCAGATGGTCACCATCCGGATTTCAATGCCGTCGGATGAAGTGCGGCGATTGATAACGGAAGAAAAGTTTTCACGCTATCCGGTTATCGGTCGGGAAATGAACGATGTGCGGGGCATCCTCTATGCAAAAGACTTTTTTTCGGCCAGCGGACTCGCAGATGTCCGCAAGATTGTAAAGCCTCCGATTTTTGTGCCTGAGACGATGAAAATCAGCAACCTGCTGCGGGACATGCAGAAGCGCCGAGTCCATATGGCGATTGTCATTGATGAGTACGGAGCAGTTGATGGGCTTGTGACTCTGGAAGACCTCATTGAAGAGATCGTCGGGGAGATTCGCGACGAATATGATACTGAAAGCCCGGTTATCCGTCTGCCGGACGGCTCCATGATTATTGATGCGTCGCTGAGCATCCGAGACCTGAATGAAGATCACGGTATGGAGCTCGCAGAATCGCCGGATTATGATACTCTCGGAGGCTTTATCCTTGCGCAGTTGCAGCGGATACCGAAAACAGGGGATCTGGTTGAACTTGAAACCATGAGGCTTCGCATCGTCGAGATGGTTGGTCAGAGAATTTCAAAGGTCAAGATGGAAAAGGTGGAGCGCGACGCGTTAGAATAATCGACAACATATCAAGTCAAGGAGGACGTATGGAAAAGTATAAGTGCAGCGTATGTGGCTATGTGTATGACCCTGAGCATGGTGATCCTGACAACGGCGTTGCTGCCGGAACGCCGTTCAATCAGGTTCCTGATGAATGGGTTTGCCCTATTTGCGGGGCAGGCAAGGACATGTTCGAAAAAGAATAAGTTAAAACCCTTAACTTTTTTTTCGGGAGGGACTCATGAATTCTGTTGAGATTTCTGTAAAAATGGAGTCTGATGCTGTTGAATTTTATACCAAGTGTGCCGAAAAGATGCAGAATCCGGTCGGCAAAAAGATGTTTCTCTCGATTGCTGAGGATGAGAAGCGGCATATCGAGTTGTTGGGCAATCTCTTGAAGAAGCTCGACATGACGGTTGAGAAGGCAAGCCCGATAAAGGCCATTCAGAGTATTTTTGCTGAAATGAAGGACGCGATGGTGTCCCGCGTTGCTGCAACGACTGATGAAATGGAAGCCTTCAGGGTAGCAATGGAAATGGAAAAGCAGGGTCGCGATTTTTATCGGAAATCTGCTGCCGAAGCGCCCACGCCGCTTGAGAAGAAACTCTTTGAAACACTCGCTGCAGAGGAAGAAGAGCACTTCAGGGTATTTTCCAACACCTTTGAGTTCATGCAGAACAACAGCGGTTGGTATTTGTGGGAAGAAAGAGGAGTTATCGAAGGATAGCGAACCGGTGGGCACCGTAAAACAGATTATAGAAGCCTTTTACGCAGAGGCGAGCAAAAAATAACCGGCAACATGATTGGATTGGAAAGGAGAAAGGGCCGTGCATCCGAAATGCACGGCCCTTTCTATCAGAAGCTATTTCAGGCCCAGCATATCCTGCATATCGTACAGCCCGGGCTTTTGCCTGACAATCCATCCTGCGGCGCGCAATGCGCCGCGGGCGAATGTATCACGGCTTGAAGCCTTGTGAGTAATTTCGATGCGCTCGCCAAGACCGCAAAACATCACAGTATGTTCACCAACGATGTCTCCGCCTCGAATAGTTTGTATGCCTATTTCCTTTTGTTTCCGCTCGCCGATGATTCCCTTCCGAGCATAGACACCGACTTCATCAAGATTTCGATTCACCGCTTCTGCAACAACCTGAGCCAGTTTTAGTGCTGTTCCGCTCGGCGCATCTTTTTTGAGACGGTGATGAGCTTCGATGATTTCAATATCGTATTCATCGCCAAGAACGCGAGCAACGTCCTGCAGGACCTTCAGAAGGAGATTGACGCCGACACTGTAATTGGGAGCGAAGATAATCGGGATCTGCCGTGAAGCGTTCCGCACCAGTTCGATTTGATCTCTTTCCAGTCCGGTAGTGCCGATTACCATCGCCTTGTTATGTGCCGCTGCTGCAGCAACATTCGCCACAGTTGCCTGCGGCGCGGTGAAATCGATAACGACCTCTCCGGTATCCATGACAGCTTTAATACTGTCGGCAAGCTTTATCCCTTTCTCTCCGACGCCGGCAAGCACTCCAACATCTTTTCCTGCATCCTTATGCCCTGCGCGCTCAAACGCTCCTGCCAGCACCAGTTCTGGATACTCAAAGGAAAGTGCAGAAATCCTGCTGCCCATTCTGCCGGTTGCTCCGGCCACGATAATTCTTGACATGTCAGACCTCCTTGGATCAGGAAGCATCCTGATCCGGTTTGATTGCGTATTCATCCAAAGCTGCGCCTTCGATGCGATAGTCTTCCAAAGCCCATCTGCCGAGATCAACCATTTTGCAGCGTTCGGAACAGAACGGTCTCCACGGATTCTCTTCCCACGTGGTCTTGTTCCTGCAGCATGGACACGATACCGGCATTTCCGCTCCTCAGGGTTTTAGCAGGGTGATTTTAGTCTGGAGTCCGTCAGACATCACGATTTTTCCGCTGCAATCAATAAACAGTGCATCAAACCCCGCCTTTTTCGCAATCGATAACCCTTTCTCAGGTCCCAGTATAAAAACTTTAGCAAAACCATCCGCGGTCACCCCATCGTCGGCAACAATCGTCACGCTGCCGCACTGTTCAGCCGGATACCCGGTCCGGGAATTCAGCAGATGATGATACCTTGAGCCGTCTTTTTCAAAGAACCTGATGTAATCTCCGGATGTGGAGAGAGCCTTGTCCGAAACCGCAATCGTTGCAATGACTTCGTCAGACTGGCCTTTCTGCCTCGGGTTCTGTATTCCGACAATCCATGGGGTTGCATCAGGCTTTTTACCGAATGCACGAACTTCTCCGCCGACCGAAACAATGCCGGACAGGAATCCGTGCTTTTGCAGAATATGAGTCGCCTTGTCGGCGGCATACCCTTTGAGAATTCCGCCGAGATCCATCTGCGCACCGCTTTTTTTGAGATAAACCGTCACAGCAGATTTATCCAGAACAATATTCCTGTAGCCCACACGCTTCAGGCTCTCAGCTATGGCATCTTTTTCAGGGATAACGCCTTTTTTGAAGTCCCAGAGATTCACCAGCGGGCCGACTGTAACATCAAACGCACCTTCCGTCATCTCGGATGTGAAGACCGCCTTCTCGATGACTTCAAAAGCCTCAGGCGAAACCTTCACCGGTTTTACTCCCGCATTTCTGTTGATTTCCGACAGTTCGCTGTCGTCAGCGTAAAAGTTGAGCAACCGTTCCAGTCGATCAAGTTCTTTATATGCATTCTCTATCGCCTGCTGCGCTTTTGCTTCATCATTCGTCACGACAGTCATGCTCACGAGGGTGTAGAGCGATGAGCGGGTAACTTTAACCATCCCCTCTGGCTTCTTGCCGCATGCAGCGAGCAGCAAGACCAAAATCATCAGCAGCAGTGCCGCAGGCATGCGGCGCTTTATCCGTGTCATCGTGATTCCTCCTTTAATGCAATGCCCAGTTTTCCGGCAAGATACTGACCGGTATAGGATGTCTTGTTTCCTGCTACCTGCTCAGGTGTGCCCGATGCAATCAGTTTGCCGCCTTTTTTTCCGCCTTCAGGTCCGAGGTCGACAATATAGTCGGCTGATTTGATAACATCCATATCGTGTTCAATCACGATGACAGTATTACCCATTTCGACCAGACGATTCAAGACATGCAGGAGTCGCTGGATATCGACAAAATGAAGGCCGGTGGTCGGTTCATCAAGGATGTACAGGGTACTGCCGGTCGCTGTTCGCGCCAGCTCCTTTGAGAGTCTGAGACGCTGCGCCTCGCCGCCCGATAACGTGGTGGCAGGCTGTCCGAGCTTCAGATAGCCGAGACCGATTTCTTCCAGAACATCAAGTCGCTGCCTAAGCGGAGGAATGGCATCAAAGAACTCTCGAGCTTCGGCGATTGTCATGTCGAGTACGCCGGCGACAGTGCGGTTCTTATACCGGATCTCAAGCGTTTCCCTGTTGTATCGTTTCCCCTTGCAGGTGTCGCAGGTCACATAGACATTCGGAAGAAAATGCATCTCTATCTTTTTTAATCCGTCACCGGAGCATGACTCGCACCGACCTCCGGAAACGTTGAAACTGAAACGTGATGCAGTATATCCTCTGGCTTTGGCATCCGGCAGTAAAGAAAACAGATCGCGAATAATGGTAAAAATTCCGGAATAGGTCGCGGGGTTGGAGCGCGGGGTGCGACCGAGCGGCGATTGATCAATACTGATAACCTTGTCTATGGCATCTGCTCCCTCAATGGACTTGTGTTTTCCCGGACGGGCATGCGCTTTGGCAATCCGCCGAGCAAGTTCCTTGTAAAGGATTTCATACACCAGGGTGCTTTTGCCGGAGCCCGATACTCCCGTGATACAGGTCAGCACTCCGAGCGGAAGAACAACGTCGATGTTGCGCAAATTGAACTCCGAAGCACCGCGAATCGAAAGATATCCTTGCGGGGTCCGACGTTCTGAAGGGACGACAATGGAAAGCAGCCCGGAAAGGTATCCTCCGGTCAGAGAACGCTCGTTTTTTTGCAACTCTTCGGGAGTACCCTCCGAAACTATCCAACCGCCGTTTTTCCCGGCTCCGGGACCCATGTCGATGACATGGTCGGAAGCCAGAATCGTATCTTCATCGTGTTCGACGATGATGACGGTATTCCCGGCATCGCGAATATCTGCAAGACTTTCATTGAGGCGGGCGCAGTCACGCTGGTGGAGTCCTATGCTCGGCTCGTCAAGTACGTAGAGCACACCGGTCAGTGAGGAGCCGAGCTGAGTTGCAAGGCGGATACGCTGCGCCTCACCGCCTGAAAGTGTGAGGGAAGGGCGATTGAGCGTGAGGTATTCAAGTCCGACCCGTTGCAGGAAGGAGAGCCTGTCCTTCACCTCCTTGAGAATGCGCCGCCCGATGGCGAGTTCGCGTTCAGAGAGCTCAAGAGCCTCTATGAAGGATTCCGCTTCAGCAACGGACATGCTCGAAAAATCACCAATGCTGGTATTTGCTATTCTCACGTTCAGGGCTTCTCTGCGCAGGCGTTGCCCATGGCACGCAGGACAGATCTTCAGGTTCTCATAGTCCTGTCCCTCAAAGGTATCCTGCAGAAAGTCGATCCCGTCCCCAGGCATTTTAATCTCCACTCCCAATCCCCTGCAGGCAGGGCATGCGCCATATTTACTGTTAAAGGAGAAGAGGCGGGGGTCAAGCTCAGGATAACTTATGCCGCACTGAGGGCACGCTGACTTTTTGCTGAACAGGATATCTCTGGCTTCATCAATTACATTGATGATGACGGTCTCCGCATGCCTGAGTGCTGCATCTATGGCATGGCGAAGCGCTTTTTCTATCGAATACTTGATGATGAACCGGTCAATCACAATCTCTATGGTATGGCGCGACTGTTTTTTAAGAGGAATATCCTGCGTAAGGTCAACCATGACTCCGTTGATTCTTGCCCGAACAAACCCCTCCAGGCGCATATTCCGGAGTTCCTTTTTATACTCCCCCTTGCGTTCTCGGACAATGGGCGAGAGTACCTGAATTTTCGTTCCGAGCGGCAGATGCATGACCGATTGGATAATAGTCTGGATATCCTGGGAGGCTATCCCAACGTCGCATTGGAAACAGTAAGGGGTGCCGATTCGAGTATACAGTACCCGCATGTAATCATAGATTTCCGTAATGGTTCCAACCGTTGAACGAGGACTCCTGCTGATTGTTTTCTGATCTATCGCTATTGAAGGAGAAAGCCCTTCAATAGCATCGACCTCCGGTTTCTGCATCTGGTCAAGAAACTGACGCGCATATGCGGACAGGCTTTCCACGTAGCGTCGCTGTCCTTCGGCATAAATGGTGTCCATCGCAAGCGATGACTTTCCGGAACCTGAAGGACCGGTAATCACGGTTATCCGGTCGCGGGGGATAACGACGGTTATGTTCTTCAGATTATGTTCACGCGCGCCGCTGACAATTATCGCGTTCTGCACAGAATCGTTAACCTCCTCGCAGTCGATAACTTTTAATGTAACCTATGCTGCTCTTTCCTTTCCATCCTGCTTTCAGTGTCTTGACACTCCCATATGCGCAAATGATAGATTGTAGATATATGCGATATGAGCCGGACTGTTATCAATGCAGTCATTTTTACATAACGCACAGGCAACAGCGTCCTTATGGCTGCAAGGCGCTGGGATTTGAATCGCCGGACATGCCTGCCCGGGACGTTTTGCGCATATCCGGAGCGTCGTGTCTGGCGTTCAGGCTTAAGAGCTCTAAGCAACAGGGTGAGGGTTTCTGATGACGAGGGATGACAAGAACCGCAGGGATTTTTTTCGGGTCTTCGGATATGTACCCTCATCAGTCCGGCGTCTTGACCCTGATGTCGAGACACGGGATTCACTGCAGTCACGACTACTTTCGGAAGCTGATCTTGCTACCTGGCATGAACTGAAGGTCAAGAAGGTGAATCTCAGCGGAAGAGGTATTTTTTTTGAAGCTTACGAACGCTACCAACTCGGCGATATCCTCGAAATAAAGCTCTTTCTTGAACAGGTTCAGGCGGATATTATCCTGGCCTATGGAGAGGTGGTCCGCATTGAGAACTATCCGAATCATTCCGGCGTCGCGGTGAAGTTTTTCGACATTGATGAGCGGGTTCTCGGTATCATAACTGCCTACGTTCTTCACCGCGAGCGAGAACTCATTTCCGAAAAGCGGGTAGGGTGGCTGTAAAAAACGCCCTCAGAGAGTTATGAGCACTGGTTCGATTCATACCGTTGACCGAGGGCTGTTTGTTGTTTGTCTGGTTAAAACAATCCCTTAACCCTCCCGGTTTCAATATCTACATCAACTCTGCGATAGGCGGGGTCTGACGCTGTCCCAGGCATGAGCTTGATTGCTCCGGCCACAGGAACAACAAAGCCAGCACCTTTATACGTCAGGATGTCCCTGATGTTCAGTCTCCAGCCTTTGGGCACGCCTTTAATGTTTGGGTTGTCCGACAGGCTGAGATGCGTCTTCACCATGCAGGTTCCCAATCTGGACAACTCCGGATCGTTTTCTATCTGCTTTGCCTTGGCGACGGCTTCGGTGCTGTAATCAACCCCGTCTGCACCGTACACTTCTTTTGCCATCAATGCAATACGGCTGCGGAGCGGCATAGCAAGCTCATACAGATACCGGAAATAGTTCGGTTCGTTGCAGGCATCGACTACTGCGTCAGCGAGGTCTGTTGCCCCATCGCCGCCCCTAAGCCAATGCTTAGAGACCGCAACGCGCGCTCCTGCATACTCTGCGAGGCGCTTTACGGCGTTGATCTCGTTTTCTGTGTCGGCGGAGAAAGCATTAATACATACAACAGGATTGATGCCCGCTTTTTTCACCGTCTGGATGTGATGCACAAGGTTTGCGCATCCATGTACGACCCACGCAACATTTTCGAAGCCATACTCATGCGGCATCGGCTTGCCGGGCACCGGAATCGGCGCACCGCCGTGACACTTGAGCGCCCGGATGGTGGCGACAATGACGGCGGCATTCGGCACAAGGCCTGAAAATCGGCACTTCAGGTTCCAGAACTTTTCAAACCCGATGTCAGCTCCGAAGCCTGATTCGGTCACAACATAATCAGCGAGCTTCAGCGCAATGCGGTCGGCGATGATCGAAGACTGACCGATAGCTATGTTGGCAAACGGGCCGGCGTGCACAAAAACCGGCTGGCCTTCAATTGTCTGCATCAGATTCGGATTGAGCGCTTCGACCATCCATGCAGTCATGGCACCCGCAACTTCAAGGTCTTCGGTGGTGACCGGCTTGCCGCCACGATCGTAGGCAACGACAATCTTGCCCATACGATCCCGCATGTCCTTCAGATCGTTTGCGACCGAAAGAATTGCCATGACTTCCGATGAGACCGCAATCGCAAAGCCCGACTGCATCATAAAACCGTCGCCCTTTCCGCCGATGCCGATAACGATATCGCGGAGAGACTGCGCGCAGAAGTCGATGATCCACTTCATCTGAACGTTTCGGGCGTTGATGTCCAGACGCTTCAGGTTCCGCTTTGCGAGCTGCTCATCAGTATAGTTATATTCATGCTGCATCCGCGAGGTCAGGGCGACCATCGCGAGATTATGTGCATTCATAATGGCGTTGATGTCGCCCGTCAGGCCGAGCGAAAACGGCGCAAGCGGTATGCATTGCGAAAGCCCGCCGCCTGCCGCCGAGCCCTTGATGTTCATGGTCGGACCGCCGGAAGGCTGGCGGATAGTGGCAATGACGTTCTTGCCGCGCTTGCCAAGCCCCTGCGTCAGGCCGATTGTCGTGGTTGATTTGCCTTCGCCAAGCGGCGTCGGGGTAATTGCAGTTACATCGACATACTTTCCGTCCGGCCTCGAACCGAGGCGCTCAAGCACGGACTTAAAGTCTATTTTAGCGATATGGTGACCATGCGGCAAGAGCTCGCGGTGTTCAAGTCCAAGCTGCTCTCCCAGCTGATAGATTGTTTTCATGTTCTTTTCAGCTGCTTCTGCAATTTGCCAGTCGGCGTTTTTTATCGGGTCAAGCGGCATATATCCTCCCAATGAATTAATCGGAATGCGGAAGTCAGATGACAGTGCTCTGCAAAAGCATGTTCCCGGCGCGACTGCATCATATACAGTCTGAGCTTTGATGCCTGCTCTTTACTGCTCCTGACTTCTTGATGCTCACCGAACAGGCCTTAAATGCCGGAGTTTTCGCTGAGCGGTCAAAAGCGTCGCTGGTCAGCAGATTCACCGCCGCCTCGCAGTAGTGCATCGGAATGAAAACAACCCCTTCTGCAATACCCGGCAATATCCGCGCTGCGACTTCAACCCGCCCTCTGCGTGAGGACACTGTTATTGGCTCCCCGTTGCTGATACCAAGGCGGGCGGCATCCACGTCATTGATTTCCGCATAAGGGGTTCCAGCATGCACCTCAATGGGCTGTACCCGCCTTGTCATGCTGCCGGCATGGTACTGAAACAGGTTCCGCCCGGTTGTAAGTACGAAAGGGAATGCTTCATCAGTCGCCTCAGCCGTGAGAATATTGCGAACCCTTGAAAATACGGCTTTCCTCCGGGGGAATCCCTGAGCATAAAGATACGGCGTGCCAGGATGCTGAGCGTCAGGGCATGGCCATTGAAGCCCCCCTCCTTCAAGCCGCCGATAGGTGATTCCGCCGAGTACCGGCCAGAGCGAAGAGAATTCCGCAAACGCCGATTCAGGCGAATCAAGGCACATGTCGAAGCCAAGACGACTGGAAAGATCGATAAGAATCGCAAGGTCGTTTCGTGCTGCTCCTGGTGCATTGACTGCCTGCCGGACGCGCTGCACTTTGCGTTCAGTATTCGTAAAGGTACCGTTTTTTTCAGCAAAACACGCTGCGGGCAGGACAACGTCAGCAAGCCGGGCGGTCTCGGTCAGAAAGATATCCTGCACAACAAGAAACTCCAGAGCATCCAGGGCCTCGACGGTATGTGACATATTGGGGTCGGTAACAACAGGATTCTCGCCCATAATGTACAATGCCTTGAGATCTCCCTTCAGAGCGGCGGGCATCATTTCCGTCAAGGTCAGCCCAGGCCGGTCTGAAAGAGAGGCATGCCACGCCTGCTCAAATTTTGCCCTGTTTTCAGGAATCCTCACGCTCTGGTACCCGGGGAATACATCCGGCAGGGCGCCCGCGTCTGATGCGCCTTGCACGTTATTCTGGCCGCGAAGCGGATTGATGCCGGTATGCGGTCTGCCGATGTTTCCCGTAAGGAGAGCAAGGTTGGCGATAGCCAAGACATTGTCGGTGCCATTTGAATGCTGGGTAATCCCCATGGCGAAGAAGATCCCGGCTTTGCGCGAGCTGCCGTACAGGCGGGCAGTAGCGATAATTGATGCTGCGGGAACCCCGGTGACGTCGGAAATCGCTTCCGGCGCGAAGGCTTCGACTGATGTGCGCCATGCTTCAAATCCGTCGGTGCGTTGGCTGATGAAATCGGCATCAAATAACTTTTCTTTCAGAATGACATGCGCAATGCCGTTCAAAAGCACTGCATCGGTGCCGGGTTTCAACTGCAGATGCAGGTCGGCAAAGCGCACCATCGGAACGCGCCTTGGGTCGGCGATCACGATTTTAGCGCCATTCCGGCGCGCCTCAATCATTCGGTTCGCAATGACCGGATGGGTTTCCTTGGTGTTGGAGCCGATAATAAAAAGCATTTCCATTGCCGGAATCTCTGCGATGCTGTTTGTCATTGCTCCTGAACCGAAAAGAGCGTCCAGCCCTGCCGCTGACGGAGCGTGACAAAGACGCGCGCAGTGGTCGACATTGTTAGTGCCGATCACCGTACGCATGAATTTCTGAAATACATAGTTTTCTTCTGTAGTGCATCGCGCCGAAGAGAGCCCGGCTATCGAGTCGGCCCCGTAATGCAGCTTTATGTCACGAAGCCGCCCGGCGACGACTGACAGCGCCTCATCCCACGAAGCCTCCTGCAATGCGCCGTTTTTGCGGATGAGCGGTGACGTCAGGCGTTCAGGGCTTTCGACAAATCCGTAGCCGAACATTCCCTTGACGCAGAGCCATCCATCGTTCCATGAGTCGGAAGGTGATGTTATCCTGATAATGCGGTTGTTGGCGACATGAAGCGTAATTTCACATCCCACCCCGCAATAGCCGCAGACAGAACGAACCGCGCGCACCTCCATGGTTCGGCCCTTTCCGGCCCATTGTTTGCCGGAAAGGGCGCCGGTCGGACAGACCGTAATGCACTGACCGCAAAACTCACAGTCAAGGTCGCGCTCAAACGGAGGACATATCTTCGATTTGAATCCGCGATAGGTAAAATTGACTGCACCGACTCCCTGAACTTCGGTGCAGACCTTTACGCATCTTCCGCAGAGAATGCACTTTTCCATCTGGCGCTCAATAAAGGGATTGCCATCCCGCTTCTCATACCTTCTTCTTTCTCCGGCATGCGGATTGCAGCGAATGCCGAAGTCGTATGCAAAGTTCTGGAGTTCGCATGAACCGGCACCTTCACAGGTCATACAGTCGTTCGGATGATCAGAGAGAATCAGTTCAAGTACGGTTTTCCGGAGCGCTTCAAGTTCAGGCGAAGCGGTAGTGACGACCATCCCCTCGGAAACCGGGGTGGTGCATGAGGTGACCGGTCGCGGCACCCCTTCAATCTGCACAATACAGAGCCTGCATCCGCCGGACGGAGTGAGTTCCGGATGATGGCAGAGCGTCGGTATCCTGATATTCAGGCGACGGGCAGCCTCAAGCACGGTCTCGCCGGCAGGTACGGTTATGGAGGCACCATCAATTCTGAGGGTAATCATACTTTTGCAACCGCCTTGAATTTGCATGCATCAAAGCAGGACCCGCACTTTACGCACCGTGTCTGGTCGATGCTATGGAGTTTTTTCCGTTCCCCGGTGACAGCATTGGCCGGACATGCGCGAAGACATGCGCCGCAGCCGTTGCACGGATCGGCCAGAATCGAAAAGGTCAGAAGGTTCTTGCAGACATGTGAAGGACATTTTTTATCTCGAATATGTGCCTCGTATTCGTCGCGGAAATACCTGATCGTGCTGAGAACAGGATTGGGTGCCGTCATGCCGAGGCCGCAGAGCGAAGTCCGGCGAATATCATTTCCGAGCTGAATCAGATGGTACAGGTCGCCTTCACAGCCGTCACCACACACAATCCGCTCCATGATTTCGAGCATTCTCTTGGTTCCGACTCTGCATGGCACGCACTTTCCGCACGATTCGGTCTGCGTGAACTGCAGAAAATACTTCGCCATGCTCACCATGCAGTCGTCTTCATCCAACACAATCATTCCGCCGGAGCCGATAATGGCACCTGCTTTGCTGAGCGATTCATAATCAACGCTCAGGTCGAACATCGAAGCTGGAATGCAGCCTCCCGAAGGGCCTCCGGCCTGCACTGCCTTGCATTGCCTGCCATGTTCGATGCCGCCCCCGATTTCATGAATAATCTCACGGAGCGTAATGCCCATCGGAACTTCAATAAGACCGGTATTCCTTACCTTGCCGGTGAGGGAAAAAACTTTGGTTCCGCGTGACTTTTCGGTTCCGTATGATGAAAACCATGCAGCTCCGTTTTTCATAATGTGTGGAACATTGGCAAGGGTCTCTACATTATTTATGACGGTCGGCTTGCCCCAGAGGCCTTTAAAGACTGGAAACGGAGGCTTCGGGCGCGGCATGCCGCGTTCTCCTTCGATTGAAGCAATCAGTGCCGTCTCTTCTCCGCAGACAAAGGCTCCGGCACCAAGCTTGATACGCAGACTGAAACTGAAGCCGGTCCCGAGAATATTCTCCCCGAGGAAGCCTCGTTCGGTTGCCTGCCTGATGGCGATAGTGAGGCGCTCGACCGCCAGCGGGTATTCAGCCCGGACATAAACATACCCGATGTATGCTCCTATTGCATAAGCGCCGATAATCATGCCTTCCAGCACTGCGTGGGGATTGCCTTCCAGTGCAGCCCGGTCCATGAATGCACCGGGATCCCCTTCGTCGGCATTGCAGATAATATATTTCGTGTCGGAAAGAACGGTCCGGCATGTTTCCCACTTCACGCCGGTCGGGAATCCGGCACCGCCGCGACCTCTCAGGCCGGATTTCTTGACCTCCAGTGCAGTTTCTTCCGGAGTAAGGCTGGACAGCACCTTTCTTGTTGACTGATATCCGCCGGCCTGAATATACGAATCAATCGATTCAGGATCGACCACGCCGCAGTCCGCAAGGACAACCTTGACCTGCTTCCTGTGGAATTCCGTGTAATCATCTTTTACCGCCCACTCTGCAACAGCTGTGCCGCCGATGACATGCTCCGCGACGATACGATGAACCATCGTAGGATTTATGTGTTCATAGGTGGTTTTAACTCCGTCGATGATGACGTCGACAAGCACATCTTTTGCGCATAAGCCACGGCAGCCGACTTTATGCACGGCACACCTCTTTTCGACTGCTGCGGATATCTGAGCAGAGGAAAGCTCAGAACCGAAAGCCTGAAGTACCTCGGCTCCGCCCGCAGCGATTCCTCCGGTTCCCATGCAGACACGGATAATCAGATTAGCCATTACACATTTCCTTTAGCCGGGCGATGACTTTGCGAAACTTGTCAGGAGAGAGCTTTGAATTGACCGACCCATTTACGAGGACGACCGGAGCCAGGCTGCAGGTTCCCAGACAGGCAACGCGTTCAAGGGTAAACTTGCCGTCAGCAGAGGTCGGCTCATCTTCAGTAACCCCGAGTTCACGCTCTGCCGCCCTGATGAGACGCTCAGCTCCCCGGACATGACAGGCTGTTCCGCAACAGGCGGTTACGATATTCTCACCCCGCGGGGTGAGGTGAAACTGGGTGTAAAAGGTTGCAACTCCGAAGAATTGGCTTGCCGGAATATCGAGGGCAGCGGCAAGATCAAACACCATCTGTTCCGGAATATAGCCGCATTTCTGCTGAATATCCTGGAGCAGAGTGATAATGTTGCCCTCGGTATCGTGATACCTTTTGAGAAATGGCTGGATATCGACCTTCATAACGCTTTAGAATGTTTATTATAGCAGAAAGCCGCCTGACCGTCGAACATACGGATAGAAAACGTCAGGCTATTCGTAACAGGTTGAAAATGAATGATAATATTAATAAAGACCTCTGCTTGATTGCCGAAACGCTGCTCGGTCGCTTCGCCGACGGACGTTTGATAGCTGCGTCTTTAAGCGATCATGTTGATCAGGTTGTACGGAAGAGCTATTGCGAGACGGTCGGAACCGACACGCCCGGCCTTGCATTGCTCGCAGTTGGAGGGTACGGGAGGCGCGAACAGTCCGCTTTTTCTGATGTGGACATACTGCTGCTAAGCGCACGGGACGACCGTCAGTCGCGGGAGTCTGCAGAGAAAGTCCTGTACTCCCTGTGGGATCGCGGCATCCAGATTAGCCATGCGTTCCGGACTCTCAAGACATGTGCCGACGACGCGCTGAAGGACCTCCAGATTCGCACATCGCTATTTCATGTCCGCCTTGTTGCCGGAGACGCAGTTGTCTATGAGCGTTTCCAACAGGATGTGCAATCGCGCGTTCTGTATAAAGACAAGCGGAAGTTTCTTGGGGAGATGCTCAGGGAAATTGATCGCCGCCATAAAAAATACGGTGATTCCGTCTACCTGCTCGAGCCGAACGTGAAGGAAGGGCAGGGGGCACTGCGGGATATGCATTCTGCCTCGTGGCTGGTGCGTTCGAATCTTGCCGTGGATCTCTTCTGCGAATATTCGCGTGTTTTCCCGAACCGCAACGAGCGGGAGTTGCTCGACGCTGTTGCCTTTCTTCTCCGCATCCGTTCCGCGCTTCACTGCATATCGGGACGCAAAAACGAGGTCCTTTCATTTGAAGTCCAGGGCAGCGTAGCCGAACTGCTCGGATTCCGTGACACCCGCGACTACCTTGCGCCGGAGTTGCTGCTCCGCGTCTATTACCGCAAGGCCCAGGTGATTGCTGAAGCGCTGAAAGTGGTGATGCACATCTGTAGCGCGAAATACTTTCAGATGCCTTTCACATTTACTATGCGGAAACTGAATGATAATTTTGCTCTGGTCAGAAACGAAGTGATTGTGCGCAGGCCGGTTCTGTTTCTTTCGCTGGAAGTGATGCTGGAGGCGTTTTATTTCTTTGCGACGACCGGGAAAAACCTGAGCCATAATCTCATTGAACAGATCAGGCGGTCTGCGCTACGTACAAAGTCACCGTCTGTACTTTCCCACACTGCACTGACTTACTTCTGGGGTATTATGAAAAGCGGCCGTGTTTACGCAACCCTTGTGGAAATGCATCGGATCCGTCTTTTTGAAAAGATCCTTCCTGAGTTCGGACGACTGCGAAACCTTGTGATTTTCGAAATGTATCATCGTTATACGGTCGATGAACACACATTAATGGCGGTGCGGAATGCCGAGGCTGTCCGGCGGAGCACCGAAAAGAGTCTCTCCTATTTGCGCGAACTTTTCACGACCATTAAACCAGAATTCTTTTTTTTCGGTCTGCTTGTACATGATATCGGCAAAGGGATCTCCAGTCGCCACGAAGGCATCGGATACCGTATGCTGAAAGGGGTTCTTGAGCGCTTTGCAATCGGGGCTGAAGATGGGAGCAGGATTGCTTTTCTGGTCAAAAACCACATCTTTTTTTCCCAACTGACCCTGCGCCGGGATCCGGAATCGTCCGAGACTATCCGGCAACTCGCTGAACTTGTCGGCACAGAGGACAATCTGAATGCGCTCTACCTGATGACCTATGCTGACATGTCTGCCGTAAAGCCGGGGTTTTGGTCGGAGTGGAAGGCGTATCTATTTCAGGAAGTCTATCGGCGCACCAGGGATGTGCTGAAGGGAGTTCATGAAAACACCCCCCGGATACAGGAACCGGAAGTCCTTGCATTTCTCCATACCATGCCGGAACGATATCTCCTGCTGCAGTCTGCCGATGTGATACGTTCTGATTATTTACTGAGCGTGCGTGCACGACAGGAGCGGCTTGTGAGCAGTTTTTCAGATCGTCCCGACGGGACGAAGGAACTCACGGTCGTCAGCTTCCAGATGCCGCGGCTTTTTTCGCAGATAGTCGGCATTCTGTCGTGCCGGGGGCTGAACATAGCGAGGGCGCGGCTTTACACGTCGCCTGAGGGGCTGGCCATTCGCAAAATCATTATTTCCAATTGGGCTGAACTTCACTGGGAAGGACTTATCGGTCAGCTTGAGCATGACCTGCAGTCAGGAATAATTGAACGTTTTGCTCTCATGCCTGGTCCGCAGCGCAGCGCAGCTGACCTTGTTGCCCGGCGTTTTGAAGTCTTTGCCGAAGTCGATAACGAGGGGGCTGAAGTTTTTACGATTCTTGAGGTGCATTTTCCAGACCGTATCGGCTTGTTGTATGATATTACTAATATAATATATGCATTGGATGCAAACATCGCATCAGCCGTCATCAATACCGATGACGGCATGGCGGAGGATGTCTTTTACCTGCAATACGACGGGAGGAAACTGCCGGCACAGTTAATCTGCAGCTTGCTTGCTTCACTCTGGCAATCTGAGCTGTCGCCGCATCACGATTGAGAGAATGACGATTCCGAATAAAAAGAAGCTGCTCTATTATGCGGTTCTCGCAGTTTTTCTGGCGCTCATCTTCTATATCCTGCGCGGCCCCAATATCTCGAATGAACTCAAGAAGTTGATACTTCCGGAACTGGAAGCGGCCACCGGCAAGAAATTTGTCGCTCAGAAGATATACATCAATCTCATTCCTTTCTTTATTGAGATAAAGGAGTTAAAGGCATTTGACGAGGACGGCACCAGGGTTTTGACCGCCGAGCGGGTAAAAGGATACATAAGCCTGTCCGGCTTCCTGGATAAACAGATTGTCATCAAGCGTCTCTCGATACAGAAAGCTCAGGTATATGCCGACGACCTGCAGGTTGAAACAACGGTGAAACACATTACCGCCTACCTGCAGCAAGAAAGCAAATTTCCGTTCAAGCTCGTTATCCAGTCTGTGCTGATTGATAATGCTGAGTTTCAGCACCAGTCGGGGGGGGCTGAATTTGCAGCGACCGGTCTGCATGCCGATATCCTGCTCGGAAAGACGCCCCGCTTCCGCATAACGGCAGACAAGCTTTCGGCCCGCCTGCAGAACTTCGCCTCATTTCAGTCTTCGCTGGAAACCATTTTTACCCTCAAGGATAATGCGCTCGATATAAAAAAAATTCGCCTTCTTTCCGGAAAAAGCGATATCGCAGCAGAAGGTTTTTTTGATACGCAAAAAAAAACAGCTGCCTTGTCGACGGAAATCAGCCTTGCCCTGGATACGATCAAGCACGCTTTCGGCCTGAAACAGCCCGGCGATGGTCTTCTGAATGTGAGCGGCAAGGCGGCACTCCGGGAAGGCACAACGCTTCCGGACCGTATTGTTCTTGATCTCAACGTGCGCGGGGACTTCTTTCTGGAGTCGCTCATGGAGTTGCTCAAGGTGAAGGAAAAATTGCGCGGATGGCTTCATGCCGAAGGAACCGTGACCGGACCTCTCTCCGACCTGCGCGGAAGCGGACTGGCTGAACTCAAAAAAGGGAATCTGTTTGATGTTGAAGCAGAGACCGTTAAGTGCGGAGTTTCGTATGCCCGGGGGGAAATGCATTTTACGAAAGGCGTTGCCGAATTATATGGCGGCACTGCTACGGCGGAAGCAACAATAGCGCTGCCGGTAGTGCATACTTTCCGGCTGAAGGTTCAGGCTCATGATGTTGACAGCTCCGGCGTTTTTCAACTCATTCGCTGGGATCCGGGCATTGCTCCCGGCAAAGTGTCAGGAGAGCTTGCAACATCCGGACGCTTGTTCCAGCCTGACGGAAAATTCGAGTTCCGCAGTGTTCAGGAGGGACCGGATATTCTTGGCAGGGTACGCGCCGTTTCCGGCATTTTTTCGATGAGAGGGCAGACGATCTCGTTCCCGGAGATGCAGATATCTACTGCTGAATCAAGGACTTCGACAGCAGGGAGTGTGGATCTCAAACAGAAAAAAATTGAGTTTACTGCCCATGGAACGACACTGAATCTTCGTGATTTCTTTGCTCCTTATTTCACCTCTCTTTCGGGGCCGGCATCGTTTGAAACGACGTTATCCGGCGATCTCGAAGACCCGGTGCTCGCCGTCAGATTCAGCGGACAGAACGACACCTTCGTGACGACCGGGCCGGAGATACCTGATTTCCTGCATACCATTGCCTTCCCGATTGACCAGTTCAGCGGTTCGCTACGCTATCAAAAGAATGTTCTGACTCTCCACGAATTGTCTACAAAGCGGGGAAACGAAACACTGAAAGCTTTCGGAACGGTGGTGTTTCGTAAAGCGAAACACCTCTTCGACATCAGAAACCCGGACTACGCCCTGACCGTTTCCGGAAAGAATCTCGCCATGAGCAATGTTGCCGGCGTTTTTCGGCATGTGCCTGCCTTTGGCGGCACTATGGATACCAGGTTTACGGTTTCAGGCTTGCCGCACACTTTGCGGTTAAACGGCAATCTGTCTGCCTCCCGCTTTTCGTTTGATCCGTATTTTTCTGTAGCCGAAGGCGAAGCAGCCTTTGTGTATGAAAAGAATCGCTTCTCACTTTCTGCGGTTCACCTGAAAAACGGCTCCTCAGATGTTCGGGGGAGGGGAAGTGTGTCTTTTGACGGCACCTATGCATTTTCAGCGTCCGGATCGCAATTGAATCTGATTGAACTGCTGCCGCCTTCGCAACGAGCTGCTCTCCGGAATAAGAACCTGAAGACGGTAATGCTTTCTTCGGTCGATGCCTCCGGTAGCGGAAGCTTCGATAAACCGTCAATAGTACTGAAGGGATCCCTGTTCACCACCGCCATGCGCGGGCAGTCGCTCGGGAGGGGAACTTTTTCGGCAACGCTGCAGGACAAGTCGCTTGCCGTCTCTGCGAAACTCATCGACAACCGCGCGCTTCTGGAAGGAAAGGTTTCTCTTGCAGACCCCTATCCGTGGCGTGCGGCCCTTGATCTGAACTCTGCGCGTGCTGATTTTCTTCTGACGAGTTTTTTCAGGGGCGCGCCCGATGATTTGATCATAAATCTGAAAGGACGCCTTACGGCTGCCGGAACCAAAAACTCGATGGACGGAACGCTGTCACTCGACAAAACCCTGCTGTATGCATACGGTATGAGTCTGGTCAATACAGCTCCGGTGCACGCGACGCTGAAAGACCGGCATCTCGTTGTTTCGCCGATGACGCTGAGAGGAGATCTCGCAGAGTTCAAGGCTCACGGCACCGCTCTGCTTGGAGAGCACCTTGATTTGTATGCTGAGGGAACATCTTCTCTCGGACCGCTCAGGTTCATTCTTCGCGAGCTTGACACCGCAAAAGGAAACAGCAGTTTTGTGGTATCGGTCAGCGGCGCATGGGATTCTCCGAAAATCAGCGGCGGCATTGAGATGCAGAATGCCACCTTTGGCATGGCAGGCATTCCGCACAGGATAACGGATGTGAGCGGCTACGCTTATTTCGACGAAGACAAAATCGTACTGAAGAATGCCACCGGCAAACTGTCCGGCGGGCAGGTTGCCGCATCAGGTTCAGCAACTCTCCGGGGATTCGGGATGGACAGGTTTTTTGTTGAAACCAGGCTTGCAGGGGCGACATTCTCATCGCCTCAGCGCCTTGTCGTCAATCTGGACAGCGATCTAATATATCAGGGAACGCTTGAGAAACAACACATCACCGGTGATGTCCGTATACGTCGGGCAAGCTATACCGAACGAATCGACCTAATCAGCCTCCTTCTGAAAACAAAGCCGCGCGATGTTCCAAACCGTGAACTTACTGCGCTTGAACGGGCTCTGCTCAATATCAAGTTGTCTGGAGAGAACCTTTATGTTGACAATAATATGGCCCGCGCTACTCTTCTTGTGGACGCCTATCTGCGCGGGACCGTCTCTCAGCCGGTTCTTCTTGGCCGTGTTCAGGCTCTGCAGGGGATTGCGTTCTTTCGGGGAAATGAATTCAGAATCCAGCGCGCAAACCTTGATTTTGCCGACCCTGTAAAGAACAGGCCGTATTTTTCTGTTCTGGCATCCTCCCGTGTCAGCAACTACCAGGTCAGACTGCATCTCGACGGCTATCTCGATCAGTTTTCTCTTGCGCTCTCGTCTGACCCTTCGTTAAGCGAAAATGACATATTCAGCCTGCTCGCTTTCGGCCAGACGGGGCAGGGCGGCAAGGAAACTTCGGATACGCTTGGAGCGGGAGGAGCCACCTCATTTCTTTCCGGTCAATTGCAAAGTACGCTTGAGGAACGTATCAGGACCGTTACCGGCATTGACCGCATTGTCGTTGAGCCGGCGATCTCAAAAATAACAGGGACGATGACCGCGCGCGTATCGGCGCAGAAGAGACTGCTTGATGACAAACTGGTCGTCACCTACAGCGCTGCTGCAGGTACTGGCGAGGAGCAGGTCTGGAAACTGGAGTATCTGCTCGGGAAAAATACGTCACTCGTTGGTCAGCGCGACGAAAAAGGCGGTATCGGTGGCGACATCAAATTCAGGTTTGAGTTTAAATAAATGAGGAAACCTGCATGAAACGGGCACTATGCTTGTTCCTTTTTTTTGCTTCTGTTTCAGCGCTGCTCTCAATCGGCGGGGCTTCCCCTGCCTGCTCTGTGGAAGAACCGCAGACTATTGCTTCTGTTGCCGTTGAGGGTTTGACTGCAATGAGGAGCGACGATCTGCTCTCTCTGCTCGACATTGCCCAAGGCAAGGCATTCGACGCTGCAAAGCTCCGTTCCGGCATCAAACGAGCGTTTATGAAGGGACTTTTTGATGACATTCGTATCGAACGGGTACAGGATCGCCCTCTGTCGCTGAAAGTCGTTGTCCTGGAGCGAAAAAAAATAGGCAGCATTCATTTTGCCGGGAACCAAAGCTTTTCTGATTCTGTTCTGACAAAGTGGCTGGGCATGCGGCGGGGGGATTTGTTTCGCACTGCACGGGCAGAGGCCGGCGTTGCCTCGATTATGCGTGAATTGCGGAGACGGGGATACAGAGACGTGCAGGCCGGCTATGCCGCCCGGGAGGAGTCGGGTCGCATTGCCCTGTCAGTAACGATTTCTGAAGGAATGCCTGAGCTTATCTCGAAAATTGTCATCGAGGATCCGGAGAACTATCTTCCGGCACATTTGGGCTTGTCAGAAGGAGGTGTGTATGATGCAGCAGTTCTTGAGCAGGCGCTTGCCAAAACCAGAGCACGCTTGGGGAAACAAGGCATTGTTCAGTCCCGGATTGCATCGAGCTTTGAAAACGGCGTTCTCGTGATTGTTGTTCTTCCGGGGCATAAGCTTTCCCTCTCTTTTTCAGGGAACAGGGGATTGGGAAATTCAGAGCTCAGGGAAGAAACCGGTTTTTTCATCGTCAACGGATTTGATGACAACCTGATTGAAGAATCCATTTCAAGGATGCGCGTTCGCTACCGGGAAGCAGGTTATTCCGGGGCCCAGATAGTGCCGCTTATTGAGCAGTTGCCTGATCGGATTAAATTAACCTATTTTATCGCGGAAGGTGAGCGGCAGGTTGTAAAATCAATTCGATTTTCCGGAAATACCCTGTCCGAAAAAAAGCTTCGAGAACAGATTTCCTATATCGAGAAAGAACCCTTCGACCCCGATATGCTTGAGCAGAATCGTGAATCGCTGGAGAGATATTACCGCAATGCAGGCTATCTCTCTGTCGTTGTGCGGACACAGGTCGTTTCTCAGGAAGAAGGCGGTGTTGACCTGCTGTTCAACCTGGAGGAGGGCCCCGTTACTTATATCAAAAGCGTTAAGCTGACCGGTGTTGATCCTCTCCGGCATCAGGACGTGCTGAAGGCTGTTGCGCTGAAGCCCGGCGATGCATACAGCGATGCCGCTCTCGCGTTTGCGAAAATCCAGATGGCAGCGTGGTATCAGCGTCAGGGATACAGCACTATCGAGGTGTCGGCAACGCGCGAACTTGCTGAAAATTCGGCTTCCGTTGCATTTGTTGTCAGGGAAGGCAAATTGAACCGTTTTGGCAAGAGCGTGATTGTGGGGAATGAAAAAACTAAAGAAATCGTGCTGAGGCGGGAATTTCTTCATGCCGAGGGAGCTCCGTTCGACCCCAAAATACTGCTTAATGAACGGGTTGCTCTCAGCAGGACCGGTCTTTTTTCTTCAGTCGACATTGAAACAGATGTTCTGGAAGGCGACGTCAGGGACGTTATCTACCGCGTCCAGGAGAGTCCTGCCGGGGCTGTAGAGTTCGGATTGGGGTATGCTGAATATGAGCGGTTCAGGGGCTTCTTTGATGTCGGTTACCGGAATGTCGGCGGGATGAGCAGCCAGGCTGCCTTCCGGATTGACGTCAACTCGCTGCTGAAGCGGGCAACGCTTTCCTACTATCAGCCTTGGGTGTTCGGCAAGCGTGATCTTGCATTGAAGGCGATCCTGCTCGGCGAAATAAAAAGAGAACTGAATGCTGCTGATCATTCTACTCTTTACCGTTCCGACCGCTATGGATTCAGTGCCGGTTTCGAAAAGCGCTTTTCAAATGCTTTGAAAGCCGGAGCCGGTTATGAATTGTCAAATGTGCATACGTACGATGTGAAACCGGGCATTGTTTTGTCGAAGGAGGATACCGGGACGCTCATCATCAGCAGTCTGCACGCAAGCATGACCTACGACAGGCGCGATAATGCCGTTGATCCGAAAAACGGCTATCTGCTGGGTGCCACTTTGAAGTCAGCAACACCATGGTTATTTTCCGAAACCAGCTTCAACAAGCTGAGCCTCTTTGCCAACTTCTATGTCGGCCTGAGCGAACGCATTATTGCTGCGCTCTCGCTTCGGGGAGGGGCAGCCGGAGGCTTTCACGGTACGAACGATCTTCCTATTGTGGAACGTTTTTTTCTTGGTGGCCGGACAACAGTGCGAGGATATCAGCAAGACATGCTCGGACCGAAAGACTCTGACGGGAACCCCGTCGGCGGGAATGCCTTCTTTATGGGAAATTTTGAATTCCGGACCTCTGTCTGGAAGGAGCTGGGACTTGTCACGTTTCTGGACTGGGGGAACATCTGGAGCAGAGCGAACAATTTCTCGCTTATTGATCTGAAATATACGACCGGCCTGGGGCTTCGTTACAACACTCCGGTCGGGCCTGTGCGGATTGACTATGGCATAAAACTGAACAGAGAGGAGGGCGAGAGCCGTGGGGCGCTTCATTTCAGCATTGGTCATGCGTTTTAGACTTTTTCTGTTCGTTCTGACAGCGATAACCCTGTGCACACTATCCTTTTTTCTGTCATGTGCGTACGGCGAGATTGTCGACAGAGTCGTTGCTTCTGTAAATGATACAGCCATTACATTGTCTGAGCTGCGTGAAAAACATGCCGCCATGAGAAAAAGTGTTGCCGCGGTAACAGAAAATGAATCGCTCCAGTCGATGATAAATGCTCAGTTGCTGCTCGAAAAAGCCCGTCATATGCGTATTGAAGGAGAAACCCCTGATGAGCTTATCGCAACATATATTGATCTGAAAATTCGATCTTCAGTTGTTGTGCAACAGGATGCAATTCTCAGTTATTACGGGGAAAATCTGGAAAAACTCGGCGGGGCAGAGTTCAGTCTGGTTCGCGAGGACATAGAAAAATACCTGACGGAACTGGAAACGACAAAGCTTCTGAAAGAGCACATTCAGAATTTGCGGGAAGTCGCCGATATTGCGATTCTTCTCTAAAGCGAAAGAATCACACCGTGTTCGTCACATTCGGGAAACTTGTGACATTTGATGCAGTCGCTCCAGATTTTTTGCGGCAGCTTTGCTTTGTCAATGTCACGAAATCCGAGTTTCTTGAAGAAAAGCGGATGATAGGTGAGCGCAAATACTCTTTTCAGTCCGAGTTCGCGAGCCTCTTTCAGGCAGCGCTTCACCAGTTTTTTGCCGATACCTTTTTTTTGATGCTGCGCCCGGACCGCAAGGGAACGTATCTCGCCAAGATCATCCCACATTATCCTCAAGGCACATACGCCGACAAGAGAGCCTTTTTCTTCATAGACAATAAAGTCTCTTGCGCTTTCATATAATTCATTGAGCGAACGAGGCAGCATTTGTTCTCTCTTTGCGAAGTCATTTACCAGTGCCTGAATCGCCTTGATATCAGCCATGCAGGCTTTTCTGATGGGCATATGCGGAATATCCTTTCTCAAGCAGACGTTTGTTTTTGTCGATCAGGGCAGACCGTCCGGCAAAGACACTTTCAATTGACGCGAGCAAAGACATAAGACTGAAGATGCCGGTCATTCCGATCAATGCTCCTACCATAACCATATTAGCCGCACGTTGATCCCCGGCATCTGCAGCGATGCGCAACGCAGGAATGCCGTAAGTCTTCACTCCATTTTCAAGAGGCGTTTTCTTCACCAGAGCCGTTTCATACAGAATCAGCCCCCCGGGCACAACGTGCGATGCAAACCGCACGTCAGCCGGCTCGCTCATGGCCAGTAAACAATCGCAGCTTTTTGAAAGAGGTGCACCGATAAACTGATCGCTCACAATGACCGTACAGTGCGCGGTGCCGCACCGCATCTCTGCGCCATAGGCAGGAAACCAGGTGACCTCCTTGTGCTCTGCAATTGCAGCGAGAGCGAGCAGTTTCCCGGCAAGCAATATGCCTTGCCCGCCTTTGCCGGCGACTACTATTTTCTTTTCCATAAGTCCTTTATCACACCAAGCTTAAAATACGGCATCATGACGTTATTCATCCACGCCACAGAATCAACAGGGGACATCTTCCATGCAGTCGGGCAGGGTGAAAGCAGTTCAATGAATGAGAAACCGGCGCCCTCCATCTGCAGGGAGAGTGAACGTTGAATCAGCGCTCGTGACCTCATAACATGGCGCGGCGTATGCAGAGCACCCCTGGCAAGAAAAGCTATCGTGTCGATGGCGGAAAGCAGTTCAGCGACCTTAAGGGTCCGGCCATGAAGCTCCAGGAGTCGGCCTTGGACGGTTGTGGTGGTTTTCTGGCCGAGAAGCGTTGTTGGAGCCATCTGGCCCCCGGTCATGCCGAATGTTGCATTGTTGATAAAAAAAACGGAAATGCGCTCTCCACGGTTTGCGGCGTGGATAATCTCAGAGGTTCCTATTGCGGCAAGATCTCCATCTCCTTGATAAGAAAAAACAATCCTGTCCGGCATCAACCGTTTTAATGCAGTGGCCGCAGCCGGCGGCCTGCCGTGTGCGACTTCGAGCATATCAAATGAAAAATACCGATGGGCAAAAACGGCGCATCCGACGGGAGCAATACCAATAACTTTTTCACGAATGCCGAGTGTGTCTACAGCTTCCGCAATAAGACGATGAGCAATACTGTGCCCGCAACCGGGACAATAATGAAATGGTGATTGAGTCAGGCTTTCAGGATGACAGGCTATCCGCTGCATAGCCTACTATACGGACAGAGTCGTCAGCACGTCAACCTCGCAACCAGCTCTGAGCACGAGTGCTGAGCAGAGCTGGTTTTCACTCTGCTTCGTAATAAACCTTGAATATCTCTCTTACAGCCTGGTCCAGAGGAACCTTTATAGCCTGTTTGGTTCGACGGGTCTTCAGTTCAATAAGGTTGTCTTTCAGCCCACGCTCGCCAATGATGACATGAAGCGGAATGCCGATCAGATCAGCGTCCTTGAACTTTACGCCGGGACGCTCGTTCCGGTCGTCCAAGAGAACTTCAAAGGAACGCTTAGACAGGCTGTTATAGATAGCGGACAGGTTCTGATGAAGATGTTCAGCCACTTCCATGGTGCGGGCATCTGTCACATTGAGCGGGATAATTTCAATGTCAAAAGGTGCAATACTTTTCGGCCAAATTATTCCGTCAGCATCATAACTCTGTTCAATAGCTGCTGCGGCAATACGGGCAGGCCCTATGCCGTAACTGCCCATAATCATTAATTTTTCCTGTCCTTCCCTGTCCAGATAAACCGCTCGAAGCGGTTCAGAATACTTAGTCCCAAGCTTGAAAATATTACCAATTTCAATGGCTTTTTCAATCAACAATGAGGAATTACACGAGGAACAGGTGTCTTCCGGCTTCACAACTCTGATATCATGCCATTCCGCAGTAAAATGCCTGTCTGCTTCAATGCCGGTCATATGGTAATCGGCTTTATTTGCACCCGAAGCAAATGTGCCTGTTTGAACCGAAGGGTCTGCTACAATTCTGACAGCGGATTGACCGACAGGTCCAATGAACCCAGGTTCAACCTGCAGGTACTGAATAACCTCATCCCTGTTTGCCGGTCGAAACGCTCCAATTATCTTTGCAAGCTTTTTCTCATGAAGTTCGTAATCGCCCCTGAGAAGCGCCAGTACCGGACCGCTCTCAGCAATCACGAGGATGCTCTTCAAGAAAGAAGACGTGTCGAGTTTGAGAAATTCAGAGACTTCTCCGACAGTTCTCTTCCCTGGCGTATGAACCTCTTCATACGGCATTGAATGTCCAACTGACGGGACAAATTGCGCATAAGCTACTTCAGTGTTGGCCATATAACCGCATGATTTGCAAATAACTATTTCATCTTCACCGGCAGGGGTAGGGGCCATGAACTCATGGGACATCGCTCCACCCATCATGCCGGCATCAGACTCAACCTGATAAAACAAAAGACCGCATCTCTGAAAAATCCTGTGATATGCCTCCGCGTGCAGTTGATAGTTTCGGTCCAGACCAGCCTGATCAACATCAAAGCTGTAACTGTCCTTCATGATAAACTCGCGGGTACGGAGAATTCCGCCGCGAGGACGGGCTTCATCCCGAAGCTTTGTCTGGATTTGGTACCATATCTGCGGGAGGTCGCGATAGGAACGCAACTCCTTTGCGGCGACCCAGGTCATTATCTCCTCATGTGTCATGCCGAGGCACATGTCACGACCGTTTCTGTCTTTGAGGCGGAACATTTCCTCCTTGATAGTGAACCAGCGACCTGTCTGCTGCCACATTTCTGCCGGATGGAGAATCGGCATCGATATCTCCTGCGCTCCGATTCTTTCCATTTCTTCTTTCAGGATTCTATTGATTTTATTCAGAACTCTCCATCCGAGCGGGAGAAATATATATAATCCGGCTGCAAGCTGGCGAACATATCCAGCACGCAGGCTAAGCGCCTGACAGACGGCAGTTACATCGGATGGAGTTTCCCGCGTAGTTGGAATGAATAGTTGAGTAAACTTCATTTCTTTATTGCCTCCGAAGCGTAATCTGAATCACTTCATGAAACATAATAGCATGCCTGATACGTAGAACTGCAATGGCCTTATAGTTATTTAACATAATATACATTATCGGACTCTTTAAATCAACAGAAAATGTTGAAAAGCTGTTACCTTTCACGTGTACTGCGGGCGCAAAGCTTGGAGCAGTAACAGCCGCACCAGCAGTGTCTAATGCATGGGCACTAAAAAAATGCAGCAACCTGAATAAGTTACTCATTATTTTCCTCATGTGCATGGGAAAAATCACTGAAGCCTTCATCAAATCTAACGGTAACAAGGCTTCCCGCAGCATGGTGTTCACGTGACTGAAAAACAACCTTGATATAATTTCCGGTTGTGGCACAGCACTCTCCATGCCGCACTGATTCCACTATAGCTGTCTCGATCTTTCCGGCTTGGGACCTGATAAAGTCCTTTCTCTTCAGTGCTCCCAGCTGTCTCAGTCTCTGAGAGCGCTTCTTCTTTATGTTTTCAGGAATCTGACGTTGCATCTTGGCCGCCGGCGTGCCCTCTCGACGTGAGTATGGAAAAACATGAAGATAGGATAAAGGCAGATTCTTAATAAAAGATTCGGCTTCATCAAATGATTTATCGTCCTCACCCGGAAAGCCGACTAGTACATCAGCTCCCAAGCTGATATCTGGGTTGCGTTTCCAAATTGTCAGTACGCACTGCTCATAATCATGCACACTATAGCGTCGGTTCATTGCCTTCAGTATTCTGTCATGACCACTTTGAAGCGGCAAATGCATATGGTTGCAGATGCGTTCCTCAGAAAGAACTTCAAGAAGCTCACTGTGTATTTCATTTACTTCCAGGGAACTGAGGCGTATTCTCGGCATTTTAGTTTTCAGAAGCAGTTCCTTCAGCAGATGCGACAGATCTGACTTGAAACTATGATCTTTCCCATACATGCCCAGATGTATTCCGCTCAGAACGATTTCATTGAACCCCCCGCTCTCCAGCTTTACAACCTCGGCGATTACTTCGTGCAGCGACCTGCTCCGCGACCTGCCGCGTGCATACGGAACAACGCAGTAAGAGCAGAAATTATCGCATCCGTCCTGAACTTTTACGATTGGTCGGTGGCGTGACGGCAATGTGGTAAATCCATGCATTCTCTCGGAAGACTTTCCGATCTTATTGATTATGTGCTGCTTATCTTCATTTCCAAATAACTCTATTTCGGGAAATGCCTTCAGAAGTTTTTTCCTGTTCATTTCAGCTGAACAGCCGGTGACGATAACACGCTGACCGGCTTTGAGCGCTTTGCTGATCATGCGTCGACACTGCGCATCAGCCTTCTCAGTTACAGTGCATGTGTTGATAACGCAAATATCTGCTCGTTCAGAAGCATTGGCAAGGATATGACCGTAACGTAGTGCGTCTGCCTCAATCTGAGCACTTTCAGCCTGGTTTGATCGGCACCCCAGTGTCAAAACCGCAATTTTCATCAGGAGGAAATGCATTCTCCGACAAGAGAGTGGCGATGAGCACGCACTATGCGGACCGAAAGTATTGTGCCGGGCGGAACTGAAGCTGCATTGCTTACAAGAACAATTTTATTCGTCGCCGTTCTTCCTGCTGCCTGGTCCGGCTTCATTTTCGGATCTGCCCGATCTGCAAGTATAGTCTGCACTGTACCTTCCAACTGTTTGTTTTTCTTGTCGATAACGCTGTTTTGCAAAGTGATAATCTCGTCCAGTCGTTTTGATTTTACCGCGTCTTCCAGATGTCCGGAAATAGCTTCTGCCTTCGTGCCGGGACGGGATGAATATTTAAACGCAAAGAGTCCGTCAAACCCGATGCTTTTTATGGCCTCAAGTGTGGCTTCATGATCGTCATCAGTCTCCTGGGGAAACCCCGCAATAATATCAGACGTAATGGCGATATCTGGAATGTTTTCCCTTAATGCGTCGACTTTTGCACGGTATTCATCATACGTGTATCTGCGATTCATGAGCTGCAGTATCCGGGTTGATCCCGACTGAAGCGGAAGGTGTATATGTTCGCAGACCTTGTTCAGATTCCTTATAGCGTACATTAGCGCTGAAGAAAGGTCTTTCGGATGAGACGTCACAAAACGAATGCGCTCAATGCCTTCCAGATCGTTTGCCCTTCGCAACAGTTCAGGAAAATCGCAATCGCTCCTGTAGGAGTTTACATTCTGCCCCAGCAGGGTCACCTCTTTATAGCCCTTTTCTGCCAGATCGCGCAATTCAATAAGAACGTCAGCACTTGGCCTGCTCCGCTCACGTCCTCGTGTATACGGCACGACACAATAGCTGCAGAAATTATTGCAGCCGTACATGATATTCACCCAAGCCTTCACGCTATTTTCGCGCACCGATGGAAGAAATTCATTTGTGAGTGCAGGGTTTTCGGAAAGCACATATTGTTGCTGCGCGACTTCCGCAGCAATCTCTTTTACATAGGCCAGGTTATCCGGCCCGAACACAAAATCGACATAGGGCGCCCTTGCAGTCAGTTTTTTTCCGTCCTGCTGGGCTATGCACCCGGCAACCGCTATTTTTGCGAACGGATTTCCGGTCTTGATCGTCTTGATTCTGCCCAGCCTGCTGTAAAATTTCTGTTCAGCTTTTTCGCGAATACTGCAGGTATTGAACAGAATCAAATCAGCATGTTTCGGCTCAGAGGTTCGAGTATATCCTTCATGTTCAAGAATGCCGGCCATTTTTTCAGAGTCATGAACATTCATCTGACAGCCGAAGGTTTCCAGGTAATAGGTTCTCTTTTTCATGATCTATCTTGTTGATAATGCCTGATATATTTACGAAGATAGGTCTTCACGGCATAAAGTTCCTCGGCTGATGAAGTAAAACGCTCCGAAAGCAGCCGCCGGCATTCCTCAAGAACGTGAGGCATATCGGTTGAATCAAGGCCTTTCCCGCTGTTCGCAACGAATATTTTGTGACGCCTGTTCGCGCTGACGCCTTCTTCCGCCGTCAACATCTCCTCAAACAGTTTTTCGCCCGGGCGCATGCCGGTAAAGACAATGTCGATATCACGGTACGGCTCAAGACCATGTATCCTGATGAGCTCCTCAGCCAGCGATACAATCCTGACCGGATCTCCCATATCAAGCACCATCACCTCTCCGCCCTTCCCTGCAACCGAGGCCTGCAAAACCAGAGAAACAGCCTCAGGGATGGTCATGAAATAGCGCTGCATCTCCCTGTGTGTAACCGTAAGCGGCCCGCCCTTTTTCAGCTGCTCCATAAAAATCGGAAGAACACTGCCTCTGCTGCCGAGTACGTTTCCAAAACGCACAGAGATAAAGACTGTTGTGCATGTTTCGTTTTCAACACGGCAGATTTCCTCTGCAAGACGCTTGGATGCACCCATAATACTGGTCGGCCTGACTGCCTTGTCTGTCGATATCATGATAAACGTATGTGCATGAAACTCTTTTGCAGCCCGGGTCAGGATGTTTGTGCCGAGAACATTCACCTTGAGCGCTTCCAGAGGATTCATTTCCATCATGGGAACGTGTTTGTAGGCCGCAGCATGAAAGACTATTTCAGGACGAAACCTGCTGAAAACCTCTTCGACGCGCAGCTGATCGCGCACATCTCCTGTAATATACTCAATCCGGAACGTGCCCGTCACGCCATTTTTGTCCATTCTGCGCTGCAGAGTATGCAATTCCGTTTCATCAATATCAAACAGAACCAGCGCTTTTGGACGAAAAGCACATACCTGCGTCACTAATTCCGAACCAATCGAGCCTCCCGCTCCGGTGATGAGCACAACTCTATCGGAAATGAACGCTTGAATTTCTTCACGATCAACCTCCACCGCCTGGCGCCCGATGAGGTCTTCGATAGAAATCTCTTCAAGATTTTTGAGGGAAACGCCGGGCTGCCCGAGATCTGCAACCGGCGAGACCGACTTGATGGTCGCAACGCCGCCTTTCACTGCCTGTTCATAGATAGTTCGGAGAGTTCGATAGTCGAGCTTCTGATTCGCAATAATCACCGCTTCTGCATGCAGCGTGGTTATCAGAAGCGGAAGGTCTCTGACCTGCCCCTTCACCTTCACTCCGTGGATGTACTGTCCTCTGCGCTCCGGATTGTCGTCAAGAATGGCAACCGGCGTATACACAGAAGCAGTCCGTATCAGGTCACGGATGATCATCTCCCCTGATACCCCGCCGCCGACAATCAGCGTTCGCTTGCCTCCCCTGGTACGGGCGTTCTGCCGGAATGCCTCAAGATAGAGGCGTTTGGAGAGGCGCAGAGAAACGATAAATAACCCGGAAATAAAGAATTCCATAAGGAAAACACTTCTCGGGAATCCCGGGATATGTAAAAACGACAGCGCAGGAAGTTTATCGCCCATAGGCACAAGAACCCCAACGGCAAGCAACAACTGAGCCGTCGCCATCGCCTTAATAAGATTAAAGAGGTCGTGAATGCCGGCATGGCGCCAGGTCATGCGATAGACTCCAAAGAGAGCGAAAACAACAAGTTTCACGAAGATAAAAAAGGGAAGAGCATTTAACAGCACTGCATTATAGTGTTCCGGAAGCCAAAAATCGAAACGCACGAGAAATGAAAGCACAAGGGCGCACGATATAAGCATCGCATCCCCAAGCATGAAAAAACCGACCCTTTTTTCGCGTGTCGGCTTCCCTATGCGCTGAACAAGAGAACTCGGTTCAGACATCAGTGACTGACTCCTTCTTTTTTCATCACCTTCAGGAAGGTCAGGAAAAGTATTTTAAAATCAAACAGAAAAGAACGGTTTTCAAGATAATACTTATCGTATGAAACTTTCACTGGAATCGGCAGTTCGTCCCTGCCGTTTATCTGAGCCCACCCCGTCAGTCCTGGAACAAGGCGATGAATGCCTTGCTCTGTCCTCAATACTACCAGATCATCCTGATTGAACAGCGCCGGTCTCGGACCCACAAAAGTCATAGTGCCTTTTAGTATGCTGTAAAGCTGGGGCAATTCATCAAGACTTGTTTTGCGCAAAAACCGGCCTATCGGCGTCACAAAATTTTCAGGATTTAGCAATAAATGCGTCGCAACTGCCGGCGCATCGCTGCGCATCGTGCGGAACTTCGGCATGAGGAAGATGGAATTATTCATTCCGATACGTTTTGACCAATGGAGTGCCGGACCGGGGGATGTGAGACGAATGGCCGCCGCAATCAGAAGCATCGGAACGGCAAGAAACAGAGATAAAAACAAAGCACATGTGACGTCAAACAGACGCTTCATCTGCCGGCTGACCTTTTTTGCTGTTCAAGAAACCACTGAACAGTCTTTTGCAATCCTTCTTCTATAGTATGCGGCGGTCTCCAGCCCAGTTTCTTTTGTACGAATGAGGAGTCTATTTGCAGCGAATCCATTATTCTTCCGACCATATCCCCCTTGCCGAGCAGTTTTCCACCAAGCCGCAGGAGTTTCGTCGGAATCGGGGGCAGAAACACCTGCACATCCATAGCTTTGGCTGTCAACCGGACCAGGTCGGCAGTCGAGAGGTCTTTTCCATCACTGACAAGAAACGTCTCATTGGCTGCCGAATGATGTTGAATGCATGTCACGACAGCATCGACAAGATTATCAAGATAAACAAGACTCCTTGCATTATGCAGTGCGCCAAGAGGGAGCGGAACGCCCCGATGGACGAACTTCAGGAGCTGCAAAAAGTTGGCTTTCACGCCTGGCCCATACACCAGCGGTGGCCGGATAATTACAATCTCCATGCCGCTGGCCTGCCCTATTCGTTTCAATACAGATTCTGCCTCGGCTTTTGAACGCGAATATGCATCCTCAGGTGCAAGAGGCATCTCTTCAGTAAAAGGGGTGCCGTGTGTTCGCTCACCATGCACCTTTACCGTGCTGAGAAATATGAATCTTTTGACTCCTGTCGCTGCAGCAGACTCGGCCAGATGACGGGTGCCTTCAATATTGATCTCATGAAAGAGCCTCTCATCTTCCGCGCCTGACTTCATAACGTGAACATGGGCTGCAAGATGCACAACCGTTTCGACCGATACAAGCCCTTCCGTCCAGTCGGCTTTTGGTCCGACTGATGGAACGATAACCTGTTCTGCCGGAAGATCGTTTTGGGAGGTGCGGAGCGCGGCACGTACCCGGATGCCGTCAGCGGCAAGACGGGTACAGAGCGCCCTTCCGACAAAGCCGGTTGCGCCTGAGAGAAAAACAATCATTTACGGTAAAACTCCAGCAATTTTACCGGGTACTTTAGCAGGATTTTAAGCCAATTGGTCGAGATGCCGTTTTCCCGGCAGGCGCGAAGAACTTCCCGATTGAGCAGGATTGTATTAAATAACCCACTCGTGCTGATTCCCCCGGTCCGCATCCGCACGAGCGCTTCCGGCATATGTTGGTATTTCAGACTTCCGCTCTTGAAAATTCGCGCCACCAGCTCGAAATCGCCGGCTATGCGGTAATCGGTCCGGAACAACCCGAAGCGTTCATACACACTGCGTTTCAAGAAAAGCGCCGGGTGCGCCGGCATCCATCCCCAGGCAATTCGTTCGGGACAGAAGTGCGCTGATGAATAGCGACGCACTGTCCTATCCATGTTCTCCGGACTGAAAAACTCCACATCGCCGAACAAGGCGTCCAGGTGTTCACGCTTCATAATCTCAACCACCATAGCGAGAACATTCTGATGGGAATAAACATCGTCGGCATTCAGAAAACCGATCACATCGCCCGTGGCGACACGCAGCCCCTTGTTCATCGCATCGTAGATGCCGCGATCAGGCTCGGAAATCATCTTGGTGAGCTTGTCATGATGGCGCTCGATTACATCAAGTGTGCCATCCGTAGAAGCGCCATCCACCAGGATATGTTCTCTCTCGACACCAGTTTGGCTGATGACGGAGCGCAACGAGCTTTCAATGGTTTGCTCGCTGTTGAAACAGACGGTGATGATTGAAATCTTCATCTGCCCAATCCGGCAGCGCGGCGCCTGAGGCCACGCAGCGCATACCCGACATGGCCATAACCGAGCGTCAATATAAGTCGCCGCATTTGATAAAGCCGAATCTTCCAACCCGGCAGTACCCTTCCGGTAAGAATGTTGCGGAACTCCGCGGCGAACCCGGCCTGGCTACTGCTCGTTTTGGTGGCGTCGTGGTAGCGCAAAGCCCCCCAGTAGCGCGGCACATGCCGCGCATCATTGCTTGCCTGCAACACCCGCAGAAACCATTCATAATCAAAGTTGTAATGCAGCGCCTCATCCAGCCAGCCGACGCGCGCATGCAGGCCGCGCCGCCAAAATGCGGCCTGATTGGTAAGTACCATGCCTTCCGCCAGCAAGGATGCATAGGTGGGCCGCACATAGCGCAAATCACGGATAAGTTTGTCCTGTTCGTCGATGAGTTGCATGTCGCCGATGATCAGCCCGGCACGCGGCCAGCGGCGCGCGGCCTCGGCCAGTTGCGCGAACGTCCCCGGGAAATACACATCATCCGAATTTTGCCATCCCACCCATTCACCGGTCGCACGCTGCAAGCCTTTGTTGATGGCGTGTGACTGCCCCCGATCAGGCTCGCTCACCCAATAGGCCAACCTGTCGGCGTACTTGCGGATGATCTCGACGCTGCCATCCGTGGAGCCGCCGTCGACGATGATGTATTCGAGGTTGGGGTAGCCCTGGTCGAGCACCGAGCGGATGGTGCGCTCCAGAAACGCGGCCTGGTTGAAACTGGGGGTGACGATGCTGATGCGCGGAAGATCAGCCATGGCGCGCTTCCTCTTTCCCGGCATGGGTGCGCTGGCTGGCGGCAATGCCAAGCATCAGCCAAGTACCCGCCGCCATGAAGTAAGTGCCATAGAACTGATCTGCTACAAGAAATAGCACAAACAGCCCGAAAACAAAGGCATGTGTCGGCTGGCTCTCCCCCTGTCGCGCATACACGAGCGGTCGCGCCAGCGTCACGGCGGCCAACATGAAAAGCCCAAGCAGCAATCCACCGCCAACCAGACCCAATTCTGCAAACCCTTGCAGAATCGTGCTGTGGGGATACCAGCCGGCGCCGGTGCAGGAGCAATCGCCAAACCGGGCCGCACCAACGCCCCAAACGGGATTATTCATAAACATCGCCACTGCTTCACGGTACATCACCCAACGCATGGCTGCTGAATCAACACCATCCCTGAATGGTTGGCAACTCGATTCGCCAAGAATAGGACCAAACCCCGTGTCAGTAGCAGGGACTGTAGCAGGAGCGCTTAGAATCAAAGAGTACAAAGAAGATGCAGGCAGAATCACCAGCGCAAACGCAGCAATCGCGACAACATAGGCAAAAAGTCCAGCTCGCAGCGCCGGTGGGCGGGTGCGCATCGACAAGGACATGATTGCCACACCCGCCAGGCCTGCAAGAACCCACCCGCGCGCCATCACCCATATGAGAAGCACCGTGACGAGGCCGATCAGTCCCAGCAAGATCAACCGCCTTTTGGTGAGATATGTCTCGTCCGCCTTACGCCAATTCAGCACCTGCGCGCATAGTGCCAGCAACAAAGCGGCCAACAGCGCGCCCACGAGCAGCGGACCATGGTCGAGTCCAAAAATCGGCCAACGCCACGCGCGCCCAGCAGCCGTAAGGCGATCGAGAATTAACAGCGGCAAAAGGGCAAGGCCTGCAAACAGGGTGATGCGCGAGAACAAATCAAGGTCCGGAAAACGCATCAAGCGCCCGAGAACATAGCAGGCTGCTGAAAAACTCTTGATGCAAAATGCACTGCCAAAAACGACTCTCTCAGAGGCTCAAGAATCGAAAAACTCGGGTCAATCCATGTCAGAACATCCCCCGAAATTGACCCTGCTGAGCCGCAGAGGGACTTTTTCAGCAGCCTGCTATGTAACAATCTGTAATGGAATCGTTATACATTACCATATCGAGCTGTTTGGTAAAAACTGTAAGTTTTCCCATGACTTCCAATCTCTCTTCGATCTGGGATTTCTTGTATTTCATTAGCGATGCGTTTACAATATCCTCAGTAATCTTGACATCGAAGTCGAGGTTTTCAAGAATTTCTTTTATAAGCCTTGCCCTTCTCAGCTTCCTGTCTACGATTGAGCCGCCTCCCTTGAAAAAGAACTTTATATAATTGTCATTGGTGTTTTCTCCTGCAAATGCCTCAACAGACGAAAGGTGATAGCCTAATCTTATGGCAAAATTCATATATTCTTTTGTAATGACTAAAAAGCTTTTTTCGCCAGCCTTCTTTAGTTCTTCCTCAGAAAGAGTTACCGTCCGGATCCTTGAATCGAGAAAACCCTTAGCATCAACAGCCTGCCCCTGCGGCCATCTCATGGAGGATAACCCCTTAAAAAAAGAAATATAAGGTCCTGACCGGAGGTCCTGAGGTTTAACAAATCCTTTGAATTCACCGATTCCATCGTCCAGATCGAGCATCCATATTTCTATCGGGATGTCTGATACAAATTTTACAGCGCCGACATCGTCAGCTGATGTCCCTACAATATCAAAAAGTTCGAGCATCGCCTTTTCATGGCAAAAACGAGTAATATCATGAAAGGTCTCACAGTATTCTTGCCTGAAATTCGGTGCATCCGGGTCGGACAGATTCAAAGGGACAATTAATTTCATTACCTTCTGAAGCAGTTTATAAATCTGCGTCTCCTTAAAGGGATCTGCTCTTTTACCAGAAAACTCCATGAGTTCTTCAACCTTACCCTCATAGATAGTGCAGTTAAATGCATCTACCGTAACCTCCTGCCCATTTTTCAGTATTTCTGTGCCAATCTGGGTATCAAGTATTGTTGCAACCTGAAATTCCCTCGCCAGAGAAGCCATGTGCCCGGTTGTACCTCCAAAGTCAGTAACTATGGCAGACGCCCTATGCATAACCGTTACATATTTTGGGGATGTATGCCTGACCACCAGAACTGCATTATCAGGGAAATTTTTCAGGTCTTCATCTGTCTTTACAATGTGGACAATTCCCAAACCTAAGCCCTTACATGCAATGATGCCTTTGTTTATTAAAACATTATATCCATTGACATGGGTTGGAATAGTCTTAGGATTTTCTTTTTCTATTATTCTCAAGGGTCTTGTTTGAAGGATAAGGGGGTTGCCGTCTTTAGCAATTGCCCACTCAATATCCTGAGGACAGCGGTAATGTTTCTCTATCGCTATTGCATATTCAGACAGAAGCTTAATCTGTTCATCGGTGAGGCTCGGTTTCCCCGCTACTGCTTCAGGCAGAGGGATTTCTCCAACTTCTCCATCTAATCTGCAAAACAGCATCTTTTTCTGCATCGGGATATTTCTTTCTGCAATAGCAATATCAGGATGTCTCGTTACCGTATACATCTCCGGTGTTATTGTGCCGTCAACAACGCACTTGCCGAGTCCGTGAACAGCGCTGATTATAATGTCGTCATTTCTGGATTTATTGGGATCGGATGTGTATATGACCCCGCCGGACACAGCATCTATCATCCTCAGAATCCCGACGGACATGACCATATCATACTCTTGAATGCCTTTTGATTTGAAATAAAAGATTGCCCTGGGAGTGAAAAGGCTCGCAACGACCTCTTTATATCTCTGGATAATATCAGCCACCGGCACATTCAAAAAAGTATAATACTGCCCTGCAAAGCTGAATTCGCTGTCTTCGTGCAGAGCGCTGCTTCTTACCGAGACTTTTAAATCAGAAATCCCTGTTTTCTGCATTAAATTCCCGGTTTCTTTGACAATAGCTTCTTTTAAATCATCAGGTATTTTTCCCCTCACAACCATATCCTGTATCTGCCTGCTGATCCTGGTCAGTTCATCTGAGTTCTGTATTGATAGTACTTTCAAGCGTTCTTCAATTTTGTCAAGAAATCCGTTATGCTCCATAAATTTCATGAAGGCATAGGAACTTATGGCAAAGCCTTCGGGCGCAGGAAGACCGATATGGTTTCTTACCTCGCCTAAATTGGCATTTTTACCCCCAAAACTCTCTATCATTTTTTTTGATATATCTTCAAACGGCATAATATATACATCTTCCGATATTTTGTATTTTCTCGTAAGTAAATCCTCTATTTTCGAATCAATAATATTGATTTGTTCATCTAATAATTTATTATTATCAGATAACTTATTTAAATTAATAACTATGTCCCTCACTCCATCCGATATCTTGCGGGTATTCTGTTCTAAATAGCTTCGGTCAAAAAGGAATTCAGCCGAAAGTTTCTCACTCATATCAGCCATTAATTCAAGGACGTTATTATTTGATGAAAGGAGTTTCTGGAATATTAAGAACCTTTGTTTAAGGGCTTCTTTCATTTGCGGGGTTGCCTGCGGCTGTTCAAATATCTGCTGTAATTTTTTTTAAAATATCCATAAATATTTTTTATACTAACATCGCAAAAAACTCCTTGACAAGTTAATTTTTTAGTGGTAATATTTTCTAAATTAAGATTCATGATGACATTATGACATATACATTAAGATTATTATAACATCATTATTATAATTTTATAATATTATTACAATTACTTATTGAGGTAAATGTTTGGGCATATTAATTGACAGAGACAATCGTCTAAAGCTCTATCTTCAGCTTTCAGATATCCTCATAAAGAGGATCGAAAGCGAAGAATGGCCAATAGGCTCCCAAATCCCAACGGAAGAGGAACTTTGCAAGGCTTATGATGTGAGCAGAGCTACAGTGAGAGGCGCTATATCAGAACTGACACGAGACGGGTATCTGATGAAGCAGCAGGGCAAGGGAACTTTCGTAATAAAGAAGGTTGTAGCCGACAAACTTACAATGGTTGCAAGTTTTGATGAACTAATGGTTGATCCTTCCTATGCAATAAAGACTACTGTCCTTGTACAGACACTTATGATGCCGGTGGATAATTTAGCCGAAATACTGGACATAGCCCCTGATAAACACCTTATTTATATTAAAATGGGGCGGTTTGTAGAAAATATCCTGATATTGATTCAGGAGTCATTTATTCCCCTGCATCTGTGTCCGCACCTGCTGAGAGAGGATCTTGAAAACATTTCATTGTTCGAGTTTTTTGAAAAAAGAGCAGGTTTGCACATCACACATCTTAAGAATAATTTTGAGATCACACATTTAAGCGCAGAAGATGCAAAGCTCTTTGAGTATCCTGTAGGGACGCCCGCCCTTATGCTGGCGCAGCAGTTCTACTCAGGCGGAAGCAAGATTATGTTCAACCGCTCCGTCAAAAGACCAGGAAGATTAGGCTTTTCGGTTGATTTCGATAAAAAGCTGTCGTAATGAGGGGGCGATTTAATTTAACAGGAGGGAGGGAGATAAGGAATTTAACAGGAGGGAGGGAGATAAAGAGCGTAATTCATTGATGTATCATGCATTAATTCTTATTAAGTTAGCATTTTGCTTAATAAGGGTTTGAGATTAAACTTTAAAAAGCTTTTAAAAGGATGTGTTATGAAAAGAAACGATACTGTAAAGGACTTAATGCTTGATATCACTGATTTTCCCCACATGCCTTACTGGTTTACCATCAGGCAGGCTGTGGAAATACTTTCCAGGGTATCCCCTGGAAAGGAAAAGGCTGTTATTGCCGATGCCATTTTGGTCTTTGATGAAAAGTACAACTATATGGGCATGGTCAGACCACAGGATATAGTTTTGGGATTAGAGCCTGCAATCCTCAAAAAGTCCTCATGGACAGGACCGGGGATGGAAGTCAGCCGTGACGCCAAACATGTCAGTGAAGAGACCCTTGCCCATATCGCTGAGACTATGTTCGGAGAAGATGCCAAGAAGCAGGCTGAACAACAGGTAAATGAAATCATGTGTGTATCCAAGGTATCTGTATCCGCCGATGACTCCCCTGCAAAGGCAGCCTATCTGATGGCTCATCATGGTTTATCTTATATTTCTGTTGTGAAGAATAATCAAAAGCTCGTGGGAATGCTGGGCATGTCAGCGGTCATCAACTGGGTTTCGGCAGTTGTTCTGGAATGATATTCATAAAAATACAACAGAAACGAATTCATTAGGAGGTTTATTATGAGTGATAAGCAAAGGGACACAAAGCATCCTGATGGTCTTCCGCCGGCGCCTCCGGAGATAAATATTGCCGAATTGGAGGAATGCGAGGCACCGCCAAAGTCCGGTAAATATGTTATGACATGGGTTCTTATTGCACTAGCAGCAGGCTTCGCCGTCTATCTGCTGCCAACCCCCGATGGTTTGTCAGACAGAGGACACAAGTTTTTAGCTCTTCTTACAACGATTCTCATCCTCTGGACATCGGAAGCCATCTCTATAGGAATAACAGCATTAATGGTGGGCACCGGTCTTGCTCTTTTCGGGATACAGCCTCTGGCAAAGGCATGGCAGACATATGCCCATCAGACAGTCGTATTCGTCTTCACAATCATAATGATGGGGGTCATGCTTAGTCAGACAACCTTGCCGAACAGGGTTATGAACGGCGTGCTGAAGATAGGAGGCACGAATGTCATGAGGCTCAGCTTCACCCTCTGTATGTCGGCAACCTTTCTGGCGGCATGGACGCATGACGCAGCCATTACCATTATCCTGCTGTTTGCGCTGCTCCCGATGTTTGTAAAGATGGGGTTAACTCCTGCAAAGAGTAATAACTTCACAAAACACTTCCTGCTTCTCGTCCCGCTCGGCGCAGCCTGCGGAGGCGGCGCAACATTCGTAGGAAGCGGAAGATCTCCTGTCAGTGCAGAATTGTTTGGAGTGATGACGGCGTATAATGTCGGATTTATAGAATATATGATGTATCAGTTTGTCCCCTCAATGATTTATGGCGTGGGGACATGGGTTGCATTATGGCTTACATTCCCGCCTGGGCTCAAGAAACTTCCTGCTGAGGTTGTAGCTTCAAAACTTCCCCCTATGCAAAAGAATGAAAAAATACTTGCAATGACTTTACTCGTAACGCTTACTCTCTGGATGATAGGTGATCTCACAAAGGTTCATGTATCAGTTGTCGGCGCCGGCTTTGTTATTGCGGTTATCCTTATGAATCTGGTCAGTTGGAAAAAATGTCTTGCCGAATTCCCGTGGAATCCGATGATGGTATTTGGGTCTGGTTTTGCCCTTGGCATAGCGATGCTGGATACCGGGGCAGGCAAGTGGATAGCTGAACAGATATTCCCGCTTTTTGAAGGAGCACCGTGGCCCGTTGTCTCATTCGGCGTAGGCTGGATTAGCGCAATCATAACGAGCTTTATGGCAAATGCCGCCGCAACCGCCCTCTTGGTGCCTGTTGTCGTTCCTATGGCAGACATGGCAGGCATACCGACACTTCCGATAGCCATGACAGTTCCGCTTGCAACGACATTTGTCCTTCTGGTTATAGGCTGCCCTCCAACCCTTATCGCTTATGGATTAGGGTACTTCACACAGGTGGAGGCATTCAAGGCGTTTATAGTAAGGACTATAATCTGTCTCCTGTTGGCTAGTGCAGTGCAGGCTGTGTGGTGGCCGCTCGTAGGGATGCCAGGCAATCTCGATATGATGGCAACGCCTGCAAAATTAACAATCATGGGGACTGAGCCAATAGCGAAATAGTGTTTATGTATAAAGTCTGAAAAAACCCCCACACTTGCCCTCCCCCGATAAGGGGGAGGGCTGATAAATAAGCCCTTGGAGAGGTTGTGGGGGGAAGAGTGAAAAGGAGGTGAGAAAAACAGGCAGGGATTGAGCGTACAGCGCTTTAAGTTAATAACCGCTTAAAAATGATATACCAGGAGGTCTCAGAATGATTAAAAAGATAGCTCTATGTATGATGGCGGTGTTTCTCTCCTTTGGTTTTTCAGCCATTGTTGAAGGCTCAGAGGTTAATGGTGCCGGGGTTAGGGGAGTTATAGATGTCCTTGAACCTATAGCGCCCCTTGTGAAGAGCAAGGTTAAGGTTACTGTCAAACTAAAGGAAGAAAAGGCAGGACCTACAATTGATGCTGTAGGAGAGAAAAAGATTGACTTTGGCATGATGACCCGCGATTTAAATGCCGCCGAGAAAAAGAAATATCCGAACATTAAAGCTATCACAATTGCCAAAGACGGCGTAGCTATCGTGGTCCATAAGGATAATCCGGTAAAGGGATTGACAACAGCCCAGATAAGAGATATATATGCCGGCAAGATAACTGACTGGTCACAGGTTGGAGGGTCCAAAGGCAAGATCGTAGTTAATATCAGGGAAAAAGGTGCAGGCCAGAGGGTTGCTATGGAAAGTGCTTTAATGGGCGGAGCAGCGGTTGATGAAAAGAGCTCCTTTGTTCATAGTTCGATGGGATCTATGAGAGACGATGTTGCTCTGAACAAGTCTGCTATCGGCTACATCTTAATCAGCGCTATTAGGGATGTTAAGGCAATTACGCTTGATGGAAAGGCACCAACAATCGCAAGCATAAAAGCAGGTGCATGGCCGATGGAGGCTCCGTTATTGCTGTTAACCCCTGGTGAACCTGCTGGTGCGACCAAGACCTTTATTGATTTCCTTCTTAGCCCTGAAGGACAGAAGGCGATAGAGAAGCAAAAAGTCGCCCCTGTGCGCCCGACAAAGTAAAGGGATATAATACTACCAAAAAACAGATATAGAAAATGCTATCCCTATATGTTCCCCTCCCTTGCGGGAGGGGAACATATAGATACTGCCATGTCTGTTTTTCAGATACTAAGAGCCGTTTTGCAAAAGTTAGATTTCCGGATTGCATCGCCGCTGCACTACTTGCAATGACAGTAAACATATCATTTCTCATTGCGGGCGGAGCGAAGCCATCCATCTTTTAAAGTTTTTGGAAGAGCCTCCTATGTAACCGAAAAATAGAAATGGAAATTTTAGAAACAACTTACTAAGGAATACATAAATAAAGCCCCATCTCCCTTGCCTTTTCCCGAAAGGGAGATGGTTATATTATGTTCCCCTCCCGTGATGCCTGCCTGTGACGAAGGCAGACAGGTCGGGAATCCTTATTTAACCCTAAAGGGGCATTCGAAGATTCCGAACAAGGCGGAATGACAGATACTAAAGAATCGCTCAGCTCAGGTATAAGTAACCGCCTCAACAGAGACTGTACGGCATTGAAAATTTAATAGAGGAGACATTATGAGGTATGGAATAACTTTCATAGTATTATTCGTTAACTGGGTCATCTGGTCTGGATTGCTGGATGCGTTTCATTTGTCGCTCGGGGTTATTTCCTGCTTGCTCGTTACCTTTATGTCCCATGACTTTCTTTTTAAACGGAAGGAATTCAGAGGCAGCGATATTACAGAAGCTTTCAGATTTATCATATATATTCCATGGCTTATTTATCAGATCATCCTGTCCAACATCCATGTTGCCAAAATCGTTCTTAACCCGAAAATGCCTATTGACCCCGAGGTTGTAAGCTATAAGTTTAAACTGAAAAAAGATATTTCCATAGTAACATTTGCAAACTCCATTACCCTCACGCCCGGCACTATTACCGCTGAAATTGTGGGTGATGAGTTCCTCGTCCACTGCCTCGATAAAAAGGTTGCAGATGACCTTTTCACAGGTGAGATGGAAGACAGAATAGCGCATGTATTTAGGGAGGACAAATGATTAGTTTCTTTTTATGGATTGGTATGGCTCTTGGACTTTTGGTTCTGGTCTGCCTTTACCGGGCAGTTCAGGGACCCACTGTAATGGACAGAATCGTAAGTGTAAGCGTAATAGGCACCAAGACAACGGTTATTCTTCTGCTCATTGGTTTTATTTACGGCAGAGCGGACATGTTTATAGATATCTCCATGGGGTATGCCATCCTTAATTTTATCGGGACACTGGCAATATCAAAGTTCTTCTATTCAAGAAGGAGCATAATCCCCGGGTCGAAACATTTTAAGCAGGGGGAGGCAAGTAAGTAGATGACCATTTTAGAGATTATTTCAATAGTGTTCATTTTAGGCGGCGTATTCTTTTTTTTCACATCCACAGTCGGTCTTATACGAATGCCGGATTATTATTGCAGGATGCAGGCTACAGGAAAGGGTGATACCCTCGGAGCCTTTCTTTGCCTCACTGGATTGGCTATCTATAATCTTGACTCCGGGCTGTCATTAACAACCATCCTTGTAAGCATAAAGATTATGTTCATAGGAATATTTATTTTTATAGCTAACCCGACTGCCACCTATGCCATTACAAAGGCTGGATTTGATTGCGGCGTTAAGCCATGGACAAAAAAGAAAGAGGTGCAGCAATGATATGGCAACTGGATATTTTAATTCTTTTGATAGTTGTCATTTGCGCAATAGCCTCCATTACCGTCAAAGACCTGTTAAGTTCAGCATTGCTTCTGGGCGCATACAGTTTTCTTATGTGTCTGCTCTGGACGGGGATGGGGGCGGTGGATGTGGCTTTTACTGAGGCGGCGGTTGGAGCCGGTATAAGCACAGCCTTCTTCATAGGCGCAATATATTGCACCACAAGGAGGACAAAGGATTGAAATTCATAGCTTTCTTTGCAATTCTGATAACAGGTTTTCTCCTTATTTATGCAACGGTTGATATGCCCGACTGGGGCGATCCCAATTCCCCTCCTAACTCTCATGTCTCTCCGAGATTTATTGAAAAGGTAATCCAGGAGACAGCAACTCCGAACATGGTTACAGCCGTGCTTGCCGACTACAGGGGATATGATACATTCGGCGAGACCGTTGTCATTTTCACGGCAGGCATTATCTGTTTGATGCTTCTGAGGAGGGGTTCCGATGGTTAGCAGATACGAAAATGTAATCATAGAAACCGTCAGCAGACTTCTTATCCCTGCAATGCAGCTGTTCGGTCTTTATGTCATAGCGCATGGACACGGCAGTCCGGGAGGCGGCTTTCAGGGAGGCTGTATTTTAGCTGCAAGCTTTATTCTGATGGTCATCGCATACGACATAAAAGAGGCAAAGAGCCGCATGAGCGAAAACCTCAATACTATCCTGTGCTGTGCAGGGGTTTTTATTTATGGGGGCATTGGGTTGTTATGCGTTATTCTGGGTGGGAACTTCCTTGATTACAGCGTCCTCCATAAAGTACTGCCGGTTGACCCTGTAAAGGCAAGGTATATGGGCATTTTCGGTGTTGAGATTGGCGTTGGAATAGCCGTAATGGCGGTTATGGTCTCGATATTTTTAAATATCGCATCAGGGGGAGAACACGAAGGAGCGATGAAATAATGGATACGATGGATTTCATAATCGGCAAATACAACTATTGGGTTTATATAGTGCTTATGATGATAGGTTTTTATGCGATGATTGCAAAGAACAATTTTGCAAAAAAACTCGTGGGGATGAACATCTTTCAGACTGCAATAATACTTTTTTTCATCTCAACTTCCTCCAAAACCGGAGGGGCAACCATTCCTATTATCCAGGCAGGTATGGATAAAGCGCATCAGTATATAAACCCCCTGCCTCATGTCCTGATGCTGACAGCTATCGTTGTTATGGTCAGCACATTCGGTGTTGCACTGGCAGTTCTCATCATGATTTACAGAAGATATAAAACCCTCGAAGAGGACGAAATCATGGCAATCTTGAAGATGGAGAAGCAAATATGAATGAACAGGCGTCAATTTTAATAATAGCAATTCCGTTGTTAGTATCTGTTTTAAACATCCCTATAGGTTTATTAAAAAGAAGCCTATGTTATCCCCTTACCGTTTTTACCACCTTGTCCTGCGTCTATCTGTCCTTTGTCATTGCCGATACGGTTATAAACACCGGCAACATCAGCTACCACGTGGGAGGCTGGGAGCCGCCTTGGGGGATTGAAGTTGCGATAGATCATCTAAATGCATATATGCTGGTCATTATCTCTTTCGTAAGCTTTGTTGTATCAATATATGCAAAAAACAGCATCGAAAAGGAATTGTTACCGGATAGGATTATATATTTCTATACCATATATCTATTGCTTGTTACAGGATTATTAGGCATACTGGTCACTGGGGATTTATTCAACCTTTTTGTCTTTCTTGAGATTGCGTCCCTTGCAGGCTATGCTCTTGTCGCAATAGGAGAGGATAAGGCTCCGCTTGCAACTTTCAATTATATAATAATGGGGACTATCGGGGCTTGTTTTTATTTGCTTGGGGTCGGTTATTTATACATAGTAACAGGCACTTTAAACATAGCCGACCTGACAAGGCTTCTTCCTGCCCTCTATCATTCCAAAGTAGTCCTTGCTGCATTTGCCTTCTTTGTGGTAGGAGTTGCAATAAAGATTGCATTATTCCCGCTCCACACCTGGCTGCCGGATGCATACACCCATGCGCCATCAACCGTGAGCGCCTTTGTTGCCGCGACAATGACCAAAGTGGGCGCTTATGTAATGATAAGGGTTATGTTTACCGTATTTGAGCCGAACTTTACTCTGAATGCCCTGCCGACCACCGAAATATTGGGATGGGTTGCTTCGGCGGCGATGATATTCGGCTGCATAATGGCACTGGCTCAGACTGACCTCAAAAGGATGCTCGCCTATATTCTTGTTGCTGAGGTCGGATATATTGTTATGGGAGTCAGTGTAGGCAACAGGGCTGGGTTTACAGGCTCGGTGCTTCACATACTTAACGATTCCTTTATGATGGTGAGCTTGTTTTTTGTTGCCGGCGCAATTATGTATAAGGAAGGGCACAGGAATATCAAAAACCTCTCCAATCTGCATAAAAAAATGCCCGTCACTATGGGATGCTTTATAATTGCCGCTATTTCGATGGTCGGAGTGCCGCCTACTGCCGGGTTCTTCAGCAAGTGGTATCTTATACATGGCGCTATTAATGCACAGAAGTGGTTTTTCGTAGCATTTCTGCTATTGAGCAGTTTAATGGTTGCGGCGGCATTTTTCCGGATTATCCAGAACATATTTTTTCAGCCCTCGGAATCGCACACTACACATGAAGAACCCGTAAGGGATGAGGTGCCTTGCAGCATGCTTCTGCCGATAGTTGTAATGAGCATATCATTGCTTGTTATAGGTTTCTTCAGCGGGCAGATTATAGACAGCCTGATTCAGCATGCTGTCCCAAAGGGCTTTTAAGGAGACACAGTGGACACTATAACTTCAATTACACCGATCATTGTTATTTCTACTTCATTGGTTGCAACCTTTTTAATATTCTTTACGGGAGAGAGATCCAAAAACCTGAGAGAGACATGGACAATTCTGGCGTCCCTCATAAAATTCGCTTTTGTTGTCTCCATGCTGCCGGCAGTTTTGGATGGCAAAATAATCGAATTCACCCTCATTTCCATAGCGCCGGGTCTCACTATAGCATTCAGAGTGGATGCCCTCGGAATCTTTTTTGCGATTTTAGCATCCTTTTTGTGGATAGTTACATCTTTTTATTCAATCGGGTATATGCGGTCTATGAATGAGCATGCCCAGACGAGATACTTCTGCTGCTTTGCCATTGCCCTTTCAGCAACAATGGGAGTTGCGATGTCCGGCAATATGTTTACGACATTTCTTTTTTATGAAATCATCACACTATGCACATATCCGCTTGTGGCGCATAAACAAACTCCCGAGGCGCTTCAGGGGGCAAGGAGATACATTACATATCTGCTCGGCACATCAATAGCCTTCCAACTTACAGCGGTCTTTCTCACTTATACCGCTGCGGGAACTCTTGATTTTTCAAATCAGGGGCTTCTCAATAATGCGAGGGAATCGGGAGTCAGCGATATATTTCTTACCATTATATTTGTCTTATACATGGCGGGTATAGCAAAAGCTGCAATAATGCCGTTTCATTCATGGCTTCCAGCAGCGATGGTCGCCCCGACTCCCGTAAGCGCCCTGCTTCATGCAGTGGCAGTTGTCAAAACAGGGGTTTTTGTGGTGGTAAAGGTCGTTCTGCATGTTTTTGGCGTTAACCTGCTTACAGAACTCGGACTTGGAACGGCACTTGCCTATACTGCTTCTTTTACCATCATAGTAGCCTCTGTAATTGCCTTAAAACAGGATAACTTAAAGAGGCGGCTGGCATATTCAACCGTAAGCCAGCTTTCCTATGTAATACTGGGGGTTGCTCTGCTTACTCCATCAGCCATTGCCGGAAGCATAATGCATATAGTCCTCCACGCATTCGGGAAGATTACACTGTTTTTTACCGCAGGGGCTATATATGTTGCCGCTCATAAAACAGAAATAAGCCAGTTGGACGGAATCGGCAAAAAAATGCCATTCACAATGGCGGCTTTCACGCTTGGGGCTCTTTCCATGATAGGCATTCCTCCTCTTGGAGGGTTTATAAGCAAATGGTATATCGGCATAGGCTCATTGGAAGCCAATCAACTGCCGATTATACTTGTTCTGGTAGGCAGCACTATCTTGAATGCCTGCTATTTTCTGCCGATTGTTTATGCCGCTTTCTTCAAAGAGGCAAAACATGATGATAATCATGGGCATGGACATTCACATTCACATAGCAAGCACGGTTTGGAAGAGGCGCCTGCAATCATGGTCATACCGCTCGTCCTTACAGCAATAGGCGCAGTGGCGTTGTTCTTTTTGCCGTCGGTATTTCTTGACCTTGCCAGAATGGTCGTAATAAGCGCAACAGGAGGGAACTAAGATGAAAGAGGAGCATTCCGAACTTCAGGAACTCAAACATGAGGCAGTGCCGATATATAAGACTATTTTTTATATTGTCCTTGCACTTGGAAGTTTGTATTTTGCTTTTATTTTCCTGAAAAGCGTTTAGCTAAATAAATTATGAGAGGGTTTGCAATGGAAAAGAAATATTTCTTTGATGATCCCAAGAATGTAAAGAGATTTTTGTGGTCATTTTATACATCATTGATTCTGCTTATTATTATTGATTTTTTCATCCCCAAACATCCCTATTTTGCATATGAAAGTTTTCCCTCATTCTATGCAACATTCGGTTTTGTTGCCTGTGTTGCTCTTGTTTTAGCGGCAAAATTTATTCTGCGCCCTATTATCAAAAGGAAGGAGGGTTATTATGATTAATGAACTGCCTCCTATGGCGGTGTTTTTTATAGGGGCTTTAATCGTTCCCCTGTTAAGAGGTTACCTTAAACAGGCATTTATCTTGCTCATTCCTGTTGCGGCATTCTGGAATCTTGTTAATCTCCCTGAAGGTACTTACTGGATCGTCAATTTCTTGGATTATAAGCTCATTTTCGGTCAGGTTGACAAGATGAGTTTGGTATTCGGCTATATCTTTACATTAATATCCTTTATAGCGCTTTTATATTCCATAAGAGTCAAGGACGATACCCAGCACGTTTCGGGCTTGCTCTATGCAGGCAGTGCGGTAGGGGCTGTTTTTGCCGGAGATTTTATTTCCCTGTTCATATTTTGGGAAATAATGGCGGTGACTGCAACCTTCATTATCTGGGCAAGCAGGACAAAGGCTTCACAAAATGCCGGAATGAGATATCTTCTGGTTCATATATTTGGCGGCTTATGCCTTCTTATAGGAATAATAATGCATGTTCATCAAACAGGCTCTACAGAGTTCGGTTATATCGGGTTGGGCAGCACGGCGTCTTATTTCATTTTGTTGGGGTTCGGAATAAACGCTGCTTTTCCGATACTCCATGCATGGCTGCCTGATGCCTACCCCGAGGCAACTTTTTCAGGAACTGTTTTTCTTAGCGCATTTACTACAAAAACTGCCGTGTATGTACTTGCAAGAAGCTTCCCCGGGACAGAAGTACTGATATGGATCGGCGCTGCAATGACCGCTTTTCCTATCTTCTACGCCGTTATCGAAAATAACCTCAGAAAAGTGCTCTCATACAGTCTTATCAATCAGGTGGGTTTTATGGTTGTAGGAATAGGGATCGGCACTCAACTGTCCCTTAATGGAACCGTTGCTCATGCCTTCTGCCATATTCTTTACAAGGCGCTTCTGTTTATGTCTATGGGTGCGGTATTGCACCAGACCGGAAAAATAAACGCTACAGACCTCGGCGGTTTGTATAAGAGTATGCCTCTGACAGCTTTGTTTTGCTGCATCGGGGCTGCTTCAATATCCGCCTTTCCGTTGTTCAGCGGTTTTATCAGCAAATCAATGATAGTCAGTGCTTCAGCTTATGAAGGGTTCACTATTATTTGGTTTATGCTGATTTTTGCCTCTGCCGGTGTTTTCCATCATTCGGGAATAAAGATACCTTATTTTGCCTTCTTTTCCCATGATTCTGGAATAAGAACAAAAGAACCCCCATTAAATATGCTGCTGGCAATGGGAATCGCTGCTTTTTTATGCGTATTCGTTGGTACATTCCCGGGCTATTTATACAGTATTCTTCCTTATCCGGTAGATTATGTGCCGTATTCGGGATACCATGTAATTGATCAATTGCAATTGCTCTTCTTCTCCGCATTAGCCTTTACATTGCTGATGCTGTCGGGCAACTACCCTGCTGAAATCAGATGCACCAACCTCGATACCGACTGGTTCTACAGAAAAGGCGCAAATGCCTTCATGTGGGTTTTAAGGTATCCCTTGAGCATAGCAGGGGCTGTAATGAACAGGATAATCTTCGGGGCAATACCAACTTTTATAAACTGGATAATCAAAAACCCCAAGGCGGTTGTACGCATTGTCTTTGACTCGGCGTTATTGCTTGTAAGCACTGATGACAGAAAAGCAAGGCTTCAGGAAAGAATAAAAAAGGAACTGGAGGTTTACCCCGGAGACATCATAAGACAACAACCAATCGGCTTCACAGTATTAGGCGCTACATTGATACTGTTTGCATATATGCTGATTTACTATATTACCGAGATGAGATAAATGAATCAGCCCCCAATTGAACCGGACAGGATTCTAACCTAAATAAGTTGTAGAGCTGGCTCAGCAAAATCGGACAGGGTGTAAAGTGGAGGGAAGCTGCTCTAAACTACAAGGGATAGAGAGGAGCAGCGGACATGGGTAAAGAAGACGAGACGGAATCACGGGGCGGCATTCAAGGCTAAAGCAGCATTAGAGGCAGTCAAGGGGGAGCAGACGATCAGTGAACTGGCAGCTCGGTTTCAGGCACATCCGAATGTCATCGGGCAGTGGAAGAAAGAGCTAATCGAGCGTGCGGGTGAAATCTTCAGCAAGGACAAGAAGGAAGA
>DATIKF010000014.1:0-1811 GCA_035477855.1 Dissulfurispiraceae bacterium
CCACATGGAGGCTCCGGCCAGCAGGGAGGCCAGCTCTTCTAGGGTCATGGCCTTAAGCAACGTCTCTAGCTGTTCGCTCATCTTCGCCCTCCTTCAGGTTTATAAGATCCACTCTCGCTGCAAGGTCGGCACATCGGCCAGCAGCCGTTGGGTGTAGGCGTGCTGGGGATGACGGATGATCTCATCGGCCGGGCCTTCTTCGACGATCTTACCCTGGTGCATGATGAACAGGCGATCGGAGGTGTAGTAAGCCATGCCGATATCATGGGTAATAAAGATAATGGTGATGCCGAGCCTCTGGCGCAGCTCGAGCAAGATGTTAAGGATAGCTGCGCGCGATGAGGCGTCGATCATCGAAGTCAGCCCATCGGCAATTAACACGCCGGGCTGAATCAACCGTATAGGCAGAAAGTTCTCCCTTTCCTTTTTCTGATTATAGGCTCGGTGTTGGCGAGTGTCAATCTATTGACGAGAGTGGGGTGCGTCTCAATATTGGCGGAACGCCTCCAGCCGGGTTTCATGGAAGTCGGCCAGCGGTCGTTGGGAGAGCTGAGCACTTCTGAGTGCGGCCATACGTGGGATGCCCTCACGTGACCACCGCATGCCACCGCGCTTCATGCGAGCACCAATAACGGACTTGTTAGCACCTTCGATTTGTCCACTGCCGATGGGATAGCCTTTAGCTTTGAAGTCGCAGTAGTCCAGCTGATCGAGCCGCGTTTCGAGATAGCGCAGAGCAGCTTGTGAAGCTTCATCCCAAGCGAGCCAGTCTTCAGGCGGAGGGAGATAGTGCTTGAGCCAGACCCGGGCATTGATGTCGCCGCGCTGCCAGCTGCAACGATGCGCCAGACGGGTTTCGTCATCCCATCCCAGGGCCAGCATGATCTGGTCGAGGTAGCCTGTGGCGTGATAGACATCCAGGATGCGCTGCTCGACCCCTAAGCAATCAAAGAGCCCTTCCACCCAGGCCGCACCGTCGCCCACGCCGATAAGGACATCATCTTGCCTCACCCCCGCTTGCCGCATCAGTCCCTGAGCCAGCGGGATAAAGTCGTCTATTGCGGCGGTACTGGCATAGCTGTCGCGTTCGCTCGGGCTGCTGTTGGGGTAGAACAGCACCTGCTTTACTTCCCGGCCCTCACACTGCCCTTGAACAGGCTTGTCCCGCTCCTGTACATAGACGCCATCGGCTTGTACCACCATCGTTCGGGGCTTCATGGCTGCCGAGGCGAGAGGCAGGTCGGCTAAGACTTTAAGGGCTTCTACAGAAGCTTGCTCGAATACCTCAGCATAGCCTTGCGTCAGCCTCTCACAGTGACTTAGACTCAAGGACAGACCCTGAATCTCTAGGGCCTCACGTGCTTCTCGAAAGGGTAGCCTCACGCACTGGTCGACTACCCGCAACAGCGCTCTAGGACTAAGGCCACTATGGTCGAGCCCCACGGGCAAAGGCTGACTATGCCTGAGGCAGTGAGGGCAAAAGCTGCGCCTCAAGCGGAGCCGGCACTTTCCCCAGGCAGTGAGGATAGTGACGCTACGCCTACCGTTCTTTTGCAGTCTTGCTTGGCAAGCTGTGCAGCTTAGGGGGGAAAATCCCTCGCTCTTGAGCTAGGTTGCTGAGTACCTCGGGCAGTGTCTTCTGCGCCAGCTTCTCTACCTGTTCTTCTAGCACCGCAAAGTCCGCCTGCTCCGGGCAATCCTCTAGCATCTCATCCAATGCCTGGCTGTACAGCTCCAGTAGTTCCGCTTTCAAGGCTTCCTTGGCTTTGTTCATTCCCTACTTTAGCACCCACCAGTTTTGGGACGCACCC
>DATIKF010000015.1:0-1525 GCA_035477855.1 Dissulfurispiraceae bacterium
GGTATCAGCCGTGGCGCGGTCGTTCAAAGACAAAGACCGAGTGACCTCATCCAAAATTTCGGAGGCCTGTTGATAGTCGGCCATGGCCTTGGAGTATTCTGGCGCGTTTCTTTCAATTTCTCGCTTGATGCTGTTGTAGACGCCATCCACAGCCGCACGAGCCGAGCGATCCTCAAGCGGCAAACCCTCACGTATCGAACCAATGCGCTGCTTGAGTGCATCCAGCCCTTCTGCCGTGTGAAAATCTGCCGGGTCAAGTTGGCTCCATGCGTTGACTTCATCAGCTACGCTTTGCAATGCTTGGGCGACTCGTGGGTTCCTTGCCTGCCCTTTGAAGGTGAAGCTTTGCACGGCATTCGTCAAAGACTTCTGCACCGGCTCCATGCCGATGACTTGCGTACTTTCCCGCACAGATGCCATGTTTTGCTTATAGGCTTGTGAACGGGCAAGGCGAAGTGCCTCAACGTTTGCCTTGGCATCATCCAGCACCGACAGCATATCGGTTTGGCCGCGCATATTGGTGCGGAACGCCTCGGCCTGCGCTCCACCTGCCCGACCAGCTTGATAGGCCTGTCGGAAAGCCTCATCTCCTGCACCCGTTGACATTCCTGCAACGTTAGCCAAACCCGATCCAGCCGCACGAAGCACGGGAACCGCTGCGGGTATTGCCCCACCAACCACTGCACCTTGCCCCGCTTGCGTGGGGTCGATCATCCCTGCGGCCAAGCCACCCGAAGCAGCGCCACCGGCCACTCGAGTGGCAATGTTTGGGCCAGCCATGCCACCCGTCCGCAATGCTTGCGCCAATCCTTGTACGGCAGGCATAGAGCCTATTACCGGCAGGGCCCTCAAGCCTTTTGCAAGCGCCCCACCGGCTCCGGCGGCTCCGGCCACTTCTGCCGCCAGCTTTCCAGCTCTGTAGGACATTGATTCAGGGTTTGCGCCCAATTCCCTCAATCCGCCTTCGATAGCCTGTCTACGCTCTGGGTTAGACCATGATTGAGTGTTGCCGACTGCCATGTCGTAAGGTGTCAGCAACGTAGCGCCAACAGACCCGGCACCGCGCAAACCACCAAAAACAGTTTGAACCGGGCTTGAGTTGCGAATGCGGTCTTGCAATCGATCCAAGAATCCCGGTTGCCGCGCGGGTTCCGGCTTCGACTCTTGAACACCGAGTTGCTGTTTTACAACACGCTGGATTACATCGGGCGACGTGCCCTCCGGGAACTCTAGCGTGGTGCCGTCTGGCAGTTGGGCTTGAATCATTGGACAATGTTCCCTTGTGCGTCAAAGCGAAGGACACGGGGAGCCGTTGCACCTGCTGGCGCATTGGCCGGGCGGGGTGACAAATCAACGCCAGCCGGAGGATTCGCCTGCAATCGTCGCTGCGATCTTTCGGCCCTCTGAATGCCTTGATTCAAGATGGTGCGCAACTCATCGGCGGCCGCTTTGAACTCGCGTTCGCTGGTCGATGCGTTCATGCGGTTGATTGCTTGGGTTGCTCTTTGGCCTTCAATCTCAGTAA
>DATIKF010000016.1:0-17396 GCA_035477855.1 Dissulfurispiraceae bacterium
TTTCGACTGCGTAAGCCAAGACCTCAGGTAGCCCAGGCCGATCCCGTCAAGGTCGATGGTTTTAAAAAAACTGCGGCGCTTGGCAAGAAAAAAGGACATTGAGATATGGAGTTTGGACGAATGCCATTTCCAGCAGCACGGCACACGAAGCCAAATGTGGGCGCCACCTGAAACAAAAGACCCGATATTGAAACATGCGCCTACGCGCAAATCGGCAGCGTGCTTCGGAGCAGTCAACATGAACACGGGGAAGTATCTGCGACAAGTTCAATGCGGAAACATTCGAGCTTTTTCTGAAAAAATTATTGCGCCACCGAACATGCGACAAACGAATGGTGATCATCCATCCTGCGGATTGCTTCTTGATGCAAGGCGACGCATTGCCGTGTTGGCATCTTCAGCCTGACAGAAGCAGCAGTACGCCGCCATAACATAACGGAGACAATAATACGGCTTCAAACTGAAGCTGCCCGCCACGCTCGCAAAAAAGCGTATTTTTGCAGAAAATAACGCTGCCCGGCAAGCGTTTCTCCTGATCTCAAAGCGTCATCACGGGTATGTGCGAACCCTTTCTCTACAAAAACTGCCCTCCCGGCGGCACTGCTTCAGCTTGATGGTGGATTTGGGTTATTGTTCGTATCTGCACCTCACCGTGGGAAAAATGTTATGATATACATCTTGCAGCATGCTACCGCTGTAAAAAGCAGATGCACTGGAGAGATGACCGAGCGGCTGAAGGTGCACGACTGGAAATCGTGTGTGGGGCAACACCTCACCGAGGGTTCAAATCCCTCTCTCTCCGCCATGCATACGCATAATAATCATCGGCAGCATGCTACTTTCCCCATCCGGGGGTCGGCCCTGCGCAGCAGATCGGTGTGAATCCCGCCAGGTCCGGAAGGAAGCAACGGTAAGCGCTTTGTCTGGGTGCCGCAGCAAGCCGGCTCCACTTTTCGTTCCAGCGCCGGCCACCGGATGGGGAAAGACCGCATCATCAGTTCCACATTGTGAGGAAATATGTCGTATCTCGTTTTAGCTCGAAAATGGCGACCGAAGACCTTTGAGGAACTGACCGGCCAGGAGCCTATTGCCCGTATTTTGCGCAACGCGGTGGCCAGCAGTAAGGTTGCGCATGCCTATATCTTTTCAGGCCCGCGCGGCGTCGGCAAGACGACAACTGCCAGAATTCTTGCAAAAGCCCTTAACTGCGAACACGGCCCAACACCTGACCCTTGTGGAACATGCCGTTCCTGTGAGGCCATTTCAGACGGATTCTCTCTGGATGTCACTGAGATTGATGGTGCGTCGCACACCGGCGTCGAAAACATCCGTGACCTCCGGGAGCGCGTAAAATACGCAGCTTCTGAAGCGAACTACAAAGTTTACATCATCGACGAAACGCACATGCTTTCTACTCCCGCATTTAATGCTCTGCTGAAAACGCTGGAAGAACCCCCGCCGCATGTCATTTTCGTCCTGGCGACTACGGCGCCAAACAAAATACCCGGAACCGTGATTTCTCGCTGTCAGCATCTGCCGTTCCGAAAGATATCGACGCAGACAATCATGCAGCGTCTTCGTCAGATTGCTGATGCCGAGGAGATCATCATCACCGAAGCAGCCGTCGAGATGATAGCGAGGGCAGCAGACGGCGGCATGCGCGATGCGCTTACCACGCTTGACCAGGTGATTTCCTTTGCGGAAAATATCACTGCAAACGATGTGAAAGATCTGTTCGGCTATACGGACACTGAAACACTCAGCCACATGTTGTCAGCGGTTATCGAAGGGCGAAGCCGTGATATCGTTGCGCTGATATCGGATCTGACTGATACCGGCACTGACCTGAAGTCCTTCATGCGTGACCTGCTCCAGTTCGCCCGGAACCTCCTGATCACGAAAATTGTTGACAATCCTGACGGGGTGCTCGATCTGGGCGAATCAGAGAAAACCGCCCTCCTCCAGTTGAAAGAACTAACATCGGAGGAGCATTGTGCATTGCTGCTGAACGACCTGATCAAGGCAGAACCTGCCGTCAGGAGCGCCATGCAGCCGCGCATTGTCTTTGAACTGACGCTCATCCGCCTGAGCCTCATGAGCCGATTCACCGCTGTTGATGAGGCATTTCAGACGCTTGGCGTTTCCGTTGGAAGAACACCAATGCCTGCGGGAAAGAGTTCTCCGCTTAAAGACGTTTCCCTGAAAAAGCACCCCCCCGAACCTGAAGCACCCATGTCCGGACCAGCGAAGATTCGGAAGGCTGAAACTGCTCCGGCCCCTGCTCCGAAATCGGCATCTGCAGTTCCTGCGAAGCAGGTGGACAGGTCGCGGCTGGATGACGTCTGGCAGGCCGCGATGGAACGCCTGAATCGCGAAAACCATCCGCTGGTTTTCAAAATCCAGGAGAGCTCTGTTATTTTTGACAATGATAGGATCACGCTCATCTTTAACGGAGGAAGTTCAGTGCACGCCGATTCGGTGCACGAAAACCTTCCGGCAGTCCGAAAAATTGTGCAGGACCTTGCAGGTCGCCCTGTACGGATAACCATAGAAACAAAAGAATCAAAAACAGCATCAAAGGCCGATCTCCGTGCACAGGCGCTGCAGAATCCTGTGGTCCTCGAAGCCCTCGAGCTTTTTGACGGCCGGATTATTGATGTTACACCTACAAATGATCAAGGAGGATCTGATGTCTAAGAAAATGATCGGCGATATGATGCGCCAGGCCCAGAAGCTTCAGTCGGAAATGCAGCGCGTCCAGGAAGAAGCAAAAAAGAAGACGGTCGAAGCGACCGCAGGCGGCGGCATGATAACCGTAACCGCAAGCGGTGCAGGCGAAATTGTGACTATCAAGATCGAAAAGGACGTGGTGAACCCTGATGACGTCGACATGCTGCAGGACCTTATTCTTGCCGCCTGCAATGAAGCACTCCGCCGTGCTCAGCAGGCTGTCAACGATGATATGTCGAAGCTGACGATGGGGATGAATATTCCCGGCATGGGCGGCATCGGCGGCATGTTAGGACGGTAAAAAGGACAGCCGACAAAGAGAAAAGTCAGAAACGGAAAATCTTCATTTTTCCCTCTTCTCCCTCTTCTGTCGGAAATTGACCATGACCCAGAATATCATCGACAACCTGATTACACAGCTCACCCGCCTGCCGGGTGTAGGTAGGAAAAGCGCACAGCGGCTCGCATTTTTTATCCTGAATCTGCCGAAGGATGACGCGAAGGCTATCGCAGAAGCGATTGTCGACCTCAAGGAAAAGGCTCGTTTCTGCTCGATCTGCTCCAATATCGCAGACGCCGATTTGTGCGACATTTGCCGTGATGATGCCCGTGATCACAGCCGTATCTGCGTGGTTGAAGAACCGAGCAACATACTTGCAGTGGAACGCACACGGTGTTTTCACGGTGTCTACCACGTGCTTCTTGGGGCGCTTTCTCCTGTAGACGGGGTTTCGCCGGACCGTCTGAAAATAGCGGAACTGACCGGCAGGGTACAAAATGGCGGCATTGAAGAAGTGATTTTGGCAACCAATCCGAATACGAAGGGCGAAATGACCGCCCGCTATATCACAGAGCTTCTCAAGCCGCTCGGTGTTCGCGTCTCCCGCATCGCATATGGCCTTCCCATTGGCAGCGATATCGAGTTTGCCGATGAAGTTACCCTGAGCAAGTCGCTCGAAGGACGGCGCGAGATCTGAAAGGGAACACTGAAAGCCGGACACGAAAAAAAGCCCCGCGATATGTGCGGGGCTTTTTTTCGTGTCCAGCAGCCGTTCTTTTCCGAACAGCATGGCGCCGCATAAAAACCGGTTTACACCTTAAAATGCTCAATACTGGATTTGAGCTGACGCGAGAGCCTCGCCAGTTCTGCTGAAGAATACGCTATCTGCTGCGATCCATCCGTAAGATTATGTGCGCCGCTCGCGATTTCCTGAATATCTCCCGATATCCCTTCTGAAGTGGATGACATCTCTTCGGTCGCTGAAGCGATCTGCTGCACCATGGACTGCAGTCCGGAGACACTCTCGACTATCTTCTGCAATTGAGTTCCGGCATCCATCGAGAATTTAAGACCGCTCTCAACCTTCTCGGTTGCCGTCTCCATGGAAGAAACAGCATTGCCGACTTCAGACTGAATGCCCCGGATCATGCCGCTGATTTCGGCGGTTGCCTTGGCAGTGCGTTCCGCCAGCTTTCTGACTTCATCCGCCACCACTGCGAATCCACGGCCCTGCTCCCCTGCGCGGGCTGCTTCAATGGCAGCGTTCAGTGCAAGAAGATTTGTCTGGTCCGCAATATCATTGATTACAGAAACAATTTCACCAATCTGCTGTGACTTCGCTCCGAGCGTCTTCACCACCTCGGTCGAACGGGTCACCGTCTCGGCGATGGCGCGGGACTCGGCAACCGACTGCTGAACAACACGCGCTCCCTGCTGGGCGACTGATGCGGTGGCTGTTGAAGAGTTCGCTATATCTGCCGCGTTTCTGGCAATATCGACGACGGTCTGGGACATCTCTTCGGACGCAGTAGCTATCTGCGTTGCCCGGGAGCTCTGCTCGTTGAGTGTCCGGGTCATCGTGGTGGACTGATTGTTCAGTTGATCGCTTCCCGAAGCTATGCTCAGTGAAGCCTGTTTCAGGCTCCCCACATGACTTCTCAGGCGCTCGACCATTTCCCGGAGCTTGTTCATCATGAGGCCGATTTCATCGCCTGTCTGCGCGGTAATCTTGACCGTCAGATCTCCATCCGCAACCTTCACTGCCGTATCTACCGCATCGGTAATGGAACGCACGAGCCGCCGCACGAACGCGACAATGACAAATGTTGCAAGAGCGGCGATGCCGAGAGACCCTCCGACAAGGACGTACCCTGCCGTTGCGGAGAGTTTCTGAATATCCTTTGATTTGGCTTCATAATCCTTGAGTGCGCTCTCCTGCATCTTCAGGGTAATAGCCGCAACCGGCCGGTTTATTCCGGCCTGGAGTTTGTCAAGTTCCTCAAGAGAGATTTTGGGATTCTTCTTGAGCGCATTGAACGACTCTTCAAACCCCGCCACATGACGTTCAAGGTGTTTTTTTGCTTCTTCGGCCATCTGTTTCTGTTCTGCCGTCAGGGCGGATTGAGCATATTTATCGAGATGTTTTCTTGCACTGCCGATTGCCTTCCGGAACTCGTCCGCCCATTTGTCCTCACGTCGGATGATAAAGTTCTTCATCTCCCGGACAGAGAGTTCGGTCGCATAGCGGGCCTGCGCTGCCGAATCAACAAGTGCATATTCAACCTTTGACAACGATTCATATTCAGCCACAAGATGTCGCTGAATCATCAGCGCGCCGAAGGTTCCAACCACAATAACTATTACGAGCGCGCCGACAAGTCCGTACATTTTTTTCGAGATAGTCATGCCGGATGTTCCATCATTTGCCATTGTTATAGTCACTCCTTTTTGAGTTCTTTATCCATGACAAGTATTCCACAAAAGGGCTTCCTGCTTCCGTCAGAATGTCATAAACAATGCCTTCATTATAGCAGATGGTCCCCGTTTTTATTATTGCGCCGAGCTGACGCGCAACGCCGAAAGAAGATTGCACTTCCAAATAAAGAACGAAGACTTCAGGAAGACTGTCCGGTAAGTCTTGTCTTTTTGTAGAAAAACGGTTTCAGAAGCTTCAGTCCGCTCACTGCCAGAATGGGCTTCAGCGCCCAGCCGATGCGGGAACTGCTGCCGAGGCAGCGTTTGCAGTACGGGTGTTCGAGGCGGTATTTCCGGAAGCCGTCCATAATCTTGCCGACAGCGTCCGATGACATAACTTCTTTCAGGGCAGCATCTTTCACATTGCCGACTACCGTATTGCCGTCGTAGTCAACGCAGCAGAGCACCACATCGCCGTTCCAGAGCACCGCAAAGTGGTCGCGCAGGCCGAAGCAATAGCCGCCCCACGCGTCGTGCACCTTTTCATCCCCGAACGCATGTCCCCAGTCTTCCAGGATATATGTCTCAAAGAAAACATTCGGCGCCACTTCGACAACATGCCATTTATAGGCGGACAGCGTATCAATCTCACGCAGTGCCTGTGTGCGCTCAGCCTCGGGCGTCTGTAGTCCGTCATAGACTCGTCCGGCCCAGTATTTGAAAGTAGCACGCAACTCCTGCGTAGAGGAGATGACGCGGACAGGACCAAGCCTGCGCTCCATTGACTTCTTCGGAAAGCGCGTGTTCAGAAAGCGGAACTTGAAGATCGTCTGCGGATGGCGCCCGTGGTATTCAGCAAAGAAGCCGAAGATTCCGCTCAGATACTCCCCGAAGGTGAGCTTGCCAGCTTTCCTCAATACAAACGACTTTGCATCCGGCGTCTGCAGGGAAATATCAAGCTGATGGAGGGGAAACTCCAGAAGACGCATCCCGGCCTCCGCGCCTAGACGCCCGCCGTTTGTGGTGAGGCCGACCTGCACTCCGCGGTTCTGCGCATGTTCCAGAATCGCAAAAAACTCCTTGTGCAACAGCGGCTCTCCCATAACATGAAACGTAATCTTTTCGCAGATCCCCTCATCGGCGATCTCATCGATCAGCCGCTTCGCCAATGCGGTATCCATATAGCCATATGGCCGCTTCATGAGAGCCTTCGGACAGAAAACGCAGTTGAAGTCGCAGACATTCGTCAGCTCAAGGTGCACCCGCTGGAGCGGAATGTCTATATGACCGAATCTTTTTTTCTGCATATGCTATGCAATCCCCAATGCTTCTTTTGTGAGCCGCTCCGCAGTTTCAAAAACCGCTTGCTTTCCCGCTTCAGTCCGGGCTTCGATATAGAAGCGCACCTTCGGTTCGGTCCCTGATGGCCGAATCATGAGCCACGACCCGTCATCGAATACCAGCTTCGTGCCGTCAACCGTGATGAGGTTTGCAACGGTCCGCTCCACGCTGCCGATTTTCATTTTCGAACCCGCCGGATATGTTGTCTGAATTGCAGATAATTTTTGAACAAGCGACGCTCCGGCAAGCGACCTGTCCACCCCGATACCCGAGCGGTCGGGATAATAGGCGCCAAACTCGTTCATGATGTCCTGCAGATATTCGCCGAGGTTCTTTCCAAGAGTCGCCACCATTTCAATTGCAAGCAGCAGGCCGAACATGGCATCTTTTTCAAGGGTATGATTGTATCCCGAAATGCCGTCGGACTCTTCAAAGGCGGCGATTGCGCGCTCCGGGGCATCCGGCAGCAAATACGGACGGAAATTCTTGAACCCGACCATGGTCTCCCTGATTGGGATATTCAGCTTTGACGCTATCGCATTCACAAAATTGCTCGTGCCGACAGATTTCGCCACAACCCCTTGATATCCCTTGTGCACATGCAGGAAATGCAGTGCCAAGGCGCCAAAATAATTCATCGGTATCTGTACCATTGCGTCAGCAAGGCGGATACGATCGCCGTCCGGGTCCATGATTGCGCCGATTCTGAACTTCGCCGCACTGCTGTTCAGAACCTGCATGACGCCCTCCATGTTTTTCTCACTCGGTTCGGGCGCAATGCCGCGGAACAGGATGTCGTCATTTTCCCTGAGGTAAACAATTTTTTCGCTTTCCCCGAGAATTCGCTTCAGCCGGTGTTTTGTCGATCCATGCACATGGTCAACACAGACAATGCAATCCGCGTCTTTCACAAATGAATGGATCTTATTGAGATCGAGCGTCTTGCGTTCAGCCAGATATTTGATATACAAATCCATCAGGTCGACCTTCTCAACCCGCTCCGGAGGGGTCACAGAGACGACCGCTTTTTCAGACATCATGCGATTCGCAATTTTTTCAAACTGTGACGTAATTTCGGTGCCGGCAGGTCCGCCGTCAGCAGGATTGAATTTGAATCCCGCGTAATTCGCAGGGTTATGCGACGGTGTAAGGTTAATGGCCGATGCCGCTTTCAGCATTTCGATGCCAGACGAAAATTCAGGAGTTGTCGCTTCGCCGGCATACCAGGTGCGAATGCCGGCTGCGTTCAGCAGGCCGATAACATCAAAAACAAACTCTTTTCCGAGAAACCGGTTGTCATGACCGACAATAACGCCGCGCTTCTGCACTTCTTTAAACCCGGCAACTCCCATGGCGCGGTAGAAGTCAGCATCTCCGGTCTGCAATGCCTCGATAATTGCCGCTGTCACGATGTGCAGATTACGAAACGTATAATCAGTTCCTACTTCACCGCGCCAGCCGGACGTGCCGAATACAACCTGCACCGGAGCAGTATTTGCACGGGCAAACTGCTCAACGGTGCTCAGCAGTGAAGCGTTCTTCGCTACATCTGCAAGTATGGTTTTCCAGCATTCAGTCGCATTTGCAAATACTTGTTTCATCGCCGCATTCTCCCTTGAACTGTGATTTCAAAATATCATTCTATCCTACTTTATTCATACAATGCGACAGCACGCTGTTCATGTTCCGGACCGGTTGATCAGGCATACCGCTCCGACAGCAATCGTCCCGCCGAATACTGTCGTGAACTCGGGCACTTCGCCGAGAAAAAGCCAGCTGAGCAGCATGGCACTGGCTGGAACAATAAAAACAAAAGAGCTGGTTCTGTAGGAGCCGAGGCGCTCGGCAGCCATGAAATAGACCGTTGTTGCAAAGGAACCGGAAATAACCGAGAGGAAAAAGAGATTCAACCAAAAGACGGCATCCTGCTGAAACACGAATCCAATGCCCTGCAACGCAACAGATGGCAGATACAGCAGGCTCGCAAGTCCGTAAGCGACAAAGCTGAACAGATACGAAGAGATGTTCTCTCCGGCCCACTGGCTCGAAATAGTTACCATACCCCAAAGCGCCGGGCAGATAAGAAAGAAAAGATTTCCGCTCTGAAGAAGCAGTGTCGAATCGATTGCCCAGACCTTCAGCAGCACTGCTGCGCCAGTTATGCCCAAAGCAAGGCCGATAATATCTTGTCGCTTTGCCCTCCGGTTCAGGAGCACAAATGACAACAACAGGGTCATGAGAGGAATCATCGACGTGACCAGCACCCCGCCTGCTCCGGCATAGCCGGACTGCAGTCCTTTAAAAAAGAAGAGCATGTATGCCCCCATAAAGAAAGCACCCATGGCACAGTATCCAAAGCTTGCTTTCGACATGGTAACAGGGATGCGGAGCCGGAAGAGCAGCGGCATAAAAGAAAGAAAGCTCAGAAAGAAGCGCCAAAAACTAAGCTGCTCAGGAGAAAGCCTCCCGGCGACAACCTTGGCGGAAACCCAGCTGCCGCCCCAGATGACCATGGAAAGAACCATCAGGACAGTAAACAACAGATTCAGTCGTTTTTCAGGAGGATGAACAGGCGCGGTATCAGGAAACATTGCTTTAGTATGCCGCATCGGGGAAGCATTTTCCCACCCATGCTCAGATGATGGATAAGCTACGAATCCAGTACATGACGAATCTTTTCCGCAAGCGGCTGCAGAGAGAGCGGCTTCTGTATAAGATGCACGTTCTCATCGAGGACTCCGTGATGGACGATGACATCGCTGGCATACCCGGACATGAAGATCACTTTAAGTGCCGGGCACTGCGCTGCGAGGAGTTCATATATCTGTTTCCCGTTCATATTCGGCATGATGACATCCGTCAGAAGCAGAGCTATCTCTTTCCTGGACTGTTCGAAAAGAGTAAAACAGCTTTCTGCGCTGTCGGCCGCAATGACACGATATCCAAGCATATGCAGCATTTCCACAGCAAGATTGCGCACCATCTCATCGTCCTCAACAAGCAGAATAAGCTCGTCGCCATGCGGCAGCTGTTCAGGCAGGTTTTCGGTAAATGGTGAACTATCGGCAGCGGTATCCGAGGGAACCCTCGGCAGATACACATGAAAGACCGCTCCCCTGCCGGGCTCCGAATAGACGGAAATGCTTCCACCATGCTGCTTCACAATACCGTATACCGTGGAAAGACCCAGGCCGGTTCCCTTGCCCTCGTCCTTGGTCGTAAAAAAAGGCTCAAACAGATGTTCCCTGATTTTTGGATCTATGCCGGTCCCGGTATCGCTCATCGACAGTACAACCTGCGGTCCGACCGAGGCATCCGGATGAGCCCTGACGTAAGACTCATCCAGCATGACGTTCTTTGCCCCGATAATCATGGTGCCGCCGTTCGGCATCGCATCCTGCGCATTTACCGCAAGATTCATCAGCACCTGCTCAATCTGCCCCCGGTCGGCCTTAACCAATCCGAGGTCCGCTGAGATTCTCATCTCTATTTTTACATCCTCGCGGATGGTACGGCGAAGCATCTGCTCAAAAAGTTCGATAACGAGGGCCAGGTCAAGCACCCTGAGTTCAAGGACCTGTTTGCGGCTGAATGCGAGCAACTGCCGCGTCAGCGCTGCGGCACGCTCGGCTGCCAGCTTGATCTGGAGGATTTTATCGCATCTCCTGTCCGCTTTATCCATTTTTGAAAGCAGCATTTCTGCATACCCGAAAATCGGCGTAAGCACATTATTGAAATCATGGGCTATGCCGCCGACGAGCATGCCGAGGCTCTCCATCTTTTGCGCCTGATGGAGTCGCTCTTCAAGTTCCTGCCGCTTTTCCTCAGCCTTTTTGCGATCTGTAATGTCGTGCCAGACAAAGATAATGCAGGACTGACCGCCAATAAGGATGATCTCGGCGGAGTAGAGTCCGACAAAGACATCACCGTTTTTTGCGCACCAGGCAAGCTCAAGATTTTTGACTGATTTCTCAGATGCCATTTTTGCAAAAAGAGCTGCCCTCACTTCAGCGCTCTCCCAGAGGGCAAACCCGTCCCCTCCTTCATGCCCGCGCACACCGGCTATTTTGCCGATAATCTCCTCCGGTGCATAACCGAACGTTTTGTAGAAGACCTCAGAAACTTCAATGATACTGCCGTCGCTCAGCCGTGCTATGCCGATTACGTCGGCACTGTTGCGGAAAGACTTGAAGTATTTTTCCTCAGATGATAGAAGCGCTTTTTCGGCACGCTTGCGGCTGCGGATGTTGAGAGCAAGAATGACTATCGCTGTCGAAAGAATCGCAAACGATAGAAAGACCCCCCAGAGCAATTGGCTCGGTATGCGGTATCCCTTCTCCGGTTCATTCAGAATCCTTGCACCTGCCGGCAGCATATCCGTTCGTATCCCGAAACGGCTGAGCTGCCGATAGTCAAACAGATAATAGTTTGCGGAATGCCTGAAAACAGGAATAGTGTCTGCCCGCTCGCCTTGCAAAATGCGCAGTGCTGTCTCAGCCGCAAGACGGCCCTGTTCAAATCCGCTGGTGACGAATCCGCCGACCGCTCCGTGATTCACCCCAAAGTCCCACGCGGTATAAACTGGAACCGTAATTTCCGGGGACATGAGCTCATTCGCCCGCTGCAGGTTGATGCCGACGCCTGCCACATTGCGCATGCCGCCGACCATGAGGACAATGCTGTCGGCAGGGAGAGCCTTGGCGTCGAGAATACCGGCTTCGATATTCGGAAACTCGCGGACTTCAACAGCAACATCCTGCCGGAACTCCGGAAGCAGCTTGCGAATCAGGGCGACATTCGCGATATGAGAAGGGTCATCAGGCACACCGTAGAGAACGATGCGTTTCGTATGCGGATGCAGCCTGAGAATGAGATTGAAAAGGCTCAGGAAATCGTTGTCTTCAGCAATACCGGTAACATTGGATAATCCTTGAATCATGCCCGGTTCATACCCGTTAACCCCGCAAAAAACTACCGGCACCCCCGGAAAAAGAGCGTTGCGATTCTTTCGCAGAAACTCCAAGGCTTCATTATCCGTTGCAATAATGACCTGAAAGGGTGAAGTGGCGTACTTCTGCCTGTAGAGCTGCCGAAGAAGCGCTCCGTGCATGAGATTTGGATGATGATTGGAATCGAGATATTCAATCCTGACCTTGTAGCGGAGTGCCAGCGGCTCGAAAACACTGTTTATCCCGCTCTGCTCAGAACGGGTCCATTCATAATCAGGGCTGTAGGAATGCAGGATCAGGACTTCCTGGCGTACGCCTGGATCTGCTGATACGGCGTATTCGGCAAAAAGCGCGGCAATTAATATGTACGCAATACCAACCCGCAGCATGTGCAGGAGAATTTTCAACAACGCGTGCTCCCTCATAATGAAAATATGGATGTATGGTTTGCGGAATGTGCATAGTATACCATCTTGACATAAAGTGATAAGCATGGTGGAAAGCAATCAGGCATTTTCAGATGCTCGACCTGATGTTTGCGGCCTCACCTGCTGGCCCAAGGCTGCACAGCCATATCGGACATCTGATCTTCGGCGTTTTTACAGGAGAATGTCACGAAGGATACCTGCATACGCTCCCATTTTTTTGGAATGATCACAAAGTGCAGCACCCCCTGTCCGCAGAGAAAGTTCCTCTGCTTCGCACTCTTTATAGACTGAGGACCGCTGCGTGCCGTGCAAGGCGCACTTCCTGCGGCACTCGTTCATTTACCGGTTTAATGCGCTATACTATTGCTATGAAACGGCTGGTCATTCTTGCATGTCTCTTTATCGCTTTCACTACTGCGTGCGCTCCTGTGCTCACACAACGCACGATGGACCAAGGCTCGACTATCGTTCCTCTTGCCGATATGCAGCAGCGGCCGGATCTCTACCGCGCCAAACTTTTTATTTTCGGCGGAACGATTGCTTCGGCCAAAACAACGATCGCCGGTTCACTTCTTGAACTGGCTTATAGCTCAGTCAATTCACGCGGTGCTCTTCAGGACTCACTATCCGGCACCAGGGTTCTTGTTTTCATGCCGAAGGAGCGGGGACTGCTCGATCCGGTCATCTTTGCGAAAGGCAGAAAAGTGACCGTTGCCGGAGCATTTGACGGTATACAGATGGGCAAAATTGAGGAAATGGATTATGCATATCCGTTTTTCCGGATTCATGAGATTTACCTGTGGCCCCACGAGGTGGACAGACCCTCTGACTATTACTATCCCTACTACCCTTCATTCTGGTGGGGACCGTCATGGGGAATCGGCATCGGCACCATCTGGCGTTGAGATACTTTCTGTTACATACTCACAACTGTGAGTTTTCGATCGCACTCATTCACCGAGGAGGAGCATATGCAAAACCCTGCTGAAAACTACTGGAAGATCCGGCTGACTGCTTTGAAAGAAGAACTGGAAGCCAACAATTTCGAGGTCTTTATCGTACAAAATGCAGCCGAAGCAAAAGAGCTTGTGATCGGGACGATTATTCCTCCGCTGTCGCCGAAAACCGTCTCGTGGGGCGGCTCCATGACCCTTGGTTCAACCGGCATCGGACCCGATCTGCTCGCCAATCCATCCCTGACGGTTATCAATCCGTATGAACAGGGGATTGCGCAGGCAGAGGCCTATGAGCGCCGCAGACAGGGGCTGCTGGTCGATTTTTACCTGACCGGGACAAATGCGGTCACTGAAGACGGCTGCCTCGTCAATCTCGACATGATCGGCAATCGCGTCGGCGCTCTTAACTTCGGTCCGAAAAACGTCGTTGTTCTTGTCGGACGAAACAAGGTAGTTCCGGATCTCGACGACGCGATGCTGCGCATCAAAAATTATGCCGCACCGGTTAATTCGATGCGGCTCGACAAGAAAACACCCTGTCTGACCACGTCGGTTTGCCAGGATTGCAAGAGCTCTGAGAGAATTTGCAACGTCTGGACCATCACGGAGAAGTCATTTCCGAAACATCGCATTAAGGTGGTGCTGATTAATCAAGATTTAGGGTTCTGAAAGAAAGCTGTATCAATATCTTGATAGGGCGGGCAGCGAAAGATGTCCACCCTTTTTTATGAAGAGCGCCCGAACCAGCGTGCTGCAATGTCTATGATGCGGCGTCATTTTTGATACGGAGAACGATTTGAATATATTCGCACTCGGTGCTGAACATATCCGCCAATACTCTGTCCGCTGCGCAGACTGTTCCGTTCAGAACAATCTGCGCGCAGTTTTGGACAGTTTGAGGATGATTACAAAGAAATGCCCTGAGATCGCCCGGTGCAACCAGAATACCTCTTTGCAGAAATTGACTTCCCAGGTCTTTCATCACCAGATTAAACAGCTTCAGAAAAACAAAACCCTCCCCGCCTTCGCTGGTTCCGGTCGTTTTATACGAAATCGAATCCCTCAGTGAAGCCAGCGGACTTCCCTGGCGCATCGTCGCCCCGACCAGTCCCGGCATTGCCGATGAAAGCGCCAGCCGCGAGCCATGCTTCAGCACGGAAGCATCAACATTATCTACCGGCATGCCGTCAAGGAAAATGGTGCTGATATGATGACTGATATAGTCATCTGTCATCCCTGTCTGCCCGTCCAGAAACGTGCGGACACTGCACCCGACATATCGGGTCCTTATATAAAACCCTGACTGAAGCAGATAAAAAAAGTCGGCAATGCGTTCTGCGGGAAGGGTCAGGTTCAAATGTGCAATTTTCCCGTGATGCAGCGGATGGTTATCGGTCATCCCCTTTTATACCATGAATTCCGGATAAAAAAGGGGGACTCATCGGAGAATCCCCTTCACAATCATATCTACCGCTTCTTCCGGGGTCAGTCCGTGAGCCATCAGGGTCTCAAGCTGCTTTTTATCGACGCTGCCGATGGCGGCTTCGTGCGTCACTTTGGCAAGAGGGTGAGTAACGCTTACAACAGGAATTGCCCTGGCAACCGCATTGTCCTTCACAATTTCAGTGCAATCAACATGCCCACGAGCTCCGGCGGCATTCCCTTCGGTAATCCCGGTCACTTCGGCCAAGGCCTCATCTTCCAGCGCGATACGCGTCTTGATCAGACCGCGTGCCTTTTCGCCTTCAAGAACTATCTTTTCCCGGATTGCAATCACATCTTTTCCATGCCCGAATATACGGGCCGAAAGCTCGGCAACAGCTTCCTTGCCGGCCCGCACCTCATAATCGAGCGAAAGTGTTCCGACCCGGCCTTCCAGCAAGGCAAAATCAGCATAGTAGCGCCCGCGTTCTCCCAGCATCACGGCAGCCTTCGGAAGAACATCCACCCCGCCGAATGGCCCATGGTAGTGTGTTTCTGCATAACGCATCTCCGCGCCTTCTTCAAGTTCAATCGTGGCATCCATGATATGCTGCACCTTCCGGGCATCGGGGAATACACAGTGGGCAATGAAATGAGCCGCGGAATATTTCTTCAGGCGAACATGTATGGTAATTCGCTGTATTCCTTCCTCATGCAGCACGCCGAAACAGAGATGAACCGGATGCGTCAGGCGGATGTTCTCGTCAAGTACAACAGATACGGAAATCCCGCCGTCTGTTGTCGAGGTCTGAACAGTAAGTCCATTCACCGTACGCATACTCAGAATCGAATGTCCACTCGCCAGCAGGTGCGCCGTTTCCGCGTCAGCAAGCACGCCTTCATCACCGCCGCACTTCCGGTACGCTGCAATCAGGGCATCCCGTTCAGGCATTGCAGTTTACCTCAGCACAGACAGCACACTTCTTTGCCATGAAAAAATCTGTAACTTCCTGAGGCGATCCGGTGCAGACAATGCGGCCTCCGCACAGCTGAGAAGCCGCATCCGCAATCAAGGCAAGTTCGGGCCGGTGCGTAATAAGCAGCACGGAAGCCCCGTTTTCCCGAAATAGCCGGATGACATGAACAATATCGTCAAAGGAGAGCATGTCAATGCCGGAATCAGGTTCATCGAGGACGGCAAATTGCGGATGCAGCGCGAGTGCCGAAGCGAGTTCAATGCGCTTGCGCTCACCGCCGCTCAGACAGCGATCGACCATGCGTTGAAGATACCATGAGGGATCGAGTCCCACAAGACGGAGATAGTACGCTCCATCACAGGATGGATTCCGAAGTGAGATATAGTCGCGCACTGAGATGCCTTCAAAACGAACCGGCTCCTGCCATGTCATGGTTATGCCGAGCCTCGCCCGTTCTGAAATGCCGAGGTGGTTGATGACTTCGCTCCTGAAAAGAATCTCTCCGGTGTTCGGTTGATATCCCTCACAGCCCATAATGATATAAGCAAGCGTACTCTTGCCGACCCCGTTCGTTCCGAGCAGTGCATGAATTTCATGAGGACGAACCACGAGAGAACACGCATCGAGAATCATACGCGCACCAGCCTGAAAAAATATATCCCTTAGCTCCACCATTGCGTCCCCCGCAAAAAAGCAGGCACTTGTGTTCTGTTCGGTTCCTGATCAGATTATATCAGGAATGAGAGCCTGCCGATCAGAGAAGAAAGGTTCGTTCCTGATGGTTTCGGTTTTCGAAGACATCGGGTACATTTGCCACTATAAAACCATTTCGCCGCTCGCGGTATCTATTATCTTTTGCCGGTGAAGTTGCGTTTCACTCCTGATTATGTCGATGAGCTTTTGAACCTCTTCGTCCCGCGTGGAGATCAGGTCGAAAAGCCTTTTCTCCAGCATGCCTGACTCGACATCATAGGCAACCACCAAGGCATCTTTTGATGACAGATGATCACTCTTCACCTGCCGGTGAGCGCTCTGCACAGATGCTATCAGGTTAGTGACAACATGCGGCAAAATAAGGAATGCTCAAAGTGAGCCGACGACTGAACGTCTCGGAGAACACGCTACAGAACTGGCTGAAGGCTTACCGGCAGGGGAAGGTATCGGAAGTCGGCAAGAACTATCGGGAGATGAGCACGGCGGAGCTTGAACTGTCGCAGTTACGCCGGGAGCTGGCTAAAGTGAAGATGGAGCGTGACATCTTAAAAAAAGCGGCAGCGTACTTTGCAAAGGAGTCGCAGGAGAGTACGCGATGATCAGGAAACTGCGACTTCAGTATCCGGTCCCGGTGTTGTGCGAAGTATTGAACGTATCTGAGGGCGGATATTATGCCCATGAAAGCCGCCCGCCGAGCAAACGGCAACAGGAAGAAGCTCGGCTTGAGGTGGAAATCCTGGCATCAAACAAACGACCCGTGGGACGTACGGACCGAAGCGTATGCAGGGCGATCTGAAGGAACATGGCACCGAGATCAGCCGGTATCGGACCAGAAAGATACGCAAGAAGCTTGGGATAGGGTGCAAGCAGGTAAAGAAGTTCAAAGCAACGACGGATTCAAAGCATAATCATCCTGTGGCCGAGAATCTTCTGAATCAGGAGTTTCAGGCAACCGCCCCGAATCAGGTGTGGGTGACGGATATAACATATATCCCTACAGAGGAGGGATGGCTTTATCTCTCTGGGCATAAGGACATCTTCACCAAAGACATTGTCGGCTATGCCATGTCGGAGAGGATGACGAAGCAATTGATCAGCGAATCGCTGTTCCGGGCGGTCGCCGCAAAACGCCCGCCCAAAGGATTGATCCATCATTCAGACCGGGGTAGCCAGTACTGCGCTCC
>DATIKF010000017.1:0-1902 GCA_035477855.1 Dissulfurispiraceae bacterium
CGACAAAGCCATCATCGAAAAGTATAAATCTTCGGCTGAGTACAAGGATGAAGTGAAGCGAGAGGGCGACCGTAGAGCTACGGGGGCCGTTGAGAAGTTCATGAAAGAGACGATGCCGAAGCACTTAGAGGACGAGATTAAGAAGAGATATCCCGAAGAGACAGCCCTTGAGCGAGAAGTTAGAGAGCTGAAAGCTGAAAACGCAGCTACGAAAGCAGAGCGTAAACGCGAGGAGCTTCGGAACAAGGCCGTCAAAATGCTCAACGACAAGAAGATTGGCATTGAGTTTATGGATTTCATCCAGGCCGCCGATGAGGACGAACTCAAGAATCGCGTGGAACAGTTTCACGAACTGTTCAGCAAGAGCATAGTTTCGGCTGTCGATGAGAAGCTTAAAACGCACGGTGTTAATCCTCCGAATAATCAGTCCTCGCCGCCGGCGGGTAAGATCACCAGCCGGGAACAGCTTAAAGGCATGTCCTCGGAAGACATCATCAAGGCCCGCAACGAGGGACGTATTGATATTCCGGGGCTTACCCTATCTCCAACCAAGTAACAAGGAGGACTTAAATGTCCGTTAACAATTTCATACCGGAAATATGGTCTGCGACAGTCCTTGACACGCTGAAGAAGAACATGGTTTTCGGTAATCTCGCCAACAGGGATTACGAGGGCGAAATCAGCGGGGCCGGCGATACTGTACGCATCAACGAGATCGGTGACATCACCATCAACGACTACACCAAGAACTCGACCACCGCGATTACCGTCCAGTATCTTACCGACGCGCAGCAGATTCTCACGATCGACCAGCAGAAGTATTTTGCGTTTTCGATGGACGACGTTGACAAGGCGCAGGTCAGGCCGAAGCTCATGGAAAAGGCCATGGAGCGGGCCGCCTACAATCTTGCCGACAACACCGACACTAACCTCGCCACGTACCTTTCGACGACCGGAAACTTTTTCGTCGGCGCGAACTCTACCGAACTCGGCTCGACCGTGACCGCTCTTTCCGCGGCTTCCACCGCGGTGATTACCGCTCTCGGTTGGTACGCTCGTATCATGGATCAGAACAACGTGCCGCAGCAGGGCCGCTTTATCGTTGTCCCGCCTGCGATACTTCAGCAGATGGTTCTTGCGCGTATCGTTCAGGATACCAACAACAGCAACTTCCTCACGTCCGGGACGCAGGCCGTCGGAAACTTCTACGGCTTTAACATCTACGTATCCAACAACTGTTACGGAGTTAACTCCTCGCAGTGGCACGTCATTGCCGGTCACTCAATGGGATTCTCTTACGCCGAGCAGATCACCGAAACTGAAGCATACCGCAATCAAAACGCCTTTGGTGACGTAGTGCGCGGACTTCTCGTTTACGGTAGAAAAGTAACCCGCCCCGCTTGTATAGTTAAGGGCGTGTTGACTTCGAGCTAAGGAGGAATAACAATGGGTTCGACTTCTCAGGCAGCAGCGGCCACCAAAAGCACCTTTACCGGGTATGCGGGGTCGATAATCGAAACGCTGACGGCGGTAACGTCGTCTGGTGTATACTTCAACGTGGGTGATGCATCCAAGATACTCATCCGCGTGACCAATGCAAGCTCTTCGGACAATGGTTCCGTGTTTGTAGAGCCTGGCGCACGGTGGGCCGCCTCGCGTGGGCTTGCTCCGTCCACTACTTCCACGTTGTACAGCACGGCGACCGCTCCGATTGCGGTATCTGTGGCTATGACCGCGCAGACCGCGAGTTCGGCGGTTCTTTCCACGGGCATATCTGTTTATGTCGGTCCGTTCGAGTCTGGAACCGTTAAGAGTTCGGACGAGAAAATTTATGTCGTGGCGTCAACGCTGAGTACCAAAATGTACGTCGGCGTTATCGTTCTCAACGGCGGATCGACTCAG
>DATIKF010000018.1:0-2532 GCA_035477855.1 Dissulfurispiraceae bacterium
TCGATCTGCGTGTACTGGTCGATGCTCCCCTGTCGCGGCCACTCGTTGAAGTCGTCGAGGTCTTTAAAGCCTATCTCTCGCGCGCACTCCAAAGAGTCGGTAATCGAGTACGGATAAATCGCTCCCATGAAAATGATCTCACATTTACCCATCTCGGATGCCGGATGCCAGATATCAAGATTGTCGCTTGTACCATACTCAAACGCCGAATTCTCGCCGAAGAATACCAGTGATATTCCGTAGTTCTTCGCAATCTCAACGGGGACTTTATAAATCTTTCCCTCGATCCACTTCAGCGGGTGCAGCTCACTCTCAAAGTCCTTCAGCGTTTCCCGCTTGAAAGTCTGCGGCTTGCACCTGAACGTGATAAGGTCAAGATCGTACCGGTTGACAAGGTTGTCGATATTATGCTTCCCGGCCCTGGTGTGGGTAAACTCATCGGTCACCGACACGAGCAAAGGGTTTTTGACTTCGTGATTCTCGATGAGTCGGCGCACGATCATGTGGCTGTCCTTCCCGCCAGAAACAGCAATAACACAGTCGTATTCTGGATGAGTGCGCCGCTTCTTGATGTAGCCCGTCAACCACTCTTGCCGCGCCTTAAAGTCAATCGTCTTCTTACGATCGCTGTTGATGCAAGCGAGGCACACACCGTCACGCTCCTGTAGTCCCGGCCGCGTGTCTAAAATAAATCCGCATTTACTGCAAAGTCTCATAAGTCTCCTATCGTTGAATTAAGCTCGGGCAGCCGCTACACTTCATCGACCACTCCGGCGGCCTGCCAGTCATCGGGCATACTTTCCCGGTCTTCTGATGCAGGCAAAATATCAAGACTTCTCCAACAAAAACCATGTAATATCGTCTTGAGGCAATCCGTCGCGGCGATAAACAAATCCGTATTCCACCAGCCTCAAATCGCCGTAACTGTCAAGAATATCTCCCGCGAAATCGCGCTTCCACAGCTTCCCCGCGTGGCCCCTGTACGGCACGGAAACCAGAGTTGGATTGTAGTATTCGCACAGCAGGATATATCGCTTTGCGTGGCTGTATAGCTGGTCGTATGCTTCTTCGATGCGCTCCGGCGGGATGTGTATTAGCAGCCCCTTGGTCAACACAAGATCGGCCGGGAGAAGGTCGGCGTCGTAGATGGACCCGTGCTGTATAATTACATGGTCTAACTCTGACAGACGGCGGCATGCGTTCGCGTTGATCTCAACCGCTGAATAAAGCGCATCTGGCCAGACATATTCCATAGCCTGTATGTTCTCACCCGATCCGGCGCCGAACTCGATCACCGATTCCGGCCTATCCATGAACACTGAAATCTTGCCGAAGAGGGCGATGTTATTGTTAACCCTACCCACGTTGCGCTCGGTGTAATCGTCGCCGAAACTACCGGCCCAAAAATCAAGCGTGTCCAATGATAGCCTCCGCGCGCTTCCAGTCTGATTCAGTGTCAATATCCACCGCGCGCATAATATACGGTAAGGTGCGCGGCATGAAAAACCTGCGATGTTCCAAAAATGATTGAACCGATAGCCAGTAGAATTGCCCCGCATCGTGGTACTTCGGAGTCAAGTCCTGAGTTCGCGTCATCGCGCTATCTGGATTGAGCATGTACAGAAGCCCATCGTCACGGTAAAACGCGCGCTCTATCGGGTGCTCATAAGGGCAAACGGGGACCACGGCGTCAATGCCATCGTCCAGCTTATTGTAAGCTGAAAGCAAATCGAACGGCTGCGTAAATACCGCCGTCGGCAATATGACACAAATCTTGTCGTACTGGTTGTAGTGGGTAAGCACGTCAAGCACCACGGCTGTTAAAGTTGCCGTATCGGTCGCCGCTTCAGGGCTGCGTAAAAATGGCACGTAGACTGAGTAATTTTCGGCGATGTATGCGTCATCGGTAGATATGATGATCTGCTGAAATAGGTTGGAGTAGTTCGCAGCGTCGAGCGGATACTCGATTATGGGACGGCCTAGAAAGGACCGCGTGTTCTTCTTAGGTATCCGCTTGCTGCCGGCGCGGGCTGGTATTATGCAGAGATTCAAAGCAATATCTCCTTCAACTGCTCCGGCGTCCGCGCGAAATTGCCAGCATCGGGACCGGTGGAGTCGTTGAGCTTAACATGGCACTCGTAAATTTTCGGCTGGTACTTCTTGAATAGCTCAAAGTCAGTAGTGTGGTCGCTCAGTCCGTCTTTGAGTTTATCGCCGAACTTGTCAATGTAGTCCTTCGCCTTCGCCGGGTACTCGGATATGCAGTACATGAACTTGAAGTTAGAACCGGCCTGAAGCGTCGGTTTGTCGGTGCTTATGATGACGGCCCTATCTTCCGGTATATCAGCGGCGAGTATTTGAGACGCCCCGTTGTTGGCAAGCTTAATGAACGGCACGTCATAGGTCAAGAGAAAGTCGAGGCTGTCTTTGTCGAACACGCTGGCGGTAGTTCGCAGGCCCATAGCAGCGGCGTAGCGGTAGGCGCGTTCAAAGACTTCAAGTGACAACGGCGCGTTGTTTCCAGCGCGTTTG
>DATIKF010000019.1:0-6775 GCA_035477855.1 Dissulfurispiraceae bacterium
TTGCTCGCACTCTTACACTTCAGCCGCCCTATCACTTCACTCACCGCATATTTCGGCGGGATTATCATGACGGTATGAATATGGTCCGCCTGCATATTTTGCTCGACGTTTTCTACTCCAGGCATCTCTCGCAATAATTTCAGCCATGCCTTCGCCAAGTACTCTTGCAGCCCAGAATTCAGGATTTTCCCCCGATATTTTGGGATCCACACCACATGATATTCAGTTCTATATACCCCATGCCCTGATACTCGATTCTCCATAATTCATACAGTTTATCCCAAAATATCTCCGGGTAGCATTCACCCACGGGCATGCCCGTGGAACTCTGCGAGCGGGTTAGCATTTATCACAAAAAATGGCGATACGGAAGAGCAGAATTCATTCGATAGTCCGTACGTGCTAAGCTGCCTTCCTGATCTCAGCCGGAGGTGTGCAGAAGATGAGGCTTCGCAGAGTCCCCGGCAATGCTGAGGAAATACGCTTTTCTGTCGGCGCATATATCGTTCCGTGGCTTTTCAGATACCCAAGAAAAACTTCGGCATCGGTAAAACCGGTATCAGTGCGATATCCTGCTGCCGATCCCATCGTCGGGATGCCGTCGCCGCCTCGTGCAAGATAATTATTGGTTACAATCCGGTAGGTTTTGGAAGCATCCAGCCTGAACGTCACTCCGGCAACATATATATACGGCCCCTTGTTTGTGCCTGCTAACTGGAAATCAACCGCCTCCTCAAGAGCGGCTTTGAGTTCAGTCCCCTTCAAGTCAAGAATAACCAGAGTGTTGCTGAATGGAAGCAGTTCGTAAGCCGTGGCGATTGAAACGGGGTCGGCAGCAATGTCCCGTCTGATACCACCGGTGTTCTGAATGGCGATCTGGGTGCCGGCTGCGCGGGTTTTCCAGAGCATTGCATCGGCACCCAGTGGTCCCTGACCCGTATTGTCACCGCGTTTCAGGTCATGCGCAGCCACGGCTATGTTGGTAAGCATCATTTCCTGCAACGGGCGGGCGTAGTCCTGTAACATTTTTTTCGCTTCAGGGTTTTCTTCGTGGATTTCCACAACTTTTGAATCCCTCAGGCTTCGGATAATTTCGGCATGGAAGACGGATGCCGAATCCACCGGAGCATTGTTTCGACGAAATAACGTTCCGACCAGCAAATTCGGACTGCCGCTCCAGGTCACTGCTTCACCGGCAGCATCGAGGGTCACAGTAATCACGCCCATGAGCTTTGCCCACTCCCATGACTGCACGATAAGCACATTTCTTCCGAGAGGATCCTTCACAACCGTCGGATACTGACCTTCGGCAGTCAATCCCAGCGCAGCGAAGGCAGCCTTGTCTCCCAAGAGGGAATGCGTGTGGCCACCCACGATAAGAGATAGCCCGGAGACTTTTTTTGCGAGGGCGATATCTTCGTCATACCCAGAGTGTGAAAGCAGGATTATCCCTGTCACTCCTCGCGAATGCAGAGCTTCGACCGCTTTTCTGATGCTTACGACCGGATCGGCAAAGACCACGTTCGGTCCGGGAGTATAAACTGCAGGCGTTTCCATCGTCGTCAATCCGATGATGCCGATCTCTTTCCCGCCGATCTTTTTCACGATGAAGGCGTAACCTTGCCGGCAAGCTTTGGTTCACCGGAAACATCAACATTGGCGGAGACAAGCGGAAAATTCACTTGTTCAGCAAGCTCGGCTAAAAGCTCGGGGCCGCGGTCGAACTCGTGATTGCCGATGCACATTGAGTCAAAGCCGATGAGGTTCATGAACGCGACGTCGGCCCTGCCTGCATACTTTGTGAAGTAGAGAGTTCCCTGAACCATATCTCCGCCGTGCAGAAACAGGACATGCTTTCCCCTGCCGCGGAGCTCATCTGTTGCGGCCTTCAGGCGCGCACCCCCCCCCGCGAAACTTTCACAGGCACACCGCTTACGGTGAGCGTGGCTTCCGCAGGGTCGAAATGTGAATGGGTGTCGTTCACATGCACAATGGTGAGCGTCAGCGCTTCCGGGCGCATCTCGGGCGAGGTTGCGCAGCCCTGAACAAAGAGAAGAAACAGTGAAAGAAGTGCTGCAGGGAAAAGCATGCCGGAACGGTGTTTCATAAGCAACGCCTCTTGTGCATCAGAAATGGCCGACAGGCCGGGCCGGACAGTAATTATTCAATTATAGACGAAGAAATGCCGCTCAGCCAAACGCGTTTTTTCTTGCAGCAACAGCACATTCGATCATGATTTCAATATCGGTCTTGATTTCTTGAATCACGACCGAATGTTTCTTTTCCAGTCCACCACGGATTGCGTCAATGCCGCAATCCGTGGTGAAGGCATTCCGTCACCCGAAACTCCTGCGCCTATTCTGCGTGCGGCAGAGCTTGCAATACTTCCGGCAGCTGTCCGGAGAAAAACAGACCGCATTCAGTGCAAAGTGGCTGCGGGCCAGACTCATGCGGGCAGGCCTCTTTTTTCCGGAATAAACCGCTCTTTGATTTGAAAGCTCAAGAATACGACTGCATTTTCTTTACCGTCTTGCGCTCACGCATTGCCTGTAATCAAAAGAATTCGCCATAATAACGAGTCTGAAGGTTGTTGCCTGATGAATATTCTTGAGGAGTCGACATGAACTGGTTCAAGGGGATACAGACTCATTCGAGTTTCGATGTTTATGAGGCGCTCACCTGCAGAGCGGGTCGCGGCGCATGAACATGTTTCGCGCGGCCTTCCTGCCGATTCTTTTTTCATTGACGCTCTTTATGAGCGCCACGCTGATTTTCATTGTCCAGCCGATGGTCGCAAAGATGATACTTCCGCTCCTTGGAGGCACACCGGCCGTATGGAATACCTGCATGATGTTCTTCCAGGCGCTGCTTCTCGGTGGGTATGCCTATGCGCATGTTTCAAGCAGCAGACTTCTGGTCGGCAAACAGGTGATGCTGCATGCCGCGCTTCTTTTGCTCGCCTGTATTGTGTTGCCGGTCGCTATCTCCCGGCACTGGATTCCGGCCGGCGAGGCCAACCCGATTGGGGTCGTTCTGATCCTTCTGCTTTTCTCTGTCGGGCTCCCTTTTTTTGTGCTATCCAGCACTGCTCCGCTCATGCAGCGCTGGTTTGTCTGGACCGGCCACCCGTCAGCGTCTGATCCATACTTCCTTTACAGCGCCAGCAACGCGGGTAGCATGCTTGCGCTGATAAGTTATCCGGCAATTATCGAGCCGCTTTTTTCCCTTCATCAGCAGAGCTCTCACTGGTCAATCGGCTATATCGTTCTTATAGTATTCATTCTGGGCTGTGCCTGCTTCACGTGGCGTTCTGCGCGGCTCTGTCATGCCGCGGCAGGAGTGTCGACCGCCGAAAGTGTGCCCGCATACTGCGTTTCCGATGCGCCTCCGCCCGCCCGCTCCCAACAGTTGCGCTGGGTCGCGCTTGCATTTGTCCCTTCAAGCCTCATGCTCGGAGTGACCACGTTCCTGAGCACTGATGTCGCCGCCATTCCGCTCTTCTGGGTAATTCCGCTTTCTTTGTACTTGCTCACATTCATCCTTGTTTTTGCCAATATCCCGCAGCCGGTCAATCGGCTGATGCTTCGGCTGTTTCCGATTGCAGTCATTGTTTTGCTGTTCATCAACGTCCCTCTGACCAAACCGGCCATGTGGATAGCGATTCTCTTCAATCTTGCCACCTTCTTTATTGTGGCAATGGTCTGCCACGGCGAACTTGCGCGTACCCGTCCTCCGGCTCAATTCCTGACCGGCTTTTATCTCTGGATGTCCGTGGGCGGCGTGCTGGGCGGCATTTTTAACGCGGTCTTTGCTCCGCTGGTTTTCCGGTCCGTGGTGGAGTATCCCCTTGTGCTTGCTCTTGCCGCGCTGCTGATTTTCCGGGGCGCACAGTCGTTGCAGCCTTCAGCGAGTCCGCGCCTTTCCGGGGTGCTGGATGTCCTGCTCCCTTTGCTGCTGGGCGGACTGACGTTCTGGCTTACTGTGGAGTGGCCTCTTCATGGCCTTGTTGTCAGCAATCTGGCGAAAACGCTGAATATCAGCCACACCGTCATGACGTATGCCATCCCGGCAGTACTATGTTATGCGATGCTTTTCATGAAACGACCGAGACGTTTTGGACTCGGGGTCTCGGCAGTGGCAGTTGCTCTCATTCTTTCCCATGGATGGGATCAGAAAATTATTCATCAGGAGCGGAGTTTTTTCGGAGTGGTCAAGGTTTCTGAAGATGTTGAAGGGGGCTATCGTCTGCTTGTGCACGGAACCACGCAACACGGCAGGCAGAGCCTCGATCCTGCACTGCGGGATGAACCGGCCTCGTATTATCACCGGACAGGGCCCCTCGGGCAGGTTTTCAAGGAGTTCAGCGGCAAGAAACGAAAGGTGCATATTGCCCTGATTGGCTTGGGCATCGGGACAATCGCCAGTTATGGAGAAAAAGGGCAGAGGTTCACTTTTTATGAAATCGACCCGTCGGTGCGCCGCGTTGCCACCGACCCGGCACTGTTCACCTATCTCGAAAACTGCAAGGCGCAATGGTCAATCGTCATGGGAGATGCTCGATTAAAACTCGAAGAAGCTGCTGTCGGAGCGTATGGGCTGATCGTGCTGGATGCTTTCAGTTCTGATTCGATTCCGGTCCATCTCGTTACCCGGGAAGCGTTCGCACTCTATTTTTCGAAGCTTGACAAAAGCGGGATTCTTGCTGTTCATATCTCCAACAAGTATCTCGACCTCTCGCCGGTTCTCGGCAGGCTTGCGGAAGATGCCGGGCTTGTCGGCTATATTCAGGACGACAAGGAAGATGAGAGTATCGGCAAGTATCATTCCACATGGGTGCTGCTTGCCCGGGACAAAAAGCATCTGGGCGCATTGCCTGCTGATGAGCGATGGAAGGCGCTCAAGGCTGACAAGGGCGGGCCGGTCTGGACTGATGACTACTCGAATATCCTGAAGGTCTTCATCTGGAAGTAGCGTAGTAAAAAGGGCGGTTCTTCGGAAAATTCCCTTTTTATGCCCGGCTACTCTTTGTTATGTGGTGTAAGCGGGAATTGTCATTAGCCCGTCAGGAAGCGCAACGCCGCTCATTCTCGGAGGACGGCATCCAGCCGTCCTCCGAGGTATTCGCCTGGCACTTACCTCCCTGTGAGCGCCTGTTCGCCGAATAAATCAGCTCTGTTGCACGTCCTGCCAGGCTTTGAGCGCTTTGGACCGATTGTATTGACAAATGGCATCAGGCAGTAGGTGAACCGGCAAGACGAGGGGGCCGGAGAGCGCTTATGAAACCCCCCGGGTATTCCGGAGAGCGTTTTATTTGAGTCAGACCACAACGGTCGACTCCTCCATCTGACGATAATACTCGATTTCCCGCTCCGCCGGAGGAATATCGCCGATGGACTCCAGCAAACGGCGGTTATTGAACCAATCAACCCATTCTAACGTGGCATATTCCACCATGTCCATTGTCCGCCATGGCCCCCGATGACGAATCACCTCTGTTTTGTAGAGTCCAATTATTGTTTCTGCCAAGGCGTTGTCGTAGGAATCGCCTCGGTGTCCAACGGATGGGGCCACACCAGCTGCTGCCAGACGTTCCGAGTAGCGGATCGAAAGGTACTGGCTCCCGCGGTCGCTGTGGTGCACTAATCCATCAATGTCCCGCCGAGCCCAGAGTGCCTGCTCCAGAGCTTCCAGCACAAGGTCTGTCCGCATCGTACGCGCTACTCGCCACCCTACAATGCCACGGGAGAACACGTCAATCACAAAAGCAACATACACAAACCCCGTCCACGTCGCCACATAGGTAAAATCCGCCACCCAAAGCTGATTCGGGCGCGTAGCAGTAAACTGCCTCTGCACCAGATCCCCAGGACGCACAACCGAACCATCCGATACTGTCGTCCGGCAGGTTCGCCCTCGAACGACTCCACGGAGTTGCATGCTCCGCATCAATCGTTCCACCGTACAGCGGGCGACCGATATGTTTTCCCGGTTGAGCTGAAGCCATATCTTCCGGGCTCCGTACACATCGAAGTTCTCCTTGCTGACTCGCCGGATTTCCTCCGAAAGCACCCGGTCACGCTGCACCCGGACTGGTTGCCGAGAGGGGTCTCTTTGCCGAACCTTATGTTCATAGTACGCCGATGGGGCAATCGGCAGTTCACCGCAGATCGGCTCGACCCCATACTCAGCCCGGTGTTCATCGATAAACGACGCCATTATCTCCGTCCGCGGTCGAACTCCGCTTGGGCGAAAAAAGCCGACGCTTTGCGCAATATCTCGTTGGCACGCTTCAGCTCACGATTCTCACGCTCCAATGCCTTGAGACGCTCACGCTCTGTGCTGGTGAGACCGCCCCGAATCCCTTGGTCGACATCTGCGCGTCGTACCCACATCCGCAAGGTCTCCGCTGTGCAGCCAATCTTGCCGGATATTGACTCGATTGCAGCCCATTGCGAACTGTGTTCCTTCTGTTGTTCTAATACCATCCGCACTGCACGGTCCCGTACCTCTGGGGAATACTTTGTTGTCTTTTTCATGGCTCTATCCTCTCAAATTGTAGAGCCTCCAGTAAACCCGGGGGGATACAACACTCTGAGCGAGGAGGCAGGCATGAAGAAGACGCGGTACACAGAGGAGCAGATCGTTGCCGATCTGACCTTGGACAAGCAGGCGCTGAAAGCGGTGATCTCAAAAAACTTCTAAAGCCCAGAGCGCGACGGCAGGCAGTAGCATTCGTGGTAGAAGGCTTTGGGCTGAGTCAGCGGCAAGCATGTGA
>DATIKF010000020.1:0-5901 GCA_035477855.1 Dissulfurispiraceae bacterium
TCGATCTGCGTGTACTGGTCGATGCTCCCCTGTCGCGGCCACTCGTTGAAGTCGTCGAGGTCTTTAAAGCCTATCTCTCGCGCGCACTCCAAAGAGTCGGTAATCGAGTACGGATAAATCGCTCCCATGAAAATGATCTCAACGCCGTCTCCGCTTGCCGGGTGCCAGATGTCAAGCTGGTCGCTTGTACCATACTCAAACGCCGAGTTCTCACCGAAGAACACAAGCGGGATGCAGAAGGCCCGCGCGATGTCAACAGGAACCTGATAAATCTTAGCCTCAATCCATTTCAGCGGGTGCAGTTCGCTATCGAAGTCCTTCAGCGTTTCAGCCTTGAACGTAGCGGGCTTGCATCGCCATGTGATAAGGTCAAGATCGTAGCGGTTGACTAGATTGTCGATGTTGTGCCGCCCGGCCTTAGTGTGGGTGAACTCGTCGGTGACGCTCACCAAAAGCGGATTCTTGACGCCGTGGTTCTCGATGAGCCGACGCACGATCATGTGAGAATCCTTGCCGCCGCTCACGGCAATGACGCAATCATACACCGGATGATTGCGCTTCTCTTTGATGTAATCAGTAAGCCACTTCTGACGCGCCGCGAAGTCAATGTCTTTCTTCGCTTCGGCGTTGATGCAAGCCTGACACACGCCGTCCTTCTCCATAAGCCCCGGACGTGTGCCGAGGATGAAACCGCATTTACTACAAAGTCGCATTAAGCCCCCTTTTCTAAGATAAACCACGTAATATCGTCTTGCGGGTCGCGGTCACGGTGATATTTGAACCCGTAATCGACCAATCGCAAGCCTTTAAACCGGTCGAGCATCTCACCGGCAAAGTCGCGTTTCCATAGCCGCCCCGCGTGTCCCCTATAGGGCACCTCAACTGGGACCGGATTGTAATACTCGCATATCACAATATAGCGGCGGCTGTGCTTATATAACTGATCGTAGACATCGTTGATGCGCTCCGGCGGGATGTGGATGAGGAGCCCCTTCGTAAGCACAACCTCGGCAGGCTCAACGTCAACGTCATACACCGATTCAAGGTGGATGTCAAGCCCCTTGATGATTGACAAGTGCTTGTACGCTTTAGGGTTGATCTCCACTGCCGAGTAATGAGCATTCGTCCAGCGAGCTTTCATCGCAAGGATGTTCTCACCCGACCCCGCGCCGAACTCGATCACGCTCTCAGGGTCGCGGACGGCGGTATGCACGTTTTTCTTCGTCAAGAAAGCTGCTTCGAACATGGCGTGCTGTATTTTAGCAAACATCGCTTCGTTATTCCGCACGTTCCCAATATTGCGGGACGTGTACTTGTCCCCGAAATCGCCCTGCCAGAAGGATTCAGTTTCGTGCAAATCTCGCCTCCGCTCTTTTCCAGTCTTCCTCATTGTCAATATCCACGGCCTCGATCACGTACGGCACCGTGCGGCGCGGGAACATTGTCTTCTGCTCGTGGAATGCGTCGGCCGTAATCCAGTAGAATTGCCCGGCGTCGTAATACGTCGGCGGTAAATCTTGGGTGCGCGTCAAGCGGTGCGCGGGATGCGCCATGAAGGCGAACCCATCACGCACCACAAACGAGCGCTCTATCGGGTGCGAATGGCGGCACATGCTGACAACCGCGTCAACGCCACGGATGAGCTTTGACTTCGCCGCCAGTATGTCATACGCCTGAACGCTTACGGCCGTCGGGAAAATGACGCATACGTTTTCAAACGTGCGGCCCATGCCCCGGTATTCGCTCAATACTTCTTCCACCACGGCGACCAGCGGCGCGGTATCGTTCGCATTATCGGATGACCGCATGAACGGCACGTAATCGGGGTAGTTGTCGGCCATGCGCACCGAGTCGGTCGATATCATAATCACGTCGAATATGTCGGCGTATACGGCGCAATCTATGGCATAATCAATGATCGGACGGCCGTTGAACAGACGTGTATTCTTTCCGGGTATGCGCTTGCTTCCGGCCCTTGCCGGTATGATGCATAGGTTCAAGACAATATCTCCTTGAAGGATTCAGGCGTCCGCGCGAACGGCCCAGCATCGGGTCCGGTAGTATCGTTGAGCTTAAAATGGCACTCGTATACCTTCGGGCTGTATTTTTTGAACAGCTCGAAGTCGGCCGTGTGGTCGCTGATGCCAGCTTTGAGTTTATCTCCGAACCGATCGATATAATCCTTCGCCTTCGCCGGGTATTCTGATATGCAATAAAGTTTATTCTTCGCGTCGCTCTTCGGGTCGTCGGTGCTGACGAGCACATAGCCGCGCCCGGCCATCTTTTTTTCGGCAGATGCAAGCATCGCCTTGCTCGCAGGCTGGTTGGCTATCTTTACAAATGGCACGTTGAACGTCAATAGGTAGTCCAGGCTTTCCTCATCAAATACGCTCGCCGTAGTTCGCAGCCCCATGATCTCGGCGTACTTATAGGCCCGCTCGAACACCTCCAGAGACAGCGGGGCATTATCACCGGCACGCTTGAACAGCTGCCACTTCACGATTACCGGCGCGGGCAGACCGATCTCGGCAATTGCCTTAACCATACCGCAAGCGTAATCAATTCTATTTTTGCAGCTATTACCAGAGCCGCAATCAAGTATTATCATAGTCCCTCCGTATTGGTGCGAGTAAAATTGAAATAGATCGAATCCCAATATATCCCGCTTACGTATTTACGGCGCGGTAACTCGTAAATCTTGACGCCGCGCTCCATACATGCCGACTCCCAAAAGCCGCGCGCCGGAGAGCACTTGTAGCACTCGCCGTAAATATTGTCAAGGTTTATTCTGTAGAAGCCCTCGCCGAGAAGCAAATCAACGGCTTTGCGGCCGTGCCCCTGCTTGCGTAGTTCGGGATCAATCACAACCGACACCTCAGCGGAGCGGTTTTCGAGCGAGATGTTGACCAGCCCCACCATGCCGATAAACACATCTGCCAGCATTACGGCCCAGAAGCGATGTTTGGCGTAGCGGTCGCATATCACGTCATCGTAAAAATCCGACTGCATCTCCTCTGTCAGCATGAACGGCGTACGGTACATATCAATGTCAATATTGCGCCACCGCCGCACCAACTCAGCGTTCTCACGCGTCATTGCGTCAAGTCTCATCGGCCCCTCGTAAATATAGGATAGTTGCGAAGATCGGCGTAATCGTCCCACGGTAGGTCGGCATTGTCGTCGGGCATGTAGTTCATGAGCACCAGCCCACGCGCCGCCTCCTCTGGCAGCATGTAGCAGTGGAAGCCGGGAAGCACGAACTTGTCATCGCGCGGCGCAACCCTGGCTGTGCGTCCGTCGAATCGCATAATCCTTAAAGCCTCGGCTGCGGCAGCGTCGCCCGTCAGGATAAACCCGCCGCGCCCGATCTTGAGGTGCTTGCCCCAATGGCATGATAGGCAAAAGAACGTGCCGTCAACGTACATGTTACGCCTGAATCTACGCGCGGAATCGATAATCGGAGTATGTCCTATACGATACGCTCCCTGCCAGTCGTAGTCCCTGAACACGCATTTACCGCCAGCGTTCAGCACGGCATATGCCACGCCGACGTAGGTATAGGCCGGAAGCTCAACCGTGTTGCGGCCAGTCAAGTCGAAGTAGTATTTCAGCGACAAGAGAAGAGCGTTCGTGCATGAGTCCACGGCGACAGCATACGGCGCTCCGGCGTATTCGGCGACGCGCTGTTCGAGCGATGCTACTATGTCATACGGATGCATAAAGCCACTCCTCGTTATTATTCGAGGCATACGAGAATCCATCCGGCATGGGTCGCGGCGAAGCCTGTGGATGAATGACGAAATACTCGCCCATGTCCTCGGTGTTCCGCGCGTCCTCCGACGTTATCATAATCTCATGTAGCTTCTCGCCGGGACGTATGCCGATGACAAACGGCCTGCACCCCATGTGACGCACAAGATCGACTATGCGGAATGACGGTATTTTAGCCACGAATATCTCGCCGCCGCGCATGTCGGAAAAAGCCTTGAACACAAGGTCAACGCCCTGGTCGAGCGTTATGTAAAACCGCGTCATGTCTGGATGCGTCACGGGCAATTCGGTTGCACCGTCGCGCTTCATCTGCTCAAATAATGGTATAACAGACCCGCGAGAATTCGCAACATTCCCATATCTAACCACGCTGAATGTAGTACCACCGCGCGGAGAGTAAGAATTTCCGGCGATAAAGAGCTTGTCAGAACAGAGCTTTGTAGCCCCGTACAGGTTCACTGGGTTGACGGCCTTATCGGTGGACAGAGCGACAACCTGCTTCACCCCGCGGTCGATGGCCACGTCAATGACATTGATTGCCCCTATGGTGTTTGTGCGGATTGCCTCGATGGGATTGTACTCGCATATCGGAACGTGCTTCAATGCTGCGGCGTGGATGAGGTAATCCACACCAGTACAGGCCCGGTAAAGGCGGTCCTTGTCACGTACATCACCGATGAAAAACCTTATTCGCGGGTCGTCGAACTTTTGCGCCATGATGTACTGCTTGTACTCGTCCCGAGAATAGATTATGATCTTCTTGGGATCGTGCTGGAGCAAGCGCTCAGTAAACTTATTACCGAAACTACCGGTTCCGCCGGTGATGAGTATAGTCTTATTCTGAAACAGGAGGCGCCTCCTTGCTGTTACTGGTATCGTCGCTATTGTCGTCACGCTCCAGCGGAGGGATCATCATAGACTCTTTATCGTTGTTCAGGTCTTCAAGTTCCTGTTCGGGATCGTCGATGAACGATGCCAGCGCAAGCCGAGTTTTGTCGCTCACAACGCCCTTCAGTTTGGTCTGGATGTCGGCCTCTTCAAGAAGGTTCTGCGGGTAGTTGCGCGTAAAGATGAAATCAACGTCAAGATAGTTGATCTTTGCGCCCTTGGCGTTCCATATCTCGGACAAGAGTTTATACTGCTGCCGGAGGGACTTCTTGAATTTAAGCTCGGAAGTAATACACTTGTATTCAAACGGCCTGAATTTAAACGCCATCGCAACACCGGTAAGATTGCTGCCGAACTGGATGTCCTTCATGTTAGGAGTCTTGCTGAACCGGTAAATGTTGGCCTCGATGCGGTCGAGATGGTGCTCTATAATGGCGTCGTCGATCTTCTTGGTAATGAAATCCACGCTGCCGTTTGGATCGGTAAGCGAGAAGCCACCGGTCTGCTGGGCCTGCTTCAACACATCACCGGTGATCTGTGCCCCTCTGAAAACCATATAAGCCAACCTGAATTGCTCGACCTCGTTGTTGACATCTGAAAGCGCCCGGTCGTAAGCATCTATGAGTTCAAGCTCCTTCTCGGCGTCGCCCTGAAGCTCGTCGTTGTTGGCAAAGCCGATAAGCGGATTCCCGGGCAGCATGTGGCGCACCACTGTCCCCTGCTTGTACTCTTCTTCATCGTCGTTTCGCGTAAACTCGGTCACGTTGAATGCGTCGTAGAGATAGGCCTTGTGTATCTTGCTCGGTCGGCCTGCCTCGTCGATAGTCTCAGTCGTAAAGTATCTGATGGAGTAGGTCGGCGCGTCCATAACGTCACCAATAAAGATGCACTCCCACGGATTGACCGCAATCGCCCGTATGTCACCGGTCCCCTGCTCGACGTACAGAAGCCGTCCACAGTAGCCGCAGATAGAAGCGCGCTTCGCCGTCTCGGCGTCAAGGTCAGCGATTGAGTTGAGCTTGTTGAAGTCGCGGATGAATGACAGGTCCTCATCGTACTTATCACTTACGGTGACCTCGATCTTCTCCTTCGGCGGGAGCATCCCCGGCGCCGGCGGCTCTGGCTGCACCGTCTCCTCTGTCTCGTACACTCCCCGGTCAAGGTCGTACACTATCGGCAGCCCGGTAAAGAAGCCCACCTTCATGTCGATAATCTCTCCGAAGAAGTCGTTGTTGAGTTTGT
>DATIKF010000021.1:0-4194 GCA_035477855.1 Dissulfurispiraceae bacterium
GCGCACAAGATCAATCTGAAAGGAGATTCCCTCAGGAAAAAACGGTCGAAGTTGACCGATGCCGAACACCAGTCGTAAGATACTGCCTATCCAGCTTCGCTATGCTGAAAGTGTTCGGCTTCGACAAGAATCACTGTTCGGGATGATCGGAATACGCACCGTTTTCTTCCCGGCTTCCTCGCTTACAGTCTTGCACGCTTATCGGCTTGCTCGGTTTAAAGCGCTGATAATTGCCTTGAACGATGCCGTTTCGATGCTGGTGTCCACCCCGACGCCCCAGAAAGCCTTGTCTGCAGAGGTTTCAATGCGGATATATGCCGCAGCCTTTGAATCTGACCCCTGCTCCAGCGCGTGCTCGAAGTATGAAGTCAGCTTGAACATGATCCCCAGCTCCTTTTTCAGGGCATTGCTCAAGGCGTCAATCGGCCCGTTTCCGCAGGCACCGATAGTGCGCTCTTCGCCATTGACCTTGATAGTGGCGGAAATTTCGAGCGTCGTCGCCTCATCGTCGCTCTGCTGTCCCCTGACCGAGCACGATTTCAGGGAATACGGCGTCTTCCGATTGAGATATTCTGCCTTGAATGCGTCAACGATCTGCTCCGGTGCGATTTCGCAACTTATCTTTTCACAGATGCCCTGAATAATGCGGCTGAACTCAGGGTGCATCTCCTTCGGCAAGCGGAATCCGAACTCTTTTTCCATAACAAAAGCCACGCCTCCCTTGCCTGACTGGCTGTTGATACGGACAATCGATTCATAGGTACGACCGACATCAGCAGGATCAATGGGCAGATACGGAACCTCCCACAACGGCTCGCTGCCCTCCGCATACGCTTTCATCCCCTTGTTGATAGCATCCTGATGCGATCCCGAGAATGCGGTAAATACCAGTTCGCCGGCATAGGGGTGACGCACATGCACCGGAATCTTGGTGCTGCGCTCATAGACATCAACCACCCGGTTAATGTTCGAAAAGTCGAGCTTCGGGTCAACCCCCTGCGAGAACATATTCATCGCCACCGTCATGATATCGACATTGCCGGTCCGCTCGCCGTTGCCGAAGAGCGTTCCTTCGACACGATCGGCACCTGCCAGCAGTGCGAGTTCTGTCGCCGCCACCGCAGTGCCGCGATCATTGTGCGCATGCAGACTGACAAGAACACTGTCGCGATTCCTGATACGACGGCAGACCCATTCTATCTGGTCCGCATAGACGTTCGGCGTTGCCATTTCGACGGTTGCAGGCAGGTTCAGAATTACCTTTTTTGTCGTTGACGGCTGCCACACATCCGTGATCGCCTCGCAAACCTCCAGCGCAAACTCGAGCTCCGTTCCGGTAAAGCTTTCCGGAGAATACTCAAACAGGAAATCGGTTTCAGGCATCCTGGCGGCCTCAGCCTTAATCTGTTCAGCACCCTGCACTGCCAATGCCTTGATTTCAGACTGGTCCATGCGAAAAACAACCTTCCGCTGGAGCGCCGATGTCGAGTTGTAAAGATGCACCACCGCCTGCTTCACACCTGCCAGCGCCTCAAACGTGCGCTTGATAAGATGTTCGCGGGACTGTGTCAGCACCTGCACGGTCACATCGTCCGGGATTAACTTTTCATGGACCAGAGTCCGGAGAAAATCGAACTCTGTCTGCGATGCCGACGGAAAGCCTACCTCTATCTGCTTGAACCCGACCGCGCAGAGAAGCTGAAACATATCCTTTTTCTCCTGCACGGTCATCGGTGCAATCAGCGCCTGATTGCCGTCGCGGAGGTCTACGCTGCACCATTCTGGTGCTGTCGTAATGACGCGCTCAGGCCACTGACGGTCCGGCAGGCTGATACGCGGAAACGGCCGGTATTTGTGAACTGCCATGCTCATGAAATCCTCCCCATTCAAAAATGGAAAAGGCCGCGGTTGGCATGCCCGTGGCCTGAAAATGCTTGTATACTGCGGCTCTGACTGCTTTAAACGATATGCTCCTGCGCCGCGGCCTGCATCTTCAGGGCAGCGCTGGTAAGTCGGACACGTGCAATTGATGCAGTACGAATCATGGATTAACTATAAATAGCCTGCTGTCGTGCTGTCAAGAAATCCCTTCTGATCCCTGACTTCCGTCCTTCCTCTGAGGTAAACTAAGTCCGCATGATACCGTTCAGTGAAATAGAATCAAGAAGAGTTCGACTCCAAAGTCGTTTACAGGAAAAGGGCATCGACGGAGCACTCTTTGTGTATCCTGTCGACATCTTTTACTTCACCGGAACGCGCCAGAACAGCGCGCTCTGGGTTCCCGTTTCAGGCGAGCCGGTGCTGCTGGTGCGCAAGAGCTTTTCGCGTGCAAAAACGGAAAGTCTGATTGCCGACACACGTCCATTTCCATCCAGCAAGGAGTTCCCCTCCCTGTTCAGCGCCGGTATCAAGCGCATCGGATTCACCTTCGATGTCATGCCGGTGCAGTATTACGACTATTATACTGGACTGCTCGCAGAACGGGAGTTTGTCGACATCTCCCGGATGAACCGCGAACTCCGCTCCGTCAAATCGCCGTGGGAGCGGGAGCAACTGCGCATAAGCGGCAAGCGACTTGCCGGGGTATTTGCGGAGGTTGCGCACGTTCTCATGCGCGGGATGCGAGAGGTAGACCTTGCTGCGGAATTAGAATCTCGCCTGAAAAAAGCTGCCAGTGAAGGCAACGTCCGGGCTCGCTCCTTCGGTCAGGAGATGATCGGCCTGACCACATCAGGTTACCGGGCAGCGGTGCAAGGCGGGTTCGACGGACCCGTTACCGGCAAAGGTATCTCCAATGCGTCTCCGTATGGTCCTTCGCTTGAACCAATACAGGAAGGCGAGCCGGTCATGCTTGATTACGCAGGCATCTGGGATGGCTATCTCGCCGATATGTCCCGCATCTTCGTGTTCGGGGATCTGTCGCCCGCACTGAAAAAAGCCTTCGCGATTGCCTGCGACATACAGGACTGGCTTGCAGACAATCTTCGTCCCGGCTCACTCTGCGAAGACCTCTATCTGACCGCTGTCGGCATGGCCGAGAGAGCGGGACTTGCCGGCAACTTCATGGGCTACAGCGGAGAGCAGGTGCGGTTTGTGGGGCACGGGCTCGGCTTGGAGCTGGATGAATTTCCTGTTCTTGCCAAAGGCTTCAGGGAGCCGCTGCAGGAAGGTCAGGCCGTCGCGCTGGAACCGAAATTCATGTTTCCGGGGCTGGGAGTGGTCGGCATTGAGAACACCTATCTCGTTACATCCTCAGGTGGTGAAAAACTGACCTCCCTCGCGGACGACATTGTGTATGTCTGAAGTTGCACCTTTTACGCTGCACGAGCAGTTCAAAGCCGGCACCTATACAATAACGCGGCTTGCGCTCTGTCGCGTGCTGCTGCTGAACGACAGTTCCGTCCCGTGGCTCATTCTCGTGCCCGAGGTTTCCGGCATTTCAGAAATCCACGAACTCAGCATTTTCGATCGAACGGTGTTGATGGAAGAAATAAACCGGGCGTCTCTCGCCCTGCAGGAGCTTTATGCTCCGGACAAACTGAATATCGGAGCGCTCGGCAACATCGTGCCGCAGCTGCACATTCACATCATAGGCCGCTACAAGTCAGATCACGCGTGGCCCGGACCCATCTGGGGCACCGAACCCGGGAAACCGTATGAAACGGATGATGTCGTTGCGGTCTGTGCGCGACTCAGGAAGCGTCTCAAGCAGTAAGAACATATATTCCGATGCTGTCTGTTCCAATAAACCAAAAATTATCATGAGAATCGGTCCAAAACGCTCAAAGCTTGGCAGGACGTGCAACAGAGCGGATTTATTCGGCGAAGAGGCGCTTACAGGGAGGTAAGTGCCGGGCGAATACCTCGGAGGACGGCTGGATGCCGGCCGAGAATGAGCGGCGTTGCACGTCCTGTCGGGCTAATGACAATTCCCGGATAAAAAAGGCCTTCCGATTTTGCGGAAGGCCTTTGAGGTTTTTACTTCAGTGGGATTACTGCTTTACGACGTTGATCGCCTTTGCGCCCTTCGGGCCCTTCTCAACATCATAGCTTACGCTGTCGCCCTCGACGAGAGACTTGAAACCACTGCCCTGAATGGACGAGTAATGAACGAAAAGATCATCACCATTCTCCCCGGTGATAAAACCGAATCCTTTCGACTCATTGAACCACTTCACTTTTCCTAAAGCCATT
>DATIKF010000022.1:0-15766 GCA_035477855.1 Dissulfurispiraceae bacterium
AGAAGATCAAGAGAATGGCCTGTGGGTTCCGCAATCCTTCCCATTATCGGACTGCCATCTGCTTTCACTGCGGCGGCCTCGATCTGCTGCCCAAGCCACCGACAAATTCAACGTCATCTTTCAGGACGGCCTGACACACTATGTCGGGGCTACCCATGAATAAGTCGGATGCGGCAAAGTTTTAAATTGAGAGGATTATTGTTGGAGCATATTTTGCAGGACCGAGAGCTGCCCGAGCGACATGCAGGCGTCATTGCAGGGAAGCAGCTCATTCAGGGCAACGACAAAGCCTGCATCGGAAAGTGCCTTTTCCAGTTGTTCAGACAGATAGGCATTCTGAAAAACGCCTCCGCTCAGAGCGACAATTTTGAGCCCTGTTTCCCGCGAAATAACGTCGACCGTTCTGAGAACTACATCAATGACGGCATTGTGGAAAAAAAGAGCACTCTCCGCTGTCGCGACTCCATGCGAAATATCCTCAACAAGGGCGGCAGTTAGCCGGGAAAAGTCGATCCTGCGAGGAAACTCCCCGGTTGAAGCGATATGGTATCGGGATTTTGCCGAGAACGAGGATCCCTCCGGAATGCAGCTTTCGAGTGCTATGGCCGCCTCCCCCTCAAAGGTATTCACATCACAAACCCCTGCAAGTGCCGAAACAGCATCAAAGTACCGTCCAGCGCCGCATGAGATTGGGGAAAACTGTTCTATCCTAGCAAGCTTCATTATCTGCTGCAGTTTCTGCTCGCCGTATTTTTCGATAAAGCCGATAGTTCTGAGTGCCGTCCAGAGATCCGGTCCGTCCCCGTAAGCCTTCTGCAACAGACTGACAGCCAGCCGCCAGGGCTCCCGAATCGCCATCTCGCCGCCCGGCAGAGGGAAATAATCAAAATGGGCGCGCCGCTCATAACCGTCGGGTCTGCAAATCAGGAATTCGCCGCCCCAGATAGTACCGTCAGGGCCATACCCGGTTCCGTCCAGCGCGACGCCGATGACCGGCTCCCGAATCTGATGCTCTGCCATGACGGCAGCAATGTGCGCGTGATGGTGCTGAACGCCATAACATTTCAGGTTCCGCTCTTCACACTGCCGATGAGACCACTGCGTTGCCAGATAGCCGGTATGCAGATCGTGAGCAACGGCTTCGGGCTCTGCGCGATACACCTGCTTCAGGTTGCCGAGAGTCTCCTCAAAAAAACGCAGGGTTTCGTAGTTCTCCATATCGCCGATATGCTGGCTGACAATAGCAAAGCGACCTTTCGAAATAGCAAACGTGTTTTTGACTTCAGCGCCGGCTGCCAGAAGATCGGGAACGTCCGTGCCGAGGTCAATTGCTTCCGGGGCATAGCCGCGGGCCCTCCGGATAAATCGCTGCTTTCCGTTGACAATCCTCACGACTGAATCATCAACGCGCATGAAAATATCGCGGTTATGCATAAGGAATGCGTCGGCGATGCCGGAAAGCCGTTCGCAAGCCTCGTCATTGCCGATGACAATCGGCTCCTCCGAGAGATTCGCACTCGTCATCACAAGAACCGGGGATTCGTTGAAGGATCCGTCGGCTGAGGCAAAAAGCAGGTAATGAATCGGCGTATAGGGAAGCATGAAACCAAGGGTCGTATTGTTCGGAGCCAAGGCCGTGGGAAGCGTGCATTCAGGCAGCTTTTTGAGCAGAACAATCGGTCGTCTGCGATCAGTGAGAAGACTGGCCTCCGCTTCAGATACCCTGCAGTGACGTCGTATTGCACCAAGGGTTCCCGCCATGAGTCCGAACGGCTTGTTCTTGCGGCGCTTTCTCTGCCGGAGTTCCTCTACTGCCGTTGTGTTCGTTGCATCACAGCACAAATGGAAACCACCCAGGCCTTTCACCGCAACGATGCCTCCGCTCAGGATGATCGCTTTCACTGAAGTTATCGGATCATTTTCGTATGCCCGACCGATATCAAAATTGCCAGGCTCGAAGGAAACCTGAGGCCCGCACAACGGGCAGGCGTTCGGCTGCGCATGAAAGCGTCGGTTCAATGGATCATTATATTCGGCTGCACAGGCATCGCACAGCGGAAAATCAGCCATGGTGGTGTTCGGCCTGTCATAAGGGACTTTTTTCGTGATGGTATAACGCGGACCGCAATTGGTGCAGTTTATGAAAGGATAGTGATACCGTCGGTCTTCCGGATCGAACATCTCGCGAAGGCAGTCCTCACAGATCGCCACGTCCGGCGATATATGGGTAAAGCTGCCTTCATCAACGCTCTTTGCAATAACAAATGCACTAGCCCCGGTGACAGTCATCTCGTGAACAACCATGCTGTTTATCTTTGCAAGCGGCGGGTACTCTGTTTTGACTGCGGACGCGAACGCATCGGCATCGGGCCCCTCAGCTTCAATGATGACGCCGCGAGAAGTGTTGTTTACAAAACCGGTGACGCCGTAGCGCTGCGCGAGCGAATAGACAAAGGGCCGAAATCCGACGCCCTGTACGATCCCGGTTATTTCGATATGCAGTCGTTTCACAGGTTTGACGCTCGCCGTTTCGTGTTCACTGCCAACAGCGTTTCGCACAAAAATATGATTTTCACGGATTAACTTTCACTGACCCGTTTGACATAGATTTCACCGGCCAGTTCAGGATCGACTGCAATGGTCGTTTCCTCTATTTGAAGTACTACCGAGGGCTTCTTTTGAATCAGCTTGATAACAGATCCCGGAATAATGCCGATTGAGCTCAGCCGCCCGATGCGCGAGGCGTCAGAGGGGGTAATAAAAACAATCTTGCACCGCTTGCCCACCTCAAACTCCGTCAGCCTTGTGACAACAGGCTGCACATCAACACGGTATCTCTTGCAGCACTCGCCGCGGGGAATCGGCTTGCCATGCGGGCAGGTGGCCGGATGACCGAGAAATGTACAGATGCTGTCGGTCAGCGCTTCGCTCAGGATATGTTCCGTCTTGCAGGCTCCTTTTTCAACCTCATCCATGGTGAGATCAAACACATCAAAGAAGAGTCGCTCAGACAGGCGATGGCGCCGTATCAGGCCGCGCGCAAGCTCAGTGCCTATCTCTGTCATGCGCACCTGTTCGCCATCAATGACTGCATGGCCCTGAGCAACTATAGTTTGCAAGAGTCCGTCCACGTTGTCGTCGTCCGAACTGAGGCGAAACCGCTTTACGTCCTGATGACCTTCTTCATCCAGAACCCAGAGCAGCTCCAGAGCTTCATCTACGCGTTCTATTTCCATTCTGGCATCTCCTATCAGGCAGGCAGTACATCAAATAGCCTGCACCTCAAATCTAGCCTATTCTTGCCGGTCACGACCTGTTTATGCAAACGGCAAAGGCACTGTTTTTACCTTGTCAAAGCTCATCCGGTGAATCGGGCATGGCCCATGCCTCCGGATACTGGCAATATGCTCCGAAGTTGCATAGCCCTTGTGGCTGGCAAAACCATACTGCGGGTATTTACCATGATAGTGAAGCATAAGCCGGTCGCGGGTAACCTTCGCAATAATGGATGCGGCCGCGATTGCTGCACTCATTGAGTCACCCTTGATGAGCGGTTTCTGTTCGAGCGTAAGGTTCGGCAACCTCACGGCATCGAGCAGAACGATATCCGGGATTCTTCCAAGTCGGGAGAGCGCCAGCGTCATGGCAGCACGCGTTGCCCGCAGGATATCGGTTCTGTCTATCTCATCGGCCTCCAATAGCCCGATGCCGAAGGCTTCCGCCCGTTCGGTGATTGCCGCATATAATCGCTCGCGCTGGCGCTCAGGAACCTTTTTGGAGTCACGGACACCTTCTATCCGCAACCCGGCAGGCAGGATGACGGCGGCAGCGACAACCGGCCCGGCCAGCGGTCCCCGGCCGGCCTCATCAACCCCGGCAATAAAAAAAAAGCCCTGCTTCCGCAGGGCTTCGTCATAAGCAAAAATATCCATATTCCCCGATGGCTACGCGGTTGCCTTCTTGACCTCGCGGGCTTTCTCCTTCACCTTCGCGGCCTTGCCCTTCTTGTCTCTCAGGTAATAGAGCTTGGCACGACGAACATCACCCCGCTTCACAACCTTGATCTGGTCGATAGAGGGTGAATGCACCGGGAAAATTCTCTCTACTCCGATGCCGAAAGATATCTTTCTGACAGTGAATGTTTCCTTGGAACTGCTTCCCTTGCGGGCAATAACAACACCTTCGTACGGCTGAAGGCGCTCTTTGTCACCTTCGATAACTTTTACAAATACGCGAACGGTATCGCCGATGTTGAAATCCACAACCTCTTTCTTCTGACGCTCTTCAATAGCCTTTATAAGACTCATCGGTATCCTCCCCGGATGATTTCGTTCTATCAGAGCAAAGCTCCCGTAATAAACGCTTATCCTCAATTGTCAAGTCTGCTTTTTCAAGCAGGTCCGGCCTTCGTTCCAGTGTCCTGCGGAGCGCTTCGCGCCGCCGCCACTGTGCAATATCCCGATGATTGCCGGACAGGAGCACATCAGGTACCGTATGACTCATAAACTCGGGTGGTCGCGTATAGTGGGGGTAATCAAGAATTCCCCAGGTAAACGACTCTTCCCTTGCAGAATCTGCGTCGCCAAGGACTCCCGGTAATAGCCTAGCAACGCTGTCTATTATAACCAATGAAGCCAGCTCTCCACCAGTCAGAACGTAATCGCCTATGGAAAGCTCTTCATCAACGAGCAGTTCGCGAGCCCGCTCGTCAATTCCCTCATACCTGCCGCAGACAAGTACAATCCTTCGTTCGTCTGCGGCGAGCCGCTCAGCTGTCTGCTGAGTGTACGTCTTCCCCTGCGGCGTCAGAAGGACGGTCACTCTCGGTGCTCCGTCCTGCCGAAGCGCAGAAAGCGCCTCATAAAGAGGTTCTACCTTCATAACCATACCGGAGCCGCCGCCATACGGATAATCGTCAGTCGTCCGGTGGCGATCATTTGTGAAGTCCCGCAGATTATGTACACTGACATCGAGCAAACCGCCCTGTATTGCCCGTTTGATAATGCTCTCTCCGAGGTAGGCACGAACCATCCCGGGGAAAATCGTTACCACATCAAACCCGCGTGCCATGCAGCATCTCCAAAAAGAAAGGGCGTCGAAACGCCCTCCCGGTCAAATCTGTCGAACGGTTGCTACTCGAGAATTTCGAGCACACAGCGCTTGCCGATTTTTGTCCCCGCTGCGCCGAGGATAGTGCGCATTGCCCGGGCTGTTTTCCCCTGTTTGCCGATAACTTTGCCGAGGTCGGTCTGTGCAACCCGAAGTTCGTAGACCGTGGTCTTTTCACCTTCAATCTCGGACACCCTGACATCTTCAGGTTTATCCACCAGTGCCTTTGCCATCGCCTCAATCAAGGTTTTCATCATTCCACCTCCTCAAGGATTAACATCCCGGAACGCGGTGCAACAGCAGGGGAAACGAAACTACATGCCGACTTTCTGCAGAAGCTTTCTGACCGTATCGGTCGGCTGCGCGCCGTTCTGAATCCAGTATTTTGCGCGCTCAACGTCAACCTTGATCGCCGACGGCTCGACCTTCGGGTCATACGTACCGAGGATTTCAATAAAAGGTCCGTCTCTGCGCGCCCGTGAATCGGACACAATAATACGATAGAACGGGCTTTTGTGAGCTCCCAGTCTTGTTAAACGAATCTTGACCAAAAAAACACCTCCAATGCTGTTCTCTAAGTAACCGAAATTGTACTATATTTCAGCAGATTGATGCAACGAATACCCCAGGAAGCAAAAGCCACTTCAGTAAAAAGCGTTTCCGCGCTTTTGACTTTTGCGATCTTTCCGCTCAGGCTGATTTGATCCGTATTCAGAAAGGCATGGGAAACTTCGGCATCCGGAAGCCCTTCTTGCCGCCCATTCCGCCTTTCATCATTTTCATCATTTTGCGCATCTCGAGGAACTGTTTAACCAGTCGGTTCACGTCCGCAACCGTTGTCCCGCTTCCCATCGCAATGCGCTTGCGGCGACTACCGTTCAGCAGGTCATGGTCCCGACGCTCAGCATTGGTCATGGAATTAATGATTGCGTCTATTCTGACGAACTCCTTTTCATCGACCTTGACGTCCTTAATCGCCTTGCCCATGCCCGGAATCATGCCGAGTATATTTTCAAGCGGACCCATATTTCTCAGCTTTTTTAACTGTTCACGGAGGTCTTCAAACGTAAAGCTGTCCTCCATGATGCGATTCGCGAGCTTGGCGGCTTCTTTCTGATCATAGGCGTCCTGAGCCTGTTCAATAAAAGTAACCACGTCGCCCATCCCCAGAATCCGCTTTGCTATGCGGTCCGGATGGAAAGGCTCCAGCATGTCGATTTTTTCTCCGACGCCCATATACTTGATGGGCCGGCCCGTTACATGTCTGACGGACAGTGCAGCACCGCCGCGGGCATCGCCGTCCATTTTGGTAAGTATGATGCCGTCAATGCCTATCTTTTCGTTAAAAGTCTTTGCACTGTTGACCGCATCTTGGCCCGTCATGGCATCGGCAACAAACAGCACCTCTTTGGGCTGAACCGCTTCCTTTACCTTGCGGAGCTGGTCCATCAGCTCATCGTCAATATGCAAACGACCGGCGGTATCGACAAGAACAACATCGCGGCCGTCAAGCCTGGCTTTTTTCAGTGCTTCTCTGCATACGGCGACGGGGTCTTTTGTGCCTTTGTCGCTGTATACCGGAAGATCGAGCTGTTTGCCGAGCGTGATGAGCTGGTCGATTGCGGCCGGGCGCTGAAGGTCGGCAGCAACCAGGAGCGGCCGCCGGCCTTCCTTTCTGAAGACTCGTGCCAGCTTGCCGGTGGTGGTCGTCTTGCCCGATCCCTGCAGACCGATCATCATGATAACGGTCGGCGGATTCGGTGCAAGCTGGATGCGGACATTCACCGTCCCCAGGAGGTCACAGAGAGCGTCGTGGACAATCTTGATGACCTGCTGTCCAGGGGTAAGACTCTCCAGCACTTCCTTGCCGACCGCCCGCTCGCGAATCTGTGCGATAAAATCCTTGACAACCTTGAAGTTGACGTCAGCTTCCAGAAGCGCCACGCGCACTTCCTTCAAAGCTGCATCGACATCCTCTTCCTTGAGTACTCCTCTGCCCTTCAGTTTCTTGAATACGGCATCGAGCTTGTCGCTCAGGCTTTCAAACATAGATTGACCTCCGCATATACGTCATTTGCTAAGCTGATCGATTTCACGGGCAATCCGCTCCTTCAGGTTCTTTTGAGCCCCGGGCAAGCGAGCATGTACGGCACCATTCTTGTCGATAATCAGCGTCGTCGGCACCATGTAGACCCCAGTAACTTCGCGAATCTTTCCATTATCCAGAAATACGGGGAAGGTCACTCCGTGTCGCTTTACGAAGATTTTTACAGCATCTCGGGCTGACTCCACGTCCAGAGAGACTCCCATGACCGCGATATCCTGCCGGCTCCCGAACTCCCGGTGAATTGCCTGTATCGCAGGCGCCGTATCCTTGCACGGACCGCACCACGAGGCAAAAAAATCGATGACGAGAATCTTTCCCTGATATGACTGAAAAGCAACGGAAGCTCCGGACAGGTCAGCGAGTGAAATAGAATAAAATGCGCCGACGCTGCCGCCGCGGATAACCTGTTCTTCGCGCTGCGCACAGGCACTGACCGCCAAATACAGGAGAACCAGCGCAAGGGAGGATAGTGCAACCCTTCGCTGGTTCCTTGTTACTATCGCCACATGCTCTCCGGCTCCCTGTTACAACAGACAGCAGGCTTATGCAAGAAGTCCGTCGATTTTCGCCTTCAGCTGTTGTTTGGGAACCGCACCGACGACCTGGTCGACCTTCTGACCGTTCTTGAAAAAGATAATCGTCGGTATTCCCATAATTTTGTAACGGGCAGCGACCTCTGAGTTTTCGTCGGTATTCAGCTTGCCGATCTTTACTTTGCCGGCGTATTCCTTTGCAAGCTCCTCTATAGTCGGGGCAATCATTCTACAGGGACCACACCAGACCGCCCAGAAATCAACAACGACGACGCCTTTGGACTCGCTTATCTCTTTATCCCAATTTGCATTCGTAAGTTCGACAAGACCCTCAGCCATACACAGGTTCCTCCTGAAAAGAAATTGCTCTATTGTACTGGCCGTTATCAGATTTTGTCAATTAATGAAATGCTTATACTTCAACATGTTACAGAACTTTAGCTCACAAATGCTCTCTTCCGTCCGAACAGCTGTCCGTCTGAACTCACTGCCAGACGGCGGATGAGGCCTGCATTTTTTTTACTGCCGAGTGGGCTACAATAGAGATTATGAAGTACATCATCATCGGCAACGGCGTTGCGGGCACTTCAGCAGCCATTACCATACGGAAACAAGACACTGCCGCAGATATCCTTATTCTCTCGGCTGAGCCGACCCCGTTTTACAGCCGCATTCGTCTTATCGACTATCTTGCCGGTGAAGTATCCGAACAGGAGCTCATTCTGTTCAAGAATTCTTGGTATGAGAAAAATGCCATTACCCTGAGGCTCAGCTCACCCGCTGAACGCATCGATCCGAAAACGAAAACTGTTCAGATTGCGGGAGAGCAGACTCTCCGCTATGATCGGCTGCTGCTTGCTACCGGGGGTGTGCCGACCCTCCCGCCAATAGAAGGTATTCGCCTCCCCTGTGTATATACCTTAAGAACATTGGCTGATGCCGAGCGGATTCGTGACGCAGCAGGTCGGTCACAAAACGTGCTTGTCTTGGGCGGGGGACTCCTCGGCATAGAGACGGCAAATGCTCTCCAAAAAGCAGGGAATACGGTCACTGTCGTAGAATATTTCCCCCGCCTGCTTCCGCGTCAGATGGACGCAGCAGGAGGAGAAGTGCTCCAGCGCGCCCTTGAGCATCTTGGTCTGCAGTTTGTGCTCGATGCGAAGACGAGGGCTGTTATCGACGATGCCGGCAGGCGCGGCATCGAACTACTGGATGGCCGCTTCGTTGCAGCGGACATGGTTATTGTTTCCGCCGGCATAGCGCCGAATCGCGCATTGCTGGATGGTCTTCCTGTTGAACCGGGTCGCGGGGTACCGGTAAATGACCTGCTCGAAACCGGAATTCCTGACATATATGCCGCCGGCGATTTAGTTGAGCATAGAGGCGTCATGTACGGCATCTGGTCAGCTGCCGAGCGGCAGGGGAAAGTTGCGGGCATGAATATGGCGGGAGAAAGGGAGCTTTATACAGGAACACTCCCTTCCAGTGTCCTGAAGGTTGCTGGCATTGATCTCATGTCAGCCGGAAATATTGATGCAGACAGCAAGTATCGGTCAGTTGTCGAGACAGATGCCGACAAGGGCATTTATCGCAAACTCGTGCTTGACGGCGATACGCTCGTCGGCTGCATTCTGTGCGGCAGCACAGAGGGGAAAAAGGATATCCTGACCGCCATTCAGGAGAAAAAGCCTCTGCAGTCCATTGCTGACGCTATTGGCCGGAAAGAATAGACCCCGTGGACGCTGCACAGAAACTCGCAGAGCAAAGGATTCGTGAGGCAATCGAGACCGGCGAGTTCGATAACCTGAAGAATACCGGCAAGCCGATAGTGTTTGAAGATGAGACATTCATTCCTGAAGATCTCCGCCTCGCGTACCGCATCCTCAAAAACGCCGGCTGCATTCCGCCCGAACTTGAACTGCGCAACGAAATAATCACCATTCGTAAGATGATCATGGCGATGGATGATGATAAGGAACGGCTGAAGAAAATACGGGAGCTGAACTTCAGGATCACAAAATTCAATATGATGAGAAACCGGCCACTCCACCTTGAAGAACTGCCGGAGTACGAAGAGAAGTTTTTTGGAAAAAGCGTGCCCTAAGGCTGTCCGAGGGTTCCTGCCTGCTGCTTGCTGTAAAGAATCATGTACTCTTTTTCGATATCTTCATATTGCGACTTCAGGGCACCGAGCTCGTCCTGCGTTTTTTTCAGCTTCTCCTCGGTTGCCTGTAGTTCTTCCGCAAGGCGGGAAACTTCTTCCGGAACATCGCCTGAAACAGCAACAACATCAGCTCCGGGAATTTCGTCGGCAATCGTGCGGGCTTCTTCCCAAAGCACCTTCAACTGCTCCTCCCACGTCGCCATTTTCTCCCCGAGTCCGATGCTGTGGCGTTGCAGAACAGACAGGAAGTTGCCGAATTCCCTATTGCTTCCCGCAAGCATAGCAGATGCTTCGCCGAACTCTTCATGCTTGGCGGAAGACTCAACGAGTCCGACAATGCGACCTTCAAGTTCAATGTTTTTCTGACGCAGCATTTCAAGCTGCCGGTGAGCGTCGTCAAGCATGTCGCGCATACAGAGCAATTCAAGAATTTTCTGCTTTTGAAAGTCGATAATTTCGAGCAGCTTCCGAATATTTGCCGGGACGTCTTCGGCAGGCTCCTCTGCAACGGGAACATGCCAGGGTTCCGGTGTCACCGGTGCGGGAACAGGCTCCGGATGAGACTCTTCGGCGGAAACCTTCGCAGCGGTGTTTTGCGCCCTTTCATAAAGCTTTTTATGTTTGCGGCTGCGGAAGAAGAAGATGAGCGCAAGGCCGAAAAAAATAACCGCCCCTTCAATCAGGATAAGAAAGAGAAGCGGATCTATCTTCATTGTTACTCCCCCTTTTCCGAAGGACTCTGTTCTTTGTCCGTTTCTTTTTTCGATGAGCTCCTGCGCTTCGCGAGCACCGAGCCGATTTTCCGAATCAGGAAGATAATGACGATAACACTGATAATTGCAGCATTTATCAGGGCAAAATTGATAAGAATATAGTGCCAGTTTATTTCATCCTGCGCCGGCTCCGGCAAAGGTTTCTGTTCGACAGACGGCGAAGGGGCAGGCGGCTCGGCCGCGGAAACTTTAAACTCCCTGGTTCGTGTGAATGTCTTGCCGCCGGAATTGAGCAACAGGGTATGTTCACCGGATTTTCTGAACTGCACCTCTATCGCAAACACACCCTCTTTTCCGGTCGGCTTCAGTTCCATCATCTGCCTGGCGCTGTCGGGCTCAACGAGTTCCGTAAAAAAACCTATCTGGCTCAGAACATCTCTGTTCCGGATTATTGCGCCGTCACGCTCCAGCCACGCATCAAGCACAACCTTGTCGCCTTTATTCACATTATCTCTGACAAATGCCGTCTTCAGCTTCAGATCGGTCAGCACAAAAATCTTGTTGCCCTCGCGGGAGCTGAGCTTTACCCGCCACTTGCCAACCGCGGGATCCTTGATGGTAATCATGTCAAAGACCTTCGACCCGAACCACTCGATATCCCGGCCGATTTTGCCCTGCGCTACCCGCTTGCCGGACGGATCGAACAGCACTGTCGCAGTTCCGGGAGCCTTGTTAATCAGCAGAACGGCCTCTTTCACATCCTTGTCGACGAGGAAGGTGTCTCCCTCAAGGGCAAGCGCATCCGGAGCCTTCATCCGCTCAAAGATGGAGGCAAATACCACATGGATATCACGGTCGGTCCGGGCATAGCGAAAAGTGCCTCCGGTCTTTTCAGAGAGCGACCGAAGCAACCCAGCATCGGAAAACTCGCTGAATGCGACTGAATAGATACTGATGCCGGCCTTTGCAACATCAGGGAGAAATTTGGCAAGCTCGGCGGCGGAGGCTTCATCCTTTTCTTTTGAAAGTAGGTCTATCTGCCCGTCAGACATCAGCAACATGACACGATTCTGACGCTTCGATTTACTGAGGACATCAAATCCCAGCCTGATTGCTTCGGTGATGTTTGTCGTCATCTCGCGTGAGGTTATCTTGCCGATTGCACTGAACAGCGCAGAGCGATCTTTTTTCCCCCCAGGCGTCAACGGCGCAAGCATAGTTGCAGCAGCACCAAAGCTGACTATACTTATGGTATCCCGTTCCTGCATGAGCGATACGAAAAGCTTTGCCGCCTCTTTGCGGTAGTCTCCCGGATCGGTTTTCTTCATGCTGCCGGAGCTGTCCATCAACAGGACGATGTCGAATCCCTCATCGGGTTTCGGCACGGCAGCTGTCTCCGGTTTCGGGGCAGACTGTTGTGCAGACTGGTCATTTTTTAGCGGAGGCTGAGCTTCAGGTTGTGCAGGCTTTTGTGAGTCCGCACCGATGCCAGCTGCCGGCAGCCCGGCAATCAGGAGACAAAAAAAAGCAACTGCGAAAAGAATCCTGCTGTTACGGCCGAACTGTGATGATGTCTCTTGTAGGTGGCGCTTTTGCATGCTCCTCATTCCATGAGTCCGCATCGTTCCTTGGGATTAACTATAGCATACCTATCGGCTGGAATCATCCGGAACTTTAATTCCTGTACAATATTATGATGCACTCTTCACTTGAACATGCCTCCGTTCGTTTTCTCCGGGACATGGCTGCCCCGTCGATGCCCGGATTTGAGCATCGGGAATCCCAAGAACAGATGATCGCGGCATGTGCTGAAGCAATCGAACGTGCACGCCCGTTGATGGCTGAAGCGGGGACCGGCACCGGCAAAACATTCGCATATCTCATCCCCATTATCATATCGGGGCGACGCGCCATTATCTCGACCAGAACCATCAACCTGCAGGAGCAGCTCGTCAGAAAAGACCTCCGCTTTCTCTCATCAGTGATTGATTTCTCCTATGCGATTGCAAAAGGCCGTGCAAACTACCTCTGCCTCAGAAGACTGAATGCATTCCGAGCTGAAGATGCCTCAGAGGAGCGCGAATACCGGCGTATTGCTCAGTGGTCGGCAGACACGCCGAGCGGCGACATCGAAGATTTCGGGGTTGCGGGTTTCGGCGTATGGGAACGCGTCTGCACCGATGCCGATGCCTGCGCCGGCAAAGCCTGTGCGCATTTTTCCCGATGCTATTATTTCGGCGCGAAAAGACAATGGGAAGATGCCCTGATTGTCGTCTCAAACCATGCACTGACCTCCATCAACGCCCTGCTGTCTGAGGAGAGCAAGTTCCTGCCGCAGGCAGAGCTGCTCGTGGTCGACGAGGCTCATGGGCTCGAAAAGGCACTCTCCGATCAGATCGGCATTACGCTCTCCAACCGCAGCTTTGAATATGTGCTGAACCGTCTCCTCCGGCTTGATGACCGTGGCACCTACAAAGGGCTTCTTTCACTCTCTCCCACGCTCTTTCCCTCGGTGGAGATGCTGAGATTCCGCCTCGCCGATCTCTGGAATTCGGTTCGCGGGCGCTATCAGGATCGCACGATGATTCGCGGGCGACTGGCTGATGAGGAGAAGCTCAATGCTGTTCGCACGGCTGTGGGAGATCTCATCGGAAAAGCCCGGGAAGGCACGCTCGGACTGTTTCAGGAAGATGACGAGATCGAACTGAAAGCTTCGCTGCTCAAGCTCAGTGCCCTGGCTGATGCTGTCGACGGTTTGCTGGAAGAGAAACAGGAAAGTGTGCGATGGGTGGAAATAGAGCCGTTGCGATCTGCGCTCCGGCTTGCGCCGCTCTACCCTCACTCATTTATCCGAACAAACATGCTTCCGGAATACGAAACATCCATTTTCACGTCGGCAACGCTTTCGGTCGCCGGTGATTTTTCTTTTATGCAGGAATTGCTGGGGCTCGAAGGCGCAACGACGCTCAGCCTGCCTTCCCCGTTCGATATCAGTCGCCAGGTGCAGGTCGAAATTCGAACCGGAATTGATCTCAGAAATGACGAAACGAGCGTTCAGAAGCTTGCGGATGTAATCGTTCAGGCAGCTGACGAAGAAAACGGCGGCATGCTGGTGCTCTTCACCGCCCGCGAAGCGATGCGCAGAACATGGGAACATGCGGCAGATGAATTGCGGGCGATGGGCAGACGTGCCATGATGCAGGGAGATGAGCACCAGAACCGCGCAATGCTCGAAATCATGCGTGAGAGCACGAATGCCGTCATCTTCGGGCTCGATTCGTTCTGGGAAGGAGTAGATGTGCAGGGCGACTCTCTGCGCTGTCTCGTAATAACAAAGTTGCCGTTTGAGGTGCCAACTGACCCGATTACTCTTGCGCGCACAGAAGACCTTCAACGGCGCGGGCGCAACGCGTTTATGGAATACAGCCTGCCGCGGGCTGTCCTGAAGTTCAAGCAAGGCTTCGGCCGTCTGATTCGATCAAAAAATGACACGGGACGGGTCATCATCTGCGATGATCGCATAAAGACAAAGCGCTACGGGCAGGCATTCCTGAAAAGCATAGGATAACCCATTTTATGGCCCTTGCTGCAGCAATGAGCCGAATCCCTTGCCGGACTGAGGAGTGAATGTGCGGCTTCCGCTGGCGGCCTGCCGACGGCGCAAAAACAATATGAGTTTGGGAGGAAACCATGAACAAAAGCGTTGCATTCTCGCCGATGCTGTCGTTGCTGGTCGGTGGCGCATGTTTCGTTATCATCATTGCCGGCATGAAAGAGGTCGCTTCGACGCTCAACATTGTTTTGCTTGCGCTCTTGCTTGCGCAGAGCCTTGCCCCACTGCCGAACTGGCTGCAGCAGAAAAAATGTTCAACCGCGATTTCAGTGCTGATTACCATACTGCTCGTCGTAGGCGGGGGATTGGCAGTCCTCGCTCTTCTGGCATCATCAGTCTCGGGGTTGCTGGCAAAATTCCCTGCATACAAACAACAGTTTTTGCAGATGACGCATGCGACGGCCGCCTTTCTTCAGGGCAAAGGCGTTGATCTTACTCATATCGGGACTGTTGAAGGAGTTGAACCGGTAAAAATCATGCAGTTTGCAGGGTCATTGCTCGGACTTCTTGCAGGAGCTCTCGGCAATGGAATTCTCCTGCTGATTCTCGGCGTCATCTTCCTTCTGGAACTTGCGCACAACGACCGCAAGCTCGCCAGCGGTGAATACACTGCCGATTCGCTGGTTGCGAGGGTCTCTGAAATCAACGCCGAATCGAGAAAATTTGTCGTCATCACGGCACTGATGGGTCTGCTGCAGGCGGTCGCAAAGGTGATTGCACTGTATGTGATCGGAGTGGATTTTGCAGCAACATGGGGTGTGCTTTTTTTCTTCTGCAATTTTATCCCGATGGTCGGATTTCTGTTTGCGGTTATCCCACCGGTATTTGTTGCACTGCTGGAACTTGGGTGGCAGAGTGCAGCGGCTGTTGCAGCCAGCTGGTGGATTATAAATTTTATCGGAGACAACATTGTCAAGCCAAAATTCATGAAAGACAGTCTCGACATCTCATTTCTGATAATCGTTCTTGGGGTTCTCTTCTGGTCGTGGGTGCTCGGTCCGGTGGGCGCGATACTGGCGATTCCCCTGACATTAACGCTTCGGCGAATCGGCAAGCTTTATCTTAAAAACTCAGACTAAACATAACGTCATAATAATTGCCGTATAAATATGATAGTATATAGCCATATCCCATATAAGGAGATGGTTGTGAAAAAACTTCAGATTGGTGATGCTGAGTTGATGCAAATAGCAATTCGCCAAGAAATTGATCGTACGGATGAATCGCGTTATGATCACCGTCTTCATGGAGTGCTCTTGGTTGCAGGTAACCATACATGTACTGAAGTCGCGAGATTGTTCGGTGAGGATCGCCGGACAATCCAGCGGTGGGTCAACAAGTTCGAAACGGGTGGCTTTGATGCTCTCCGAGAGGGAGCGCATCCGGGCCGACCAGGCAGGCTTGACGAAAGGCAGTGGGAGTCTGTAGCTGCTGACCTGCGAAAAAATCCTCGTGATTTTGGACATGGACAAAACCTTTGGGATGGCAAAATCCTTAATGAACATTTGAAGCAGCACTATCATGTCA
>DATIKF010000023.1:0-1807 GCA_035477855.1 Dissulfurispiraceae bacterium
GCGTTGCTGGAATCACAAGATAACGAACGTGCTGAATGCGTTTCCCAAGAAGCTCCGCTTTGAGGCAGCAGAAGAGCTCAAGGCAATGCCGTATGCCGAGACAAAGAATGCCTGCGAAAGGCTGCGGGATGCATTTATTGCGAAATATGAGCAGCACTATCCCAAGGCGGTGCAGACGCTGCTACGGGACTGGGAGCGCATGGTACCCTTCTACTGGTTTCCCAGGGAGCACTGGGTGCATATCAGAACAACCAATGTCGTGGAGTCGCCGTTCAGTTCCGTGAGGCTGAGAACTGATGCGGCCAAGCGCTTCAGGAAGGTACAAAATGCTACGGCCATGATCTGGAAACTGCTGATGGTCGCCGAAAAGAGGTTCCGCCGACTCAAGGGTTTTGAGCTACTGAAAGACGTGTATCAAGGGAAGGAGTTTGACGACGGTGTTTCGGTTCAGATGCCGTCCGCAGACCCCGCTGAAAGGATAGCCGCCTGATGGCTTTTTACACACCTATTGACATGACCTCACAGAAAGGAGAACAAAAGACGCGATGGCTAAAGACAGTGTAACGATTGCAGCAGAGATAGGCAAGTTGGTATCAGAGGCACAGCCGGATGTATTGAGGGCGTTGTTGCAGAAAGCGATTGAGTTGCTGATGCATGCCGAAGCGGATGCAGTGTGCGGAGCCGAATACGGGAAGCGAGCCGAAGAGAGAGTCAACCACAGAAACGGGTATCGGACGAGGACGTTTGACAGCAGGGTCGGAACGATGGATCTGTCGATCCCGAAACTGAGGCAAGGAAGCTACTATCCGGGGTGGTTACTGGATCCCCGGCGTCGTGCGGAGCGGGCCTTGGTCAACGTTATAGCCGAATGTTATGTCATGGGCGTCTCAACGAGGAAAGTAGAAAACATCGCCCAGTCCCTGGGCATAGAGAAGCTTAGCAAGTCACAGGTCTCAGAGCTGGCAAAGAGTCTTGATGAGGAAGTAGCGGCATTCAGAAACCGAAGCCTTGAGGACGGTCCTTATCCCTATGTGTGGCTGGATGCAACAGTTCTCAAAGGCAGGGAGCTGGGCAGAGTCGTAAACGTTGCCGTAGTAGTAGCCACCGGGGTGAACAAAGAGGGCCGAAGAAGCATTCTTGGCTGTGATGTTATTACCTCAGAGACAGAGGACGGCTGGCTCATGTTTCTGAGAGGATTGGTGGAGCGAGGACTCAGTGGAGTACAGATCGTCATCTCTGATGCACACCGGGGACTGAAGAAAGCCATAGCAACCGCATTGCCAGGAGCATCGTGGCAGAGATGCAGAACCCACTTCATGCGGAATCTGCTGTGCAAGGTTCCCAAGAAGGCGCAGCCGGCAGTAGCAACCCTGGTGCGATCGATCTTTGCACAGACGGACAAGGAAGAGGTAGTTCGGCAGTATGGATATGTTATCGACCGGTTGTCTGCACAGTTTCTTGAGGCTGCCGGACTACTGATAGAAGCGGAGGCTGATCTGCTCGCATTCATGGCATTCCCGACGGCACATTGGCGGCAGCTTTGGTCCAATAATCCTCAGGAACGGTTGAACCGGGAGATCAAGAGGCGGACTGACGTTGTGGGGATCTTCCCCAACCGAGAGGCGATCATCCGGCTGGTTGGAGCAGTGCTGTTGGAGCAGAATGAAGAGTGGTTGGTCTGTAAACGTTATATGACGCTTGAGACGCTACAGGAAACAACCCAAGCTGCACCAGATCTACTGGTGGCAGCTTAGCAGAAACAGGAGATTGCACGATCGTTCGTACACCACTTGACTGGACGTGACCT
>DATIKF010000024.1:0-1856 GCA_035477855.1 Dissulfurispiraceae bacterium
TTCCTACACAAACCGCCCGAGGCGGCGTTGCCCCCTCAGGCCGTCTGGATCAATCCGCCCAAGGAGGCCCCAAAAACAACGGATTGATTAGAGCTTAATTGTGAAAAGGAACTGTCTCATTCAACTTGACAACTTCCGCACTCATCCATAGCACTACGTCAACACGCTGACCGACTTGACCAATATGGAATCCAGTTCCGCCTTCGCAGCCATTGGGTAGCGAAGACCCGCCGCTGATAATACCGACAGGAAAGAGGTAAGTCAAAAGGCAAGTGCGTCAAAGACTGCGAAGGGTGGCAAGACGGAGCATTGCCAGGCTGGCACGAGGGCCTGTGTGCTTGGCACGTTGGCACGTGGCATCTCCGCGTTTTCAGGCCCGAAAACCGAAGGCGCCATCGTGCCAACGTGCCAAGGGTGAGAGCACGTTTGGCACGAGCCTTGTGAGCTTCGGCGTGCTCTTTGAGGCGCGTCGGGGCCCCTCACAAGGCCGAGACAATGGCAGAAGGAGACGGTCTCAGTATGTCCCAGATTTTTGTTGACAGGAGACGTCTAGACGTCTACTGTGGCGTCTATGGATGGAAGACAAACAAGATATGCGCCAGGGCGTGTCCGAGACGCGATTCTCCAGGTGATGTCAGTATCGGAACGCCCGCTTTCCGTTAAGGAGATCGAGGAGCGAGTATGCCACATGATTGGAGACACTCCGACCTCGTCTGTTCGCTCGTATCTTCGTCTGAATACACCATCTGTTTTTGCGAAAGAGAGTCGGGGACGCTACGTGGTTCAGACTACGCTCGCAAGTGCTCTCCTACGGGAACGTTCTGAATCGCGGCAGGGAAGAGAGCCTTTCCGCTTCGGAAGAGCGATGCTCTTTCACGCGGACTGTTTTGACTGGTTAAGCCAGCTCGCAGGTAACTCTGTGCACGCCGTGGTAACGGATCCGCCATATGGAATCCACGAGTACACTCCGGAACAGCAAGCGAAGCTCCGCGATGGCAAAGGGGGAGTCTGGCGGATTCCGCCGTCGTTCGACGGACATGTCAGATCTCCTCTTCCGCGGTTCACCACGCTCACTGGCGAGCAACTCGGTTACATTCGCACGTTCTTCTGCCTCTGGGGACGACTCCTTTTGCCGAAACTCGTACCGGGCGCGCATGTTCTCGTCGCATCCAATCCTCTGCTTTCACATCTCGTCTCTGCAGCTCTGGCAGAGTCGGGCCTGGAACGACGCGGCGAGATCATTCGTCTTACCATGACCATGAGAGGTGGTGACCGTCCGAAATCCGCGCACGACGTATTTCCGGACGTTAGTGTAATGCCGCGTTCCATGTGGGAACCGTGGGTCTTGTACCGCAAGCCTATTGAGGGTAGAGTTCAAGATAACCTCCGGAAATGGGGCACGGGCGGACTTCGTCGCCCATCTGAAGACAAACCATTTGGCGATGTGATAGAATCCGCTCCGACTCGGAGCAACGAACGAAGCTTGGCACCCCATCCAAGCCTCAAACCGCAAGCTTTCCTTCGCAAGGTGGTCCGTGCGGTCTTGCCGCTGGGAAGAGGGGTCGTTCTTGATCCCTTCGCTGGTGCAGGTTCGACGCTTGCGGCTGCGGAAGCGGTGGGTTACGATAGTATCGGGGTCGAGAAAGACGAGTTCTTCTTTGATATGGCCTGCAAGGCGATCCCTCGTCTAACCGAGTTCTCACCCAATGGGAAGCCTTAGTAACTATCTCAAAAGGGGAGTTTTAGCCGATAACCATCCGTAGGAACCTTTTGAAAGGAGCCACGGATGGCACGACAGAAACATAAGGTGAAAGCCCTTCCCACGATTTGGGAAGTCAGCGACGAACTGTGGAACG
>DATIKF010000025.1:0-27518 GCA_035477855.1 Dissulfurispiraceae bacterium
CAAGGCCCGGAGCATGGATACGGAGACCGAAGCCGCCCTGGTCAATCTCAAAAAAACTCTGGGCGATGTTTCCCTTCCTGTGTTTATGCGCGAGGCAAGGAGCAATCAAATCCTCCCGCCGGACTTCCGGGCATCTCCGCAAAGCATCTGCCGGCTGTTTCAGCGGCACGGGCTGGATGATGTCGTATCGCCACGACCGGACATGAGACGTTTTGAGGCGGAGCTGCCCAATGATCTGTGGCAGGCCGATTGCGGAAGGCTTTCGGGTTTGTGTTCATCGACGATCACTCACGCATGATTCCGCACGGGGAGTTCTATCTCCGGGAGAACATCGAATGCTTCAAAGACACACTCAGAAAGGCGCTTAACAAGCGGGGACTGCCGCGGAAGCTCTATGTGGATAACGGCCCTTACTTCCGGTCGCATCAACTGGACTACAGTTGCGCCTCTCTGGGCATTGCGCTTATCCATTGCACGGCTTACAGACCGGAGGGCAAGGGCAAGATCGAGCGGTTCAATAAAACCATCCGCCAGCAGTTTCTCTGCACTGTCCCGGAAGGATTGTCGCTGGAGGGGCTGAATCGCGGCTTCCTCCGGTGGATTGATGATGAGTATCACCTCAAAGCGCATAGCTCTACCGGGCAGAAGCCTCTGGAGCGCTATCTGAAGCATCTGCATCTGATACGCTCCGCCCCGAAGAATCTCGATGACTTCTTCCGCATAAAGACCGAAAGGTCTGTCGATAAGGACAGAACTGTCTCGCTGCCGGGGAAGGTCTTTGAAGCTCCTGTAGAACTGATCGGCAGGAAGATCACTCTGCTGTATCATCCGAATGACCCTCTGCGCATTGAGGCCATGTTCGGCTGGCTGGTACCGTTGAATCCGCATATCAATTGCACCATCAGGAGAAGACAGAAGATTACGGAGATTGTTCCCGCTGCCGACAATAGCAGCTCATCCGTTACTGCATACGCAGGCGGCAGGCTCTTTGACGGAAACAAGGGAGACCATTGACGATGACGAACTACAGAAACTTCTTCGGCTTGCAGAAAAAAGCGTTTGCGCAGGATATAAAGGTGCAGGACCTCTTCCCCATGCCTGCCATGAGCGCTGCGCTGGAAAGAATCAGGTATGTGCTGGAGGGGGGCGCCGTCACTGTGGTCACTGCTGAGGTGGGTGCGGGCAAATCCACTTCGCTCAGATACGCCTGCGCTCAGGTGCATCCTTCAAAGTACAGGATACTGCCGGTGGTCGCCAGTAACGGCACCATTATGGAGATATACCGCCAGATAGCTCTGGCCGCTCAATGTGGAGATCAAGTCTCCTTCGATTACCAGTGTGACCAAAACCATCCGGGAACTGCTTCTGGAGATCGCACTCAGAAAGGAACTGCCGGTGATCGTTATCGATAAGGCTCATATAATGCGGCTTGAGGTCTTTGCGCATCTGCATACGCTTTTGCAGTTTGAGTTGGATTCCAACCCGGCAGCACCCCTTATACTGGCCGGGCACAATACCCTCAATGACAAGCTCGCTTATCATACTTCGCGCCCGTTGGCTTCACGGGTGATCGGTAGAAGTCATCTGGAGGGACTCAAGGTCAGGGATATGCAGTCATACCTCAAGCATCATCTGGAAACAGCGGGCATCGCTGAGCAGTTGTTTGCAGAGGCGGCGGTGCTTGCAATACATCAGGGCTCAGGCGGACTGCTCAGGAAAGCCAATAACCTGGCCCGTGGTGCGCTTATGGCTGCTGCTATGGAGAAGGCACCCATCGTGTCCGGTGAGCATGTAAAGATCGCGGCTACTGAGGTCTTTTGACTGGTTGCGCGGGTGAAGAGGGTTCCTACGCATCTCGCCCGCGCTGCCCAACCCAATTGGGTGCGATGACGGTTGATTGTGGTGTCCGATTTACTGTGAGAGATTATGACGGTTTATTGTGAGAAGGGACAACTTTACACCCTGTCCGATTTTGCTGGACCACCTCTATCCCCGCTGAAAGGATAGCCGCCTGAGGGCTTTTTACACACTTATTGACAAAACCTCCGTATATCGTATATTTGCTGAGAGAACCATATTTTCCTTATAATATACCATGATGAGTCGCAGAGCTTTTTTGAGAAGATTCATGCTGCCCGGCGCTGCATGCTTGGTAGGAGGCTATTCATTCGCCATTGAGCGGACGGATGTGGAAGTTAACCGTTACCGAATCGCATTGCCGCGCCTGCCTGCCGAATTCGATGGTTTCACGATTGTCCATCTTACGGATTTGCATTATGGCCCTTTTGCGGGGCAGTCCTTTTTTGAAAAGCTCGTAGAACGCGTAAACGGATTGAGCAAAGACATTGTTGTCTGCACGGGCGATTATGTTCTCAACAGGAACACGACGACGGAGGTCGATGCCGTATGGCCGATTCTTGCACAACTGCAAGCGCCGTCAGGAGTCTATTCAGTCCTCGGCAACCATGATCATTGGGCTGATTCGAAACGTTCGATCTTCTGGCTCGAAAAAAGCGGACAGTCACTCCGTCACAAGGTGCTTCCACTGGAGCGGGACGGGAAACGCATATGGCTTGCGGGTTCGGGAGACTTGTGGGAAGACCATCATGCGCTCGACCCGCTGCTGAGAACGATTCCGAAAGAAGAATGCAGAATTATCCTGGCTCATAATCCGGACAGCGCCGACAGGCTTAAAGTCGAAACGTTTGATCTGATGCTTGCCGGACATACCCATGGCGGGCAGGTACGCTTTCCTCTTCTGGGCGCCCCGTTCATGCCGGTAAGGAATAAGGACTATACCATGGGGCTGGTCTGGTCGCTCAAGGGAGCGCCGGTTTTTATCTCCCGGGGAGTCGGATCAACCATCCCGTTCCGCTTCAATTGCGCGCCTGAGATTGCTCTTATAGAACTTGCAAGAACATAGATTAACGCCGGTCGGCTACCTTCCAAACCACCAGAAACGTTTTGCGCGCCATTCAGGATCGTCATCATCGTCATCGGGCGCCTTCGTATCATCATCCGTATCGCGAGGAACATCTTTTTTCCGGGAGCGATAGCTGGTCAAGAACAGATACAGCAGACCGGCAAGTATGGTAAATCCCAGAAAAAGTACCAGTTGCAGCCACATTGATTCTGACATGCCCATGCCTCCTCGCTTTGCACCGCAGGGGTTCTCTGCCTCAATGGTATCAGAAGAATCGGAAAGAACAAAATTCAGCAGGATATTCGAACGACCGGTTGAGTAAATGCGGCAGACCGATTGCAGGCATCCTGAAGAAGAAGTTATTGTTCGAGCACTGCAACCCCTTCCGGAGCCTTGAATATGAACACGGCGTTCCTGATGTTTGTGTTTGTTCTGACGTCGGTCAGTGTAATATCGACTCGATTGCCGAGTTTGTCGATAACGCTCAGCGACGTTATCGGGAAGGCCGCATCATTTGTGGTAAGTTCAACCTGCGTGACATTGCCCATTGGTGCCTTTGGGGTGAGTATCAATTTCTCGTCCTGCATGGCGACAAAAAACTCCCGGTTGATGTTGCCGAGGCCGCTCAAAAGAGCAATCGGCGCCTGACCATAGGTTTCATGGTTAAAGGGCGCCTTGAACGCCTGTTTCTGCTGCGGCTGATAAATGATGATTTCCCCGCCGGTGATGTATACCGTCTGAGGCTTCTCGCCTTTGTAATCCCAACGCATCTTTTTTGCCTTGATGAAAAACTGTCCCTTATAAATTTCGGTCTTCTTCAGATCTTTAATAGTACTTTTCTGGACAAAGGAGCCTTTGATGTCCTGTATGCTTTTATATGCCTTGTGAATGGCAGCAACTCTTTCACCTGCTGCATTGTCCTCACCGGCGGCCTGAGCAAAGTGGGGGAGAAACGCTCCTCCCAGAATGGCTATGCCGCACACAATCATGCTCATTATTTTTTTCATTTGTATCTCCTGAGTGTGTTTTTGTCGTTCAGCAGCAATTTTTTCACTCGCGGGGTGAACGCCTGCCGAGGAAATCGCGCGGCTTGCCGGCTCCTTTGGGCGGGCCGACGAGGCCGTCTTCCTCAAGCTGCTCCATGAGCAGGGCTGCCCGGTTGTATCCAATTTTGAAGCGGCGCTGGATTGAAGAAATCGAGACTTCTCCGGCAGATTCCGCAAACTCAACCACCCGCTTAAACAGGTCATCGCGATCACCTCCGGCGGCGTCTTCACGCATGCGCTCTTCGACGATAGCCATCGTCTCAAATGTGCTGTAATCCGGCTTGCCCTGATTCTTGATGAAGTCGGTTACCTTCCGGATTTCGCCTTCGCTGACGAATGCTCCGTGGATGCGGATCAGGCGAACGCCCGGCACCATGAAGAGCATGTCGCCCATGCCGAGGAGCTGTTCAGCTCCCTGGCTGTCGAGAATGGTCCGCGAGTCGATTCTCGTGGTGACCTGAAACGAAATCCTGGCCGGGAAATTCGCCTTGATAAGGCCAGTGATAACATCGACCGACGGACGCTGCGTTGCGAGGATGAGATGAATGCCGCAAGCACGCGCCATCTGGGCAAGGCGTGCTATCGCCGTTTCAACGTCGGCAGGTGCCGTAAACATGAGATCCGCTAGTTCATCAATGAATACAACGATGTACGGCAGCCTCTCTTCGGGTGAGACCTGCCGGTTAAAAGTGTCGATATTTCGCGCGCCTTTTTCAGCAAGAACCCGATATCTTCGTTCCATCTCGAAAACCATCTTCTTGAGGGCTTCAGATGCGCCTTTCGGGTCAGTGATGACAGGCGAAATCAGATGCGGAATGTCGCCATAAACCGAAAGTTCAAGGAGCTTCGGGTCTATCATCAGCATTCTGACCTGCTGCGGGGAAGCTTTATAAAGCATGCTTGCAATCATTGTATTGACCGAGACGCTTTTTCCCGACCCGGTTGCCCCTGCTACGAGCAGATGAGGCATTCTGGCCAGGTCAGTTACAACCGGGTTGCCGAAGATGTCCTTGCCGAGAGCCAGTGTCAGAAGGGAGGGACTCTTCTGAAATTGTTCTGAAGCAATGATGTCTCTCAGCGCCACAGTTGCCCGTTCACGATTCGGCACTTCTATTCCGATGGTCGCTTTGCCGGGTATCGGATAGACACGAATGCTCGGCGCTCGCAGCGAAAGGGCGAGGTCATCCGAAAGAGAGACTATACGATTAATCTTGACACCTGCGGCCGGTTCGAACTCGAACATGGTGACAATCGGACCAGGATGCGCCTGACGGATTTTTCCGTTGGTGCCGAAGTCAGCCAGCTTTTTTTCAAGACTATTGCCGGATGCGTTCATTTCTTCCCGAGACGGTCCCGAAATGGTATCTGCAGGCATCAGAAAATCAAGTCTCGGCAGTTCATAGTCGCCAAGGTCAGCAGCAGGCAGAGGCGGAAGGGGCTGTTGTTCCGGTGTCTTCCGTTCACGCTGCCTGCGCAGTCGGGTAAGGAGCGGCTCCGGACGGTGCTGTTCTTCGTCATCATGTACCTCATTGCCTTCATACGCTGTTTTGGAAGGCGTGACCGGAGTCTTCGGTACTCGTTTCCTGAAAAGCTGATCAAACGGCGAAACAGGGCTTGCAAGAACAATCCCTATCAACATGACGGCAAATGTAACAAGGTATGCGCCCACCGGGGAAACGAGACGTTCCAGAGGCCTGATAATAAGCGTACCGGCAGCTCCTCCGGCATGAGAGATCGGGAATGCAATGCGTTCTCCGATGAGTTCAAGCAGAAAGGCAAGGGCAAGAAGAAAAACGAGTACACCCGCGAGGCGGATGCGATTGCGCTGTCTGCCGAGAATTCTTCGTACCCCGTAGCCGAGCAGCACAATGGGGATTGCGAGACTCGCCGCGCCGATCAGGGAGTAGAAAATGTCGGCAATATAGGCTCCGGCAATGCCTCCATAGTTTGACGGCGCAGTTTTTGTGTAAGTAAAGAGCGACGGGTCCCACTGATTATACGAGAGCAGGCAGACAGACAGAAATATGCCGAGCAGGATTGCCAGAATCCCGAGCACTTCCATGGTGCGGCTGCGGTTCTGTGGTGTCTGCTGGGTATTCATCTATATCCGGGTAAAGTACAGGATTAGTATACCGCCGGCCAGGAGAAAACGATAGTAGGCAAAAGCGTTCAGGGGATGTTTTTTCAGATAGGCCATTAAAAACTTTATGGCGAAGATTCCCGAAATGAAGGCAGCGATAAAACCCGCGGCAAAAAGGTCAAGCTGATAGTCTGCCGGCGTTTTAAACAGTTTTTTGCATTCCAGAAGCGTAGCTCCGGCGATTACGGGAGTTGACAGCAGAAATGAAAATCGCGCAACGGTTTCACGCTTCAGATTCATGAAGAGTCCCGCGGTAATGGTGATGCCTGAGCGGGACGTGCCCGGAATGAGAGCGACAGCCTGAGCGCAACCGATAATCATGGCGTTCAGAAAAGTGACGTTCCGCTTCGCCTGTTTCCCCGTTCGCTCCGCAACAAGCATCAGCGCGCCAAAAATGATGAGTGAGGCGGCAATGACAAGCGGATGTCTGAGCGTATGCTCGATAATGTCATGAAACAGGATTCCCGCAACCCCGGCGGGTATGATTGCCGCAAAAATGGTGAACAGCATTTTGCGATCATGCAACAGCATGTCAATCCAGTCGCGGTAAAAACAGACAAGCAATGCGAGAAGTGTCCCTCCATGCACGGCAACATTGAACGTAAGGGTATCGATTTGTCCGGACCAGCCGAACAGCCACGGCATCAGGATGAGATGCGCTGTGCTGCTGATCGGGAAAAACTCGGTTATCCCCTGAAGCAGGCCGAGAATAATGGCCTGAATTAATTCGTTTGACATGAGGAATCTCCTTTTATATTAAGGGGAAAAGAGAAAGCTCGGAAGACCGGAAGGCGACTGCCGCAGTTCAGTCTTTTGCGCTTACTCTTCCGCTCTTGAGCGCCTCCGTATGCTACACCTCAAGAATTATCGGCATAATCATCGGATAGCGGTCCATCGTATCGCGCAGATATTTCTTGAGACGGGAGCGGAGTTTTGCCTGGAGCAGGCTGATATCGGCAATGACATCTTCCTCCACAGACATGATGGTCTGCGTCATGAGGTCGCGCACCTCGTTGATAATATCCTGGGAAACATCTTCAAAGACAAAGCCGCGGGATATTATTTCAGGACCGATGACCATCTGTCGCGTCTTCTTTTCGATCCCGACCAGCACTATTACAATGCCGTCATGTCCCAACCGGCGGCGGTCGCGCAGTACGATGTCCTCAACGCTCGGCGCGCCTTTCCCATCGATGAATATCCGCCCTGCGTGAACCTTGCCCGCCAGGGATGGACCGTTTTCAGACAGTTCAAGCACGGAACCGTTGCCGAGGATGAAAATGTTTTCTTTCGGGATGGCCGATTTCTCGGCAAGACGCGCATGAAAGCTGAGATGCCGATACTCGCCGTGAATCGGCACAAAGTAACGTGGACGCACAATGTTCATCATCAGCTTCAGTTCTTCTTTGGATGCGTGACCCGATACATGAATTTCAGATGTCCTTTCATATTTTACATCAGCCCCGCGCATCATCAGGTGGTTAATAATCCGCCCGATTGAACGCTCATTGCCCGGAATCATTTTCGCGGAGAGGATGACGGTGTCGCCTTCCCGTATGGAGATGTGCTTGTGCTCGTCGGTCGCAATGCGCGAGAGCACGCTCATCGGCTCTCCCTGACTGCCGGTTGTGAGAATGACCACTTCATTGTCAGGCATCTCCTTCAGCCGATCCATCGTCAGCCAGGTTTTTTCGGGGATGTTCAGGTAGCCGAGTTCAAGCGCAATCTGAGCGTTTGAAAGCATGCTTCGACCGCACATAAAAACCTTGCGGCCGAACTGCACGGCAACATCAATTACCTGCTGGACGCGATGGATGTTCGACGCAAAGGTTGCAATAATAATGCGGCCATGCTTTTTGGCAAAAATGTCCTCGAATGCCCGGCGGACTTCCTTTTCAGAAAAAGTAAAACCGCCTTTTCCCGCATTGGTGCTGTCAGACAACATGAGCAGGGTACCTTCTTCTCCATAGCGTGAGAAGGTGTGAAAATCCATCAGCTCGCCATCAACCGGCGTGGGATCGAGCTTGAAATCTCCGGTGTGGATAATGCTGCCGAGCGGCGTCTTGATGCCGAGAGCAACCCCGTCGACGATACTGTGCGTGACGCGAATGAACTCGACGGTGAGAGAACCGAGCGTTATGACATCCCGCGGTCGTACCGGGATGAGTTCGGCTTCTTCTTCAAGCTCATACTCGCGAAGTTTCTGCTGCACCAGAGCCAGTGTCAAGGGAGTGCCGTATACCGGAACAGGCAGTGCCTTGAGGACGAAAGGCAGCGCACCGGTGTGGTCTTCGTGCCCGTGGGTAAGAATAATGCCGCGAAGCCTGTCCCTGTTTTCCAGAAGATACGTTATGTCAGGAATGACAAAGTCGACGCCGGGCATGTCTTCTTCAGGAAACATCAGCCCCGCATCTACGACGATCATGTCATTTCCGTACTCGATGACCGTCATGTTCAGTCCTCCGATCTCTTCTACCCCGCCAAGGGGTATAACCGAGAGGCGGGCAGGACTTTCGGGATGAGCGGGATGCGCGGATTCTGCCGGATTCATGAAACTATGGAGTTGCTGTTCATTTTGTCAATCAGCCCGGGAACAATCCCTGGCTCCGGATGCTCTTTCACTCTGTATTAATCTCCCTCGTACAATGATTTCTTTTTGAGCCTGAGTGAGTTGGTGATTACCGAAACTGAGCTGAACGACATGGCAGCCGAGGCTATCATCGGATTCAGCAGAGGCCCTCCCCATATATACAACAGGCCTGCAGCCAGCGGTATTCCAACAATATTATAAAAGAAAGCCCAGAAAAGATTCTGCCTTATGGTACGCATGGTCAGGCGGCTGAGGCGTATGGTGTCGGCAACAGCCAGCAGACTGCCATGCATGAGCGTGATGTCGGCGGCTTCGATTGCAATGTCGGTGCCGGTCCCGATAGCCATTCCGATGTCAGCCTCAGCCAGTGATGGTGCATCGTTAATACCATCGCCGACCATAGCGACTATTTTTCCTTCCGACTTCAGTTGCCGGACAATATCGACTTTCATGGCAGGGAGCACTTCAGAAAAAACGCGCTTGATGCCAACTGCAGCGGCGATCTCATTGGCGGTGCGGGCAGTGTCGCCGGTCGCCATGACCACTTCAACGCCGAGTTTTTGCAGACGGCTGATGGCAGCGGCAGAGTCAGGTTTCAACGTGTCCGCGCAGAAAAATACAGCGGCTGCCTGATTGTTGATTGCCATGCAGACCGGACTGCCTGATGCCGGACCTGCCGCGATAATGTGCTCAAGGTCGGCAATGCCGCCAACAGCCCGCTCCCGCATCATCCGTTGGGTGCCGAGCAGCACTGAAAGCTTGTGCTGTGCAGTATCCGACAAGAAAGGCACCATTGCGATGACGCCGCCGCCCGGCTCCGCCTCAAAGGTCAGCGAGTCGGCGATGGTGAGATGCTCAGACACCGCCTTGCGCACAATCGCCTTGCCGAGCGGATGTTCCGAAAGCTTTTCCGCTGTCGCCGCGATGGCAAGGATCTGTCTGGGGGTGAATCCGACGTTGCCTGAGACAGGCGGCGCGATCTCTATTGCAATGACCTCAGGCAGTCCCTGCGTTATCGTGCCGGTCTTATCAAGCAATACGGTTGTAATGCGATGGCTCTGTTCCAGTGCTTCAGCATCACGGATTAGAATGCCCTTTTCGGCGCCTCTGCCGGTCCCCACCATGATGGCAGTCGGTGTGGCAAGCCCGAGTGCGCAAGGACAGGCAATAATCAGCACGGCAATGAAATTCATGAACGCAAGGGGCAAGGCATTCTCTTTTGCAAAGATGAGCCACGCGACCAGCGTGCACAAGGCTATTATCAGTACGACAGGGACGAATATTCCGGCAATGGTATCGGCAAATCGTTGTATTGGAGCCTTGCTGCCCTGTGCCTGCCGGACGAGGCTGATTATCTGCGAGAGAATGGTCTCCGAGCCGACCTTTGTTGTCCTGAAACGAAAGCCGCCCAAGGTATTTATGGTGCCGCCATAGACTGCATCCCCGGGCGATTTGTCGACAGGAATGCTTTCGCCGGTGAGCATCGACTCGTCAACCGTCGAGAATCCGTCGACGATAAGCCCGTCAACCGGGACGCGCTCTCCGGGGCGGACGATTATGATATCTCCGCTGACGACCTCGTCAAGATCAACTTCGCGTTCGGCATCGCCGCGCATCACTCTCGCTGTTTTTGGCTGGAGGCCGATAAGTTTTTTTATCGCCTCTGAGGTTTTTCCTTTTGCACGATCCTCAAGCATTCTGCCGAGCAGGATAAGGGTGATAATCATTGCTGACGTCTCGAAATAGACGTGCGGTTGAAGCCCTCGCGCCATGAAGAAATGAGGCGCAACGGTCGCAAAGACGCTGTAAAAATAGGCGGCATTCGTGCCGATACTGATGAGCGTGTTCATGTTTGTCGACCCATGACGTATAGCAGCGAAGGCGGCGGTATGGAATCGCATGCCGGTCCAGAACTGGACCGGCGTTGAGAGCAGGAGCATGATGCCGGAATGAATGCTGCCTTCCAGCATTGCCATGCTCATTATCATGACCGGCGCCGTCAGGATGGCGCTGACAATAAAGTGGTTTTTAATTGTTGCATATTCCTGCGTTTTGCGCTCCGCCTCTTCATCGGTAAAGCCCCGGCTGATTCGAAGTGCCGTGTATCCGGCATCCTCGACAGCTTTGCGGAAATCGCTGAATCCGGCAAGCGTCGGAACATACTCGACCGTTGCCTGTTCTGACGCAAGGTTGACCTGCGCCTTGATAACCCCGTAAAGCTTCGCCAGCGATTTTTCGACCGCGCTGACGCACGCGGCGCAGGTCATGCCCTGCACGGCAAAGGTCATCTGAGCTGTTGCCACGCCATAGCCCTCACCCTTGATTACCTCGACCAGCTTCGCAAGCGGGAGCATGCTGGCGGGGTTGTCAAACCTGATTACCGCCCGTTCAGCAGGCAGGTTGACCGATACGTCCTGAATGCCGTCTGTTTCTTTAAGCGCCCGTTGAACAGCTGCGGAACATGCAGCACAGGTCATGCCGGTTATGGGAAGATCAATTTTTTTTGGTGCGTCCGTCATGTCTCCAGACTTTCTCCAAGATATCCTGCGTGCCGGACCAACAGGTGCCGAGCAGCAATCAGGACATGCGAGACGTCAATTCCCGCCACCTCTGCACCATGTGCCTGTCCGTTCATCCTATTTGAAATTTACTTTCGGCGTTTCCCGCTCCTGCTTCGGAACTTCATAGTATGAGGCTTCCGGGATGTTCGCTATTGAGGCAACCAGATTACCGGGGAACTGCCGGCGGTAGGTATTCAGTTCCTGCGCCACTTCGTTGTAACGCTTGCGTTCCACCGAAATGCGGTTTTCCGTTCCCTCAAGACTGTCCTGCAGTTTCAGGAACGATTCGTTCGCCTTCAGCTGCGGATAGGCCTCACGGAGCACCAGCAGCCGGGAAAGAACACCCTCAAGGGCGTTTGATGCTGCAATCTTGTCTTTCGGGGACTGTGCCTGGAAGTACTGTGTACGGGCTTGGGCGATGTTTTCGAAGAGCTGCTTTTCGTGTGCAGCATACCCCTTGACTGTTTCGACCAGATTCGGAATTAGGTCGTAACGGCGTTTCAGCTGGTTATCGACCTGCGCCCACTGGGCCTTGACCTTCTCATCCATTTTAATCACTGTGTTGTACTGACCGACAAACCAGCTGCCGACCGCAATGCCGAGGACCGCAAGCACGCCGACGACAGCCAACGCAATCTTTGCTCCGTTGCTCATAGAACCTCCTTGATTTGCAACATATGACGCACAACGAGTGACATGCCTGTCACAGACTCATATATTCAGGCATATTTATGACGTGTTTATAGAAGCATCACCAATCGCCGGATGCTCCGCCACCGCCGAAGCTGCCACCGCCACCGCCGAAGCTGCCACCGCCGCCCCCATAACCCCCGCCGTACCAGCCGCCGTAGTGGTTGTCCCGAGAGCGGTAATTGCGTGCAGAGCGGAACATCCTGCTCAGTATACTGAAGAGCAGAATAACGCCGGCACCGATCAGCAGGATTGTCGTCAGTTCGAGCGAATCTTTTTTTGCTTTTTTCTTTTCCTCCGGAGGTTGAGTGACGGCAGGAGTCTCTCCCAGTTTCACTTTTTTATCTTCTGCAATTTTCATCGCAACGATAGTTGCAGCATTCAGAATGCCGGTTGAATAATCCCCATTGCGAAAGAACGGTCTGAGTTGCTCGCGCCCGAGGGTGCCGAGGAAGCTGTCTGGCAGAAGACCTTCCAGCCCGTAGCCGGTTTCAAAGCGGTACTTTTTATCGTTCAGTGCAATGGTCAGGAGCATGCCGTTGTCTTTTCCCCTTTTGCCCAGCTTCCAGAGTTCGGCCATCCTGAGGGTAAACGGCTCTATGCCTTCGCCATCGAGGCTTGTGACGGTGAGGATTACGAACTCTGCACCGGTTTTGTTTTCAAGGGTGCGAAGTAGTGCATTCAGTCGTGTTTTTACTTCAGGTTTGATGATTCCGGCTAGGTCAACAACTGGCTGCGACGGCATCTGAGGCGGCTCAGGAGTCGCAGAATAAACTCCTGACGTTCCAAGACAGAGGGCGATGAGCGTGAACAGAAAAAATAATTCATGTGTCGGGATTGTTCTCATTATGCCTACACGGGTGATATCAGGAATCGGACGCAGATGGTTCGATGGCATCGCTGATGATTTCAAGATTGCGATAATGGCGATCAAAAGACGAGCGCACAATGTCTTCCGTCAGGTTCCCGGTCTGATGACGGAACGAGAGCACCAGTTCCAGCGCGTCACGGTCAAGCGGAATATATTTTTCAAGAGCGGCAATCACATCGCGGCGTGAAACCGGCGGTTCTGTTCCCATCAGAAGCAGAATGCCGCGCAGGAGCGGGAACATATTCTTGACTGAACGAATGAGCAGATCGGCAATGGCGTCCTTTTGTCCGAGATGAGCAATATAGCCCTGCCAAAGGGCGAGGAGCTTTGTCTTGATTTCGCGTTCGCATTGTATGCGCAGATATTCAGGATGTATTGTCAGTGCTCCGAAGATGTCTTCGCCGAATACAGTCTGGTGCAGCAACTTCAGGTCGAGAAACTCCACGGGAAATACATCGAGTGACTTCCGGACATAGTCCGCAGTCATCACAAGCGGCGCAGCGAGCCGGTTGTCGCGGTATTTCCTGCCGAGCGGTGCGAGAAAACGCACAAAATCCAGCGACATTTTTTTTAGAAGGATAACGCTGTTAATGTTCGAGACGTGCTCATCAAAATCCGGAGTGACAGCACTGCCGGTCACCGTAAGGGCATGAATCCCTTCAGGAAACGAGGAGAGAATCTCGCGGAAGAAAGGCTCAATCCGTGTCGTTATATCGGTACGAAGTGAGGCGAGTGTCAGAACGCTCATCTTGGTTCCAGTATACCATATGGCATGACTCCCGGCGGTCTCTTGCTTTTACCGGTAAAACGTGGTTAGTTTAAGCATGAAGATTTCAGACTCATTCCGGGCTCTTCTTGTGTGCGCTCTGATCCTGTTTCTTTTTTTTGGTTGCGCCTCGGTACAAGAACAGGTGCTGAATGCAACGGATTCCGTGCGGAGCATATCAGGAGCGCGGCTCCCTGATCTTGAGCCGGTTGATCTGTATCGCGTGGACACCCGGCTCAAGGTGGCTGTAATCAATCATGGTTTTGCCTTTGCCGGTGACGTGGAATTCCGTGTGGCGGCTGCGGAATCTATCGTTGCCGGAGAGCGGGATTTTGTTCAGGACAGACGTATGACCGTTCCGATTGCCATTGGAACCGGCGGGGTCGCCATTGTCGATCTCGGGAGCATTGACTGGCCGGGAAAGGAGCATCCCGCGCTTGATCATCCTCAACTGCATGTCGGTGTCCGCGTTGACCCTCAGGGAAAAGTCCCGGAACGATTGCGTATCAACAACAGTATTGAACGAACAATGCGAGTCCCGTGCGGCGTGATGATCGAGAAAGCGGAACAAAACCGTTTTCAGGAAGGGCTTCCCTCGCTGCTGGTTTTGCACGGCCGATTCGGCGCAGTGCAGAAAACGAAGGGAGTAGTAGTGCGCAGCAATGGACGCGAGAGCCATCTTCTTGTTGCAGAATGGCAGTACGACATTCTTAAGGTGGTGCTGCCCAAAAACATTCCGGCCGGCCGGTATGAGGTTCTGGTTCAGTGTACGGAAAAAACGTGCGGGCAAGGTTACTTTACCAGCAACTCCATTGGAATATCAGTGATCAGGGATCTGCACGCAGAGCCTTGATCACTGAATGTCTTGTCTGTCCTGTGTTTATCCTCTATTCTCCAGCTGTCAGCCTTCTTCCTTCTGGATTCTGTATTCCGGATTCTGTATTCTAAGTAAATGTCCGGCTATACATTTCGTTCTATTCATGTTGACCTCACTGCGTCAACCGTCGAGATAGTTCCAACCCCGGAGAGTCTGCGGGACGAGTACCTCGGCGGGCGGGGCTTTGGGGTTTCACTGCTTGCCGATTTCATGTCCTGGTCGTACAACAGTCATGAGATGCCCATTATCTTTGCGACCGGCCCGCTTGTCGGCACTGCGTCACCCACATCAGGCCGCATGTCGGTCGTTTCCCGCTCGCCGCTTACCGGAACCATATTTGACTGCTCGGTCGGCGGACGGTTCGGGACGATGCTGAAACGGGCAGGATATGACTACATCAGAATTGTCGGCATTGCTGAGCGCCTGGTCGTCCTTGAGATTGACGGGAATGCCGTTGCCTTGCGTGATGCAGGGTCTCTTGCTATGCTTACGGTATCAGCGGCGGCGCAGATGTATTCGTCGGAGTGGTCCACGGCTTTCATCGGACCGGCCGGCGAGCGGCAAGTCCGGTATGCATCGATTATTGCAGACAGGCATTACGCCGCCGGGCGCGGCGGACTTGGCGCTGTCATGGGAGCCAAGCGGCTCAAGGCTATTGCGGTTCGCGGCACTGCTCCCGTGCAGGTCGCCGACGCCGAAACCCTGACATCAGCACGGGAAGATATCATGCGCCTTCTGCGGTCATCGCAGGCAGTATTCGGCGAGTTCGGGCTTTCCGAATTCGGCACTGCTGCGCTTGTTGACGTCATACATGCACGGCGTATGGAGCCGACCGAAAATTTCCGGAAAACAGTATTTGCCGGGGCTGGAGCCTATTCCGGCTATGCTATGAAGACACGGTATCGTGCACATAAGACAGGATGTTCCGGATGCCCCGTTCTCTGCAAAAAAATCGGGGAAGCACGGGAAGTAATCCCGGAGTATGAGACGGTGTCGCACTTTGGCGCGCTGAATGCAAACAGCGACCTTGAATCAATTATCGAAGCGAACAGTCTCTGCAATGAACTGGGAATGGACACGATTACTGCCGCCGCAACGATTGCCTGTTATGCTGAGCATCAGGACAGAACGATTCCGCCGGATGAAATGCTTCAGCTGCTCAGAGAAATTGCCGAGCGTCGGGCTGGCCGAGGGAATGAACTTGCTGAAGGTTCGCTGCGTTATGCCTTATCTCAAGGGCATCCTGAACTCAGCATGTCGGTAAAAGGACTGGAATTACCTGCCTATGATCCGCGCGGAGCTTATGGAACGGCGCTTGCCTATGCAACATCGAACCGCGGCGGGTGTCATCTTCGCGCCTATCCGATAAGTCACGAGGTTTTGCGCAGACCGGTCGCAACAGATCGCTTTTCCTTTGAGGGGAAGGCCCGCATCGTCAAGATTGCGGAAGACCTGAATGCGGTTGTCGATTCGCTGACGGCCTGTAAATTTGTTTTCTTCGCCGTCAGTCTTGAAGAGTATGCCAGAGTTCTGTCTGCAGTGACCGGACGGCACTATGACGTGCAGTCGCTTTTCCGCATCGGCGAGCGCATATGGAATGCCGAACGCCGCATGAACCGGGCAACCGGTTTCTCTTCAATTGATGATGATTTGCCGCTGCGGTTTTTTACCGAACAGGGATCATCGGGAGCTTTTGTCGAGATACGACCGATTGACCGTACGGAGTTTCTCAGGGCTCGTGCAAACTACTATCGTATCCGTGGATATGCCGAGGAGCTTGCAGAGAGCCAGGGCGTACGCTAGCTATGGAAAAGTCAGTCCGGAAATATCTGGGCAAAATTGAAGCGCAGGGGCTGTCGCATCGCGATGATGTTGTTTTTTTTGCCCGTGACGCGGATGTCTATTGTAACCGGGCGTTGCGGGAAGATGAGCAGGAGCTTCAGACAGTGCTGGAGGCGATGAATGTCAGTTCGCTGCTTTTTGCCCGACTTGCGGATCCTTATTGGACTATCGTTGAGCAGATTGCATTGCGGGACGAGGCAATCACGGCTGAAGGGCGTATCTTTCCGCGAGATGCCGAGACGCGGACTTTTCTGCATGACATCCCCGTGCTGGAGCGCTTTTCCGCCGAAGATATCGCAGCAGCACTGTCGCGGCGCAAAGCGGCGATTATTCGCGGACGCGGAATCGTGACCTATGGATCGATGACGCCTGAGCAGTCATACATCATGCTGAGTTCCGCCTGTTTTACGGTATTCGTGAAATATTTTTCCGACGCACTTCGCCGCTTCCGGAAAACCGTTGCCGATGAGGAAGACCTGGCTGCATTCCGGCGGATCTGGCATGCTTCGGAGCCCTTTTTGCCGGGGGGCGAGATCCCGCTGTTGCAGACAGGCACGGCGAACGACGACGAGACGGTCCTGGCCATGATGGCGGAAGCCGGAAGGGCGGTTGTTGCCCGTCATCTTGTTGATTCTTTTTTTGGAAACATTTCGTATGTTGCCAATGACTGCATCTACATCAGCCAGACCGGAAGTTCTCTGGATGAACTGGAGGGGTGCATAGACAGAGTGCCCTTTGCCGGCACGTCGTCGGCAGGCATGACTGCTTCATCGGAACTTTCGGCGCACAAGAACATCTTTCGTGCAACAGGCCTGAATGCCATTCTGCACGGTCATCCGAAATTTGCGATCATCATGTCGATGGATTGCGAGCGGACGGACTGTGACCGGGAACTCTGCTATAAGGCATGTCCGGAGAACCGTTTCGTCCACGGCATTCCGATTGTTTCCGGCGAGATAGGCACCGGCGCGACTGCGCTTATGCATACTGCTCCTGAAGCGCTCCGAAAAGACCGGAGTGTGATTGTGTATGGACATGGGGTTTTTACCGCAGGCAGAAAAGATTTCCGCAATGCCTTTGCCGAACTGCAGAAAGTAGAAAGAACATGTTTTGCAGCGTACCGGGAAGAGGTGGAGAAAGCAACCGGATGCAGGATTTAGCGCGAGGATTCAGGGGATGTTTCTTTGCTTTTTTTTGTTCATTTCCCAACCCTTTCCCCGGAGTTCGTCCCCTCTATCGCAGCATTTCCCGAATAGTAATCCTTATGGAATCAGACAGAGATGAAAAATGATATCCGCCTTCAAGTACAAAAATAACAGGCGCATAGGTGCTGTGAAGAATGCTCGCGACCATTGCCCGTATGCCCTCATTGCTAACGCGCACGGCTGCCAGCGGGTCGGCGGCATGTATATCGTAGCCGGCTGAAACCAGCACAAGATCCGGAAAGAACCGTTTCACCAGGGGCGGCAGAATGCTTTCGTAAATTTCGAGATAGTCGCGGTCGCCTGAGCCGGGCTGCATGAGTACGTTATACGTAAAGCCGTTACCGGCGCCTTTTCCCCGCTCATGTTCAAACCCCGATGCAGGATAGAGATTTGCCTGATGTGAACTGAAGAAAAACACCGAATTGTCATCTTCAAAAATCTGCTGGGTGCCGTTACCGTGATGCACATCAAAATCGATTATGAAAATCTTGCGATAGCCGATTGTCTGCGCGTAGCGCGCAGCAACGGCGACATTGTTAAAAATGCAGAAGCCCATGCCCTGGCCGGTTTCAGCATGATGTCCGGGCGGGCGGACCGCGCAGAAGGCACGGCGAAATTCACCATTTTTTGCGCGATCGATTGCTTCCAGAAGAGATCCGACGGCAAAACATGCTGCTTCAAGAGAGTGCTCCGAAAGAAAGGTTTCCTCTTCAATCGCACCGGTTCCCAGTGTCTTTACGCGTTCAATATAGGATCTTTCATGAACACGGGCGATATCTTCCCAGGTCGCGCGGCGCGGGGGCATGTGTTTCAGCTTGTCCCACAGGTCGGCCCGCTTCAGTTCATCGATTGCGGCAATCAGGCGCTCCGGACGGTCAGGATGCCAGGGTGGTGTTTCGTGACGGAGAAAAATATCGGAGAAAGCAAATCCGACTGGTTTCATTTTTTTATTATAACGCATGAATGCATACTCTGCAAACTGGCGGCTATGGAAGCAGCTAACACCTTGATAATTTGGCATCTATGCGCTATGATGTCAATTATATAGCGTATAAACACCGATCCGGAGGCATACATGATAACCAGAGAAGCTGTCGAAGTTGTACTTGATAAGGTTCGCATTGGACTGAAGTCTGAAGGCGGTAATGTTGAGCTTCATGACATCAGAGACGACATTGTATATGTCAAACTGACGGGAGCCTGCGGTACCTGTCCGATGTCGCAACTGACATTGAAAAACTGGGTTGAAGCGACCGTAAAAAAAGAGATACCGCAGGTGAAAGCCGTCCAGTCAGCATGATTGAGCGGGGAGAAAGCAGAGAGCATCCGGCAAGCCGGATGCAGAAGCATCGGCTTGCCGGATGCTCTCTTTTTTTCGTCATGATTTTGCTTTTCTGCGCGGCTTTTGTTTTCGTTGCGTCAGGGGAGCCATTTGCAGCCGACCCTGTTGAAGTCAAAGGGGTCCGGCAGTGGGCGGGACAGAATTCAATCCGCATCGTCATTGATCTCAGCGACAGTGCGACGTATTTAAAAAGGCAACTTTCAAATCCAGAGCGTCTCTTTTTGGACCTGAAGAATGCAAAGCTGAGTTCTATTTCTCCGAAGACTGTCCAGATCGGCGACCGTATTGTCCGGTCGGTGCGCCTCGGTCAATTCAGTGCGGATACTGTTCGTATTGTATTTGACCTTGACGTGCAAAAATATGACTGCCGTGTTGTGACGCTTGAAGATCCGACCCGGCTTGTCATTGATTTCGGACAGAAGGGGCAATTCGAGCAAAAACCCGAGCCGAAGATTGAATCTGTGCCGGAGGCGAACCCTGCACCTGTAAAACCTCAGCCGCGCTATGAGTCGGCGGATGTGCGCCGGAGAATTGTGATTGATGCAGGACACGGCGGACATGACCCCGGCGCGGTTGGCAAGAGCGGACTCTATGAAAAGGACGTTGTGCTGGACATCGCACTGCAGGTCAAGTCCGTTCTGCTGAAGCAATATCCTGGCTATGATGTTCTGCTGACCCGTGAAAAAGATCTCTTCATTCCGCTTGATGAACGTGCTGCCATCGCAAACCGGGGGAAAGCCGACCTGTTTGTTTCGATACATGCCAACGCAAGCACGAACCGCAAGGCGCGCGGCATTGAAACCTATATTCTGAACTGGACCAATGATGAAGAGTCGATCCGGGTTGCAGCCCGGGAGAACGCTATTAGCGTCAGGAAGATGCGCCAGGTGCAGAATGAGGTTACCGCAATGCTTGCATCGCTTGAGCGGCAAAGCAAACGTGATGAGTCGGTCAAGCTTGCCGGCTATATCCAGAACTCTATGATCTCAGATGTTATGCAGACTTACCCTCAGGTTAACAACCTCGGTGTAAAGCAGGCTTTGTTTTATGTTCTCGTAGGTGCTAAAATGCCATCAGCTCTGGTAGAGGTGGCATTTATCAGCAACCCCGAGGAGGAGAGCCTTCTCGCCAAAGATGCCTATCGCCGACGGATTGCCTCCGCGGTTGCAGCAGGAATTCATTCATACTTTCTCTCGGCTCCGTCGCAGAAGGTTGCAGGCGGTGCGAGAGTAAACTATGCCTCTGCTGCGACAAAACCGAGAGCCGCAAAATTGGCAAAGTGAAAGCAACGCTCGTCTTGTGAACGGCTTGCATCGCTCTTCGGCAGTCAAAGCGCTTTCGCAGTGGAGTATTTCATGTTCGATCTTCTGATTGCAAACGGGCAAGTTATTGATGGCAGCGGACTCACCCCAAAACAGATGCATGTCGGCATTACGGGTGATGTTATTACGTATGTCGGCCCCCATGAGTATCCGGCACATCAGGTAATTGATGCAAAAGGACTGGCGGTAGCTCCCGGTTTTATTGATACCCATGCCCACTCGGAGTTTACGCTCCTTGCCGACGGAAGTGCAGAAGGGAAAATTGCCCAGGGTGTGACTACCGAGGTAAACGGAAACTGCGGACTTTCGGCCGCACCTCTTTACGGTGAATACCTTGAGCGCCGGGAAGCCGATATTGACGAATACGGCATTACTGAGCGCTGGCAAAACTTCAGTGCATATTTCAAGCTGCTTGAGCAGCGGGGTATTGCGCTGAATTTTACAACGCTCTGCGGCCACGGAAACGTCCGCGGTTCGGTCGTCGGCTATACAGACCGTCCTGCCACGGCAGACGAGCTTGCGATTATGCAGGATATGGTTGCCGATGCAGTTCGCTCCGGCGCTCGGGGAATTTCGACTGGCCTTATTTATCCTCCCGGAATCTATGCTACCGCCGAAGAAGTTGTGGCGGTCACCCGCACGGCGGTTCAAACCATGAAGGGCCGCCTGGCAATATACGCCACCCATTTGCGGAGTGAAGGTGACTGGCTCCTTGAGTCGATTGATGAAGCGTTTGATATCGGCAAGAAGTCCGGCGCATCCGTTCATATCTCTCATCTGAAAACAGCGGGAGAAGAGAACTGGCACAAGATAGACGCAGCTCTTGCTCAAATCAAGGCAGCATTCCGGACCGGGATGCTGATTACCGCAGATTGTTATCCCTATATTGCGTCCAGTACTGACCTCGATACGGTTCTGCCGAAATGTGTCTATGACGGCGGAGCAGCCGAGGAGATTGCGCGCCTTCAGAACAGTGATACCCGTCGCCGGATTCTCGGTGAGCTGCAACTGCATCCCCCGCAGGTTTGGGAGCGCATTCAGGTTTCAAAAGTCATTCACGGACACAATGAGTGGATGGAGGGCGAGCGGTTTTCGGCTATAGCAGCACGCCTCGGAAAACCGCCTGCGGAAGCTCTTCTGGATGTTCTCATTGACGAAGAGGCCAGAACCCGGGCGATATTTTTTTCCATGTGCGAAGAGAATCTTCAGCGATTTCTGCAGCTGCCGTACCTCATGTTCGGGTCTGACAGCGCGGCCCGTTCTTTTTCCGGGGTGACGGCGAAAGGCAAACCGCATCCGAGAGGATTTGGAAGCTTCCCGAGACTTCTGGCCCGCTATGTCCGGGAGCAAAACCTCATGCCGCTCCAGAATGCAATTCGCCGCATGACATCGGTTCCTGCGTATACGTTCGGTATCGAAAAACGCGGGACTGTCCGGCCCGGCTATTTTGCAGATATCGTGGTGTTTGATGCTTACAGAATTGAAGACAGGGCCGATTTCCGGAATCCTTTTCAGCGGCCGAAGGGTATTGTTCATGTGATTGTGAACGGACAGACGGCAATGCTCGACGGCGAACTTACGGGCACGCGCGCCGGAAGGATATTGCGATGAAGCCGGTCATTGGTATTACACCTGGTATGATAGATGGCCGGTTTCGTCTGCATCAAGATTACACCGCTGCCGTTGAAAAAGCGGGAGGAACTCCTTTCATACTGCCGCCCGGACCGTCTGTGCAGGAGCACGGAGGTATTATTGACGGGCTATTGCTGTCCGGTGGCGGCGACATTCTGCCTGAGTTGTACGGCGAAGCAACTGCAGTTTTACCGTCCCTGTGCAGGCTTGTGGTTCGTCAGCGCACAGAATACGAGTTTTCGCTCCTGCGCATGATGATGGACTGGCAGAAACCGGTTCTCGGCATTTGCTATGGCATGCAGGTGCTGAATGTTTTTTTCGGCGGGGCGCTTTATCAGGACATTCCGACACAATATACAACGAATCGCCTTGCCGGAATTCACCACCACGAAGGGACGCATTCCATTGAATTGTCTGCTCTGTTCTGCGAAGACTCATGCTATGAAGGCTCACAGGCACAAGTGAACTCTTCGCATCATCAGGCGATTCAAAGGTTGGGTGACGGGCTTTCAGTGTTTGCGACTTCGCCTGACGGCATTATCGAAGGCGTTGTGCTGCCGACTCATCCATTCTGTGTCGGGGTGCAGTGGCATCCGGAACGCATGTTTCATGATAAACTGTCTGAAGAGCTGTTCCGTGCATTTGTATCGGCATCGCGGCGGGTTGCTTTTTGCAGGGGAGGGTGAGAACCGTCAGAACTCAAAATTTCAGGATCAAAACAATGGAATTGGATTTATCCTGAATGTCTTGATTTCTGCACTTTCACGAGAGAACAATGGGGTCCCGAAAGTTTTATCTCTTTGTAATGATTGCATTGGTGCTGCTCCTGGGATTCATGACATTCCAGGTGCTGAAGCCTTTTCTGCTGCCGATTGGCTGGGCAATTGTCCTTTCCATTCTCTTTTATCCGCTGTTTGCATATATTCTCCGGTTCGTCAAGTATAAGTCGGTCGCATCGCTTATTACCGTCATCATAATCTGTGCGATGCTGCTCGGCCCTTTTTCCTATATAAGCTTTGCATTTATGGAAGAAGTGCGATCTCTTTCGTCATCATTCCAGCTTAACGAACGTCTTGCGCATCATCCGTACGTGCAGTGGCTTTACACCAAGGTTATCAAGATCTTCGGCATTCCCCAGGCGCAGTTTGACAAGGCTCTGGTAGATAACCTTGTGCATGTGCGCGACGTTGTGCTTGAAAAGGCGACGAGAGGCTTCGGCGATATCGTCTTGTTCTTTGTCAACTTTTTGCTTATGGTTTTTGCCATTTTTTTCATGCTGATTGATGGTCTGCGCTTTCTCCAAAAGGGCAAAGACTATATGCCGTTCAGGGAAGAGGATAAGCATCGGCTTGCCGACCAGATCCATGACATTGTAGTGTCGACTATTTACGGCGGAGTTATCGTCGGAATCATTCAGGGACTCATTGCGGGCATAGCCTTTGCGATTGTCGATTTCAAGTCGCCTGTACTTTGGGGATTTGCTACCGGCATGGCGTCATTTATCCCGATACTCGGTGCGGCAGCAGTCTGGGCGCCTGCGGTTCTCTATCTCTTTGCCACCGGGGCAACCTCTAAAGCGGTAGCACTGCTGATTATCGGCGCCTTCGGCATCAGCCTGATCGATAATATTCTGAAGCCGCTGATTATCGGCAACCGCGTCAAGATGCCGATGCTGATTATCCTCTTCAGCGTCCTCGGGGGAATTAAGCTATTCGGACTGATCGGCCTGATTCTCGGGCCGCTCGTCATTGCGCTTTTTGTGTCGGTGCTCGAGATTTTCCGGAACTTCGAATACAACACAGCCCAAGAACAATAATGCTGCTCGTACTCGTATTCTGCATTGTTGCGATGTTCAGTTGCAGCCCTGTCCGGCGCATTGACGGTTTTATTCATTATCGACTCATTGCCAATCCATCTACCCTTGACCCTGCACTGATTACCGATGTTTCTGCGTCAACCGTCGCTGCAAAGCTTTATAACGGACTGGTCCGGCTGAACGGCGACCTGGAGGTTATTCCGGACATTGCCGGGCGATGGGACATTTCAAAAGATGGCATGCGGTACCGCTTCATGTTGCGCTCGGATGTTCCCTTTCCCGATGGCCGGAAAGTGCAGGCCAGTGATGTGCTTTATTCTTTCCAGCGCGTTTTGAACCCTCGCACTCTTTCACCAAATGCATGGATTTTTCAGCATGTGCTCGGTGCCTGAATGCTTTGGGGTCTACTATTGACAGCAGGGGGTCAGTTCAGCCGCCGCCCACGTGGGGTTCGATGGTCAGCGCGAATCGGGCGTATATTCTTTCAGCGCCATGGACGGTTTTCTTTACGGGAGTTGCTATTTTTGTGACGGCGTTTTGTTGTAATCTGCTGGGCGAATATTTATAAGGAACGGAGCGACCTGAGTCGTTCGCTCCGGTATTGATTAGCGTTCGCGGAGTTTCTCTTCTTCTTCCTGCTCGGTCTTGCAGTCTATGCACATGGTGGTAACCGGCCTTGCATCGAGTCGTTTGATGGTAATTTCGCAGCCGCACCCTTCGCAGATGCCATATTCGCCGTTGTCGATCATCTCAATGGTTTCTTCTATTTTTTTCAGGAGCTTGCGTTCACGGTCCCGAAGGCGAAGCGTAAAGTTCCGGTCAATCTCAGCAGAGGCCTGATCACCCAGCTCTGTTGATGTTTCGCTCGGAAGTGTCGTCATCGTAATGCCCGCTCCCGTAAGAAGCTCTTCACGTTGCTGAACAAGTCTCTTGCGTATCCCCTGAATTTTCTTTTCTCTCAGTTCTTTTTCGGATGCCTGCTTCACTGGTTTCTTCATGCTCTCCGGTCCTTGTAATGAGATAGTTTTGAGCAAAAATGTATCATACACGTTAGCAGAAAGAGGTTCGGGGAGTCAAACAAACTGATGGTTTTCCAAAGAAAAACTTGACAATACAGCAATGGGGTGCGATAAAATGGTGCTCGGTATCGGGAAGCGGTGCCATTTTCTTGAAAATATACTCAATTTGTGAACTTAGCGGGGGAGACGCATCATGACAAAGGCTGATATCGTCAATCTTGTTTTTGAAAAAGTAGGTCTGCCGAAGAACGATTGCCAGGATATTGTCGAGTCAGTATTCGACACGATTAAGCATACGCTCATTGAAGGCGAATCCATCAAGGTCTCCGGGTTCGGTACTTTTAATGTGCGCAAAAAGGGCTCGCGGGTCGGACGCAATCCAAAGACAAAGCAGGAAGTGGAAATTACGCCTCGCAGGGTCGTCACCTTCAAGGCAAGTGATCATCTGAAAACAGCAATTGAAAAGGTATAGTTGCTTCAGGTAGTTTGCTGATGCAAAGGGCGCGTTCATCATCAGAGCCTCTTCGGCTGTTCCCTGAAAAGCTTTTTTATAAAATAGGGGAGGTGAGTGCGCTCGTCGGGGTAGAAACCTATGTTTTGCGTTACTGGCAGAACGAATTCCCCTCGCTTCGGCCGAGAAAAAGCAGATCCGGCCAACGGATATATACAAAAAAAGACATTGACCTTATTTTGTTGATCCGGCGTCTTCTTCATGAAGAACGCTATACCATCGACGGTGTCAGGCGAAAACTTGGCGGCATGCTGCATGACGAAGCGTTGGTTCCGGTCATCCTGTCCGAACCGCCGTCTGCAGAGCTGCAAACAGCATGCGGTCCGCAGGATGCTGAGCGCATTATCCGGACGATTCGGGAACGGCTCACAAGGATTCTTGAGAACCTTTCGTAAAGACATTGTTGTTTTCAAATCGGGGCGTAGCGCAGCTTGGTTAGCGCACTCGCTTGGGGTGCGAGAGGTCGGCCGTTCGAATCGGCTCGCCCCGACCATTTTAGCTTTAAAATCAATGAGTTGCAATTGAGTTTTTGGCTCCACTCCACCGTATGGATTTCCACACACCGTTTTTGAGTGTATTTTTGGGGCAACCAATGAGTGGTTTCGGGGCGCAAATCAGTGGGGGAGAGCAGGCGTTTCTTGTGGACAAGCCGTGCAGGTACCCCCTCGGGGCAAATGAATCCCCCCCGGGTATTCCGGAGAGCGTTTTGTTTGAGTCAGATTGAGAATATATGGGACGATCTGCGAGAATAATCTTTCTGAATCACGTTTTTAAGAGTATTGACGATCTGGAACTCCATTTGTCCTCGTCATTGAGAGGCATGGAATTGGATCACAAACGAGTTTGCTCAATAGTTGCCTGTCCTTGGATTATAAATGCTCTCATGATTTTAAAATGGAATTAGAGGTTAATCAGTGGCATAATATCTTCATCTCTATTTTGCAATAACATTTATATGCGGCAGGGGGTATTCGTGTTTGTATATCGAACGGTCCGACGACAACTGTCGGCAATAAGCACTTGAAAAGTAGAGGGCATACACGAATGCCCGTTCAAGCGGTGCAACGAGCCTGCATTTATCGGCAAGAGGTCTTCATTTTCATAGCGGGCGCCACGCCCCAGATTATTTCAGAAACAATCTATGCGCTCTCGCAACAACACCCGCCTGTATATCCGGACGAAATTATTGTTATAACCACCGCAGCAGGGTATCGGGTGCTTAAGAAAACACTACTGGCAAGCAATGTTCTTGCCGACATGCAGGCTGATTACCAGCTCCCCTCTATCCCACTTACGGAAAGCTCATTTATTATCCCTCGCAAGATAGACGGGCATTTGCTTGATGACGTTCGCACCCCTGAAGACAACGGCTATATAGGAGAAACGATCTTCGCCACGGTCAGAGGGAAAACATCTGATCCGGAAACGCGCCTGCATTGTTCGCTCGCGGGTGGTCGCAAAACCATGAGCTTTTATCTCGGGGCAGCGATGCAACTTTTCGGCCGTCCGCATGACCGGCTCTATCATGTCCTTGTAGCCGAGCAATATGAATCACGCCCGGACTTCTTCTATCCTTCCCCGGGGAGCAGGAAGAAGAAGACAATCGTGGAACTTGCTGACCTGCCATTTCTTCGCCTTCGAGGTAAAGTAGCCCTTCCCGAGACCAGCTTCCGCGATCTTATTGCAGAGAGCCAACGGGCAATTGATCAGGCAATTTTCATCCCGGATCTCGCGATCAATCTTTCCGAAAGAACGGTGCATATCGGCAGCGCGACATTTGAGCTGGAGCCTTCTCTCCTCATGGTTTACGTCCTGTTCCTGTTGCTGAAACGAGCACGGTGCAGACACATGGCGCAAGATCATTGTAATAGCTGCCACGACTGTTTTGTTACGCTCGACGTGCCGGGAGCGCCTGCCAATCTTGGCAAGGTGGCCGAAATATGGCGGCAGATCCATAAGCCCCGTTCGTTCAAAGCCGAAGATTTCATCGCCGCGCACAAGGATGGCCTCGGCGCAGACTTGCTCCGTCAGTACATCAGCAAACTGAACCGTCGGCTTCGGGAACGCATTTCCGATGAAGCAGTTCAGGCGGCCTGTGTCATTCGCACCATCCGAAAGTATGGCGCCAGCAGATACGGGGTTGCTCTTGATCGGCAGAAGATCCTGATAACATGAAACATTTCGGAAATGTTTCTGTCATTGCAAAGAGTATGATTTCCGATTAGACTAACAGGCTGCTGAAAAACTCTTGATGCAAAATGCACTGCCAAAAACGACTCTCTCAGAGGCTCAAGAATCGAAAAACTCGGGTCAATCCATGTCAGAACATCCCCCGAAATTGACCCTGCTGAGCCGCAGAGGGACT
>DATIKF010000026.1:0-6770 GCA_035477855.1 Dissulfurispiraceae bacterium
AAGCCGAACAGCTACCCGCCAAGTGGCTGACAACTACCCGTCAAGTAAATAAATAGCACCAAAGCCGCGTGGTGTAGGGCGCTTCTCTACGCTGCGCCGTTCAGCTCTGGCCCGCCGATCAACTACCCGTCAACTAAGCCGATATAACAATCCTGCTAGCCTTACCCCCTACCGGCTAGGCAAAACGCGGGATTTCGGGTGCATTTATATAACAATCCTGCAATGGTACTTGACGCGGCGCTGCGTGAGGGTGTACCTTCAAGGCGAAAGGAGTGTCAGATACCGCCAGCTAAAGCTGGCGGCTTGCCGTGAACTCAACCTCAGTTGCGCTTAAAGCGCCTTTGGCGTCAACGTCCACAGCATCGGGGCTAACTGACTGTAGCCCGTCACGAACGAGGTCATGCCCGTCCGTGATCGCCCGTAGGCGAATGTTTCTAGCAGCCGACAGGTCGGCGTGAAGGGAGTAACCGCAATGCTGGCACACAAACGACAGCCCGTTACGGTTCTCCTTAGCGGTGTGACCACAGCGGTTGCAGCACCGGCTTGTGTTGGCTGGGTCAACGGCTACTGCACTGATCCCCGCTGCGTTCGCTTTGTCGCTCAGGATTTGCAAAAACTGAGCGTAGGCCCATGTTGTGTGGTGATAGTGGGCCTTTTTGCCTCTAGCTCCGGTACGCCCCCGGATGCCGTTAAGCCGTTCCACGGCGATAACCCCGCAACCCTTTTGCTGAGCAAGTTCCACAAGTCTCTTCGCGGTGCAATGCTGGAAATCCTCTGTAAGCCGTGCCTCGCGCGTTGCAACCCGCTTACGGGTGCGTTTTGCGCTGTGAGTGCCCTTAGAGTCAAGCCTGCCGCGAAGTCTCCGAAAGTGCTCTTTCTTGGGCTTCAGATGTCCCGCCGGGAAAAAGTGCGCGTCGCTGCCCGTAGAAGCGACAGCGAGGTAACGGCGTCCGGTATCCACCCCAAGCACGCCGCCGCTGACGTGTTCGGTGGGTTCTACGGTCTTGACAAGCGACACGTGCAGTTCAAAGCGTTCGCCCTTAACCCGCTTCGCCTTAACCAGCTTAGCGGCTTGTACACGCCACACTTCATCTTCGAGGTACTGCCGCTGATGCTCCCCCATGACAAAAGGGAGCTTGAGACGACCTTGCACGGTAGAAAGGGAGACGATGCACTTGAAGACATTCAGCTTGAAGTCCCGCCCACGCTTGCCGCCTTCAAGGCTGAGAGTTTCACCGCTAAAGTCAGCGGGGGCTTTCAGAACATGTTTGTTGGATTTAGCCGACTTATAAGCCGCCGCCACCGTGCGGATAGCCGAGCACGTCATCTGCGAGGTGAGAGAAGTAGCCTCACGCACGGCTTGGTAGCCCGCATGGTGCAGTTTGTAGCGACTTGTCAAGCCCTCCTCAAAGCAGGTCTTGGACAGTATCCCGTATGCCTTTCTCGCTTCCTCAAGTGTCGCCCCCAAAGCGGAATGCGACTCAAGAGGCAGCACGACGGTACGGGTGATGTCCATGCCATAAGTATAGCACAACACTCGTTTCTATTGGAGATGTTGAGGGGTTCGCTACCGCTCACACCTCCATTCCGCTGCCGCCTAAAGTCGGCAGTCCCCTGGAGGTAATTAGGCGATGGCATGGAACAGCCCAAGGTCAACCCGTTCTACACCAGCCCGACACCAACGTATAAGTCGTCCACGACCACCACGTACCCCAATGACAATGAGACCAAGAGGCTTGAAGATGCGTCCTTGCAGCTCCTAGCGGCGCTCATCGCTAGCGGTGAGGGGCGTGGACTGATGACGGACCTCACCGGTGACTACCGGAAGGGTCTAGCCGACCTTGCTGTAGGTTTGGCACAGGCGGTTTTTGACAACATAACCGAACGCCAAGGCTAAAGAAAAACCCCGGCGCTGGCCGGGGTATACTGTCGCTACAACTCTTCGGGTTATCCCGTTAAGGCGGCTCAGGTGGCCGCCTCTTAACTGTGGGCTTTGCTAAAACGTTTGCTAAAAGCGGCTCGTGTAGTGACGTTTAGCAAAGGGCTTGTGTCTCGCCAGCCGTGTCAATACTACGACCGGACCGCCTCTAAACTGCCTAACCACGTCTCAGCCTGGGCGCTGAGTTCATCCGGGGTAGCAGCCTCGATCCAGCGACTTACCGTAAAGCCGCCTAACTCGCTGACATGCTCATCATCAGGCTCTGGCATAGCGGGCCTGCTGACCCTCACTAGCACAGCCTCGCCTGGGGGGGGGATTAGGCCGCCTTCGCTCCAGGTGGACGTTAGGCCCTCACGGATACGAGGTGAGAATATCCCGCCGCTCTCGGCCATCTGCGCGTACTGATCCTTTAGCCAGTCGATGTCGCCTAGTAGGGCTCGAGCCTCGTTTTCGAAGCGGACATCGGTCACGGCCACCTTCCTACCCTGACTCGCTAGCCGCCATACCTGCTGCAAGCCAAAGTAGGCCCATATGCCAGGGTCAACGGTTGTGCGTATCTTGTCGGTGCCGAGTTTCTGTAGCGCCTCCCGGATCGCCGGGGGCTTCTCCTCGCCAAAGATCATGTAGTACAGATTGCCCAAGGCCAAGAGCTGCTCGGGGTCATAGACTCCTGCGAACAGCAATGCCTTGAGCGGGTCTGCTAACGCTACCCGCACATAGCCTCTAGGCGCTAGCACGCGCTGATAGAGCAGGTCTTTGCCGTGTCCCGCCTTGCCGGTGATGCCGATAATGTTGGGCGCCATCAGAAACCCCTTTTGGCCCGGTGCCGGTAGTCTAGTGGTAGAGCTGCTAGCAGCCACATAAACGAGGACCAATCGCTAATGCGGACTCCTGGCAGGTCTCGGTTATAAGGGGCGTCGAAGATGATGATGCTAGCCGCCGCCTCACGCAAAGCCTTGATCTCCTCGGGGCTATCCTCGACCATCACAAGGGCTCGAGCCTCAGCCATCGCCCCGGCTTTGTTGGTGGTGTGGTAGACCGGCGCTTGCGGGAACCCCTCACGCTCGAGCCAGTCGCTAGTTACCGCCTTGAGCGTGTCCGGACGACTGGTAATGTAGGCTTTTAGCAACTGGCGCTGATGCAGCCACAGCGCGGCGTCAAGGGCGCCGGGTATAGGTCGCGCTAGGGTGTAAATCTGCCCCTCGTTGTGGGCATAGGCGCGGCGGATCAGTTTCTCCGCCTCCGGGCGCCGCTCCTCTGGGAAGCAGGCCGCTACGTCCCAGGTTGTGAGTGGGGCTAGTTGCTCTATGGGCACGCCTAACGTGCGGCATACATGAAGCAGAACGGGCTCGAGCGAGTTGGCTATGACGCCGTCGATATCTATGGCGAACATGGCGCCTCCTTAAACAGACTATAACTCAGGTGCGCCTCTAATCCTAGTGATGGGTGCCAAAGAAATGCTTCAGCCCCTCGAACACTGCCGACATAACCCTTCTGGCTGTGCCACGCATCAACGGCACACAGTGCCGGGCTAATGCGTATCTCAACCCCGTTACGCTCCCGCACCACCTCATGGCGGGTGGTGCGCTTGTGGTGTAGGTGGCCGATATGCCAGGCGCGGTAACGGGTGGCTGCCCACTGCTCGGGCGCCTCGGTCGCCATGATTAGCGGCAGATCGGCGTGCTTCTCGTGGTGGCCATGGGTGTAACCGATTAGGCTGTTGCCGTATCTAACGTACTTGCGGTGCTTGGGCCGGTTGTCTACCGTGACCGCCGGGTTAAGGCGATACCAGGCCGACAGCACCTCGCCCATCAGATGCTCGGCACTAGTGGCGTGATTGCCGGGGATAACTGGGATATGTACCGGGGCGATGGCCACCATCCGATCTATGCCCCATACCAGGAGTTCTAGCGCCCGCTTAAATGACTTCTGCCAGCGCGAGCCTACGTCCTGCCGGGTGCCTAGCGCGGTGGCGTTGTTCTCGTTGTCAACGTGAAGCAGGTCATTGCCCACCACGAACAACACGCGCCCGATGTCGTAGCCTCGCGTCTTCTCAAGGAAGTGTTCGACGGCGCCCCTAAATGCCTGCTCCGCTATTTTGATGTCGTAGTCCTCGCCCGCCTCCTGCCCCCAAGCTAGTTTGCCTACGTGTAGGTCCGGGATGGCTATCTCTAGCATGTACCGTGACTCTGGCGGCGCCGTGCGATAGCGGGGCTTGTCGTACCGGGGGGAATGCTCCCGCATAGCCGCTATAACGGCCTCGCGTAACTGCTCGAGCCCCCTCTCCTCGACCCTGCGAGTGAGCCACACCTTGATCTGATAAAGTTGCTCTTTCGCTATCAGGCCCGTGTCCCGGACTGAGCCGGTAGCCGCGCCGTCCTGATAGTCCAGCTCTACCCGCCTATCACGGCGGCCTACCTCCCAAGAGTTGATGATGTACCGCTCGACTGTCCAGATGCTTAAATCCACTTTTGAGTCGGCTAGGAAGCGCTCTAGTGAGCAGTGCGGCACAATGCCCGATAGGGCGGCGCTGCCGTTGCTGCTCTCTTCGTAGCGGTAGGGCTCGGCTGGTGGCGGGGTGTCGGTTTCGCCCTGCTCAGGTGGGGGTAGCCCGACCCTCGTGACCTCCCGCACCGCATAGTACGAACACCCCAGGGCTCTAGCTACCTGACGCTGGCCTAAGCCGGGGTGTCGGGCTACATAGTCAAGGATGCGGGCGGTTAGCTCTGGGGTCGGCACCTAGAACCCGGTGCGGACGAACAGGCGCAGACTAAACGGTGCCCCATAATAGTGGCCTATCATTGCTTCTAATCCTAACGTAGCGGCCTTTGAGTCGGCTAGCAACACCGCCCGTAGATAGCCCCTGACGCTGCGGAGGTTCAGGTCGCTGAACAGGCCCAACTCTGGTAACAGCCAAAAGGTGATAGGCCCTTGCTCGGCTAGTAACACCGGGGCCTGGGCGATTAGATAGGCTTCCAACTGATGCTGGAACGTGAATAGCGTCCCGAACTCTAGTTCTACCGATTGACTGTGAGCCATGCCTGATAGCGCCAAAATGCCTAGTAGCGCTAGCATTAGGGCTCGAGCGCTCTGTCTCGGTCGCATAACGTACCTCCTTAACGCATTTTAACCGACAGCAAAAGGGTAAACCCTCGAGGGTTGCACTCGAGGGCTACCTAGGCCTAGCGCCTGAACGGTTGGCGGTGGGGTCTACGGCGCGCGGCCTCTCCGGCAGCGTCAGCTACTATCTGCCGGATGTTGCGAAAAAACCGTCACGGTTGAACACGGCGACTGCAAGGTCGATCAAGACGCTCAGGATCAGGCTATAGAACGGGCGCAGAAACACCGGCAACTGCTCCACCGGTAGCCAGCCCTGAATAAGCTTGATCGCTTCGGCCTTCTTGGTCTCGCCCTTCTCGCTGCCCTGCTGTGCCTCGATCAATGCTACGGCCAGCGCCACTACCGTTAGCACCTGCTCTAGTGCGGTCTGGATTTGCCTAAGAATGTTTACCATACTACCTCCACCTTGAGGCTACGCGCCAAAGTGGGGGGTGGCGTGCCAAGTCGCCGGTATTCTGGCCTCGCGGTTTGACCAGTAGCGAATGCCGAAGTCGCGCTCGAGAATATAGTCCCTGCCGTGTACGCGCCCGTTGCCTACCGCGATAGTGACCTTACGGGCTCTGACATTCTCGCGCCAGCGCGGGTTAGCCATGTCCGCTACGACGTGGGCTAGTAGGCGTAGCCGCTCCCATTCCGGGTGATGGTGCGCTTGGCATAATCCCCAGAACCGGTCAAGGTGGCTATTCTCGACCCCAAGGGCGGTGCGGGCGGTGCGGATACCGCCATTTTGGACAGCGATATCTAGCGTTAGGGCAATGCCCCGCTCGGTGATGAAGCCCAGCCTGGCAGCGTCACGAGCTGCGCGGTCAACGTAGACGGCGCTATGCTCGGCAAAGGCCTGCCGGGCGGCTACGGTGTTGGCTAGAGAGGCAAAGGCCCGGATGTAATCAGGACGGGCTCGAGCCTGATTATCGGCCACTAACACCCGCTCTCGGAAGAACCGCGTCAGGGTCTCGTTATCGGTTAGCGCCGCTACCAGGTCGGGTCCGAGTATCGCCTGCATCCGGGTTAGGTCTAGTTCGGCAATCCGCCTGAGCAGTGGTAGCAACGTCCCTTGGCCGATGTTCCATTGAAACGGTCCCCAAGAGGCTACCTGGTTGTCAAAGTCACCTGCTAGGCCGCCTCCCTCAAAGGCGCCTACCATCGCCGTTAGTCGCGGTAGTAGGTCAGGTCTTATCATTCGTAACATGACTGCCTCCTAACTTTCTGAGCAACCTACGCACGCCTCGCAGACTGCGGGCCAGCGGTACGCCGGTTAGTTTCTCCACATTCTCGATGACGCTCAGCGACTCGGTAGCGGTCAGGTAGATGATGGCCGCTGATAGGATATGGCCGCCTAGTAGGTGATACGGGGTGCTGATTAGGGTTACTTCAACCTGGTGAGCTACGATTAACACGGCCATGTAGCTGAGCAGTTTACCGATGCTCTTGGAGCGGGCTACCCTAGAGTCTAAACGCCCCTCCCTAACTGCGGCCATCATGCCTACGATTAGGTCTAACACCATCACGATTACTAGCGCTACGTGAGCGCCGGTGATGGGGCCGAACAGTAAGCCGATGAGCGCTAGAAAGCCCTTTGCGGGCCAGAGCTCGAGCACTACGTGCCACCGTTCACTGATGATGGTTACTAGGTCGTGCCAGATGGCGTCGGGTGCGTTGCGCTTCATATAACCCTTTGCCCTGGCAATGATGCAACCCCTCCAAGGGCTCC
>DATIKF010000027.1:0-5917 GCA_035477855.1 Dissulfurispiraceae bacterium
AAGTCCCTCTGCGGCTCAGCAGGGTCAATTTCGGGGGATGTTCTGACATGGATTGACCCGAGTTTTTCGATTCTTGAGCCTCTGAGAGAGTCGTTTTTGGCAGTGCATTTTGCATCAAGAGTTTTTCAGCAGCCTGTTAAGAAACTGTCAATGGAGCTGGGAGGAAACGCACCATTCCTTATTTTTGAGGATGCTGATCTGGAACTAACCGTGCAAAATGCTCTGGCAAGTAAATACCGGAATGCTGGACAGACCTGTATCTGTGTAAACAGGTTTTATGCGCACGATAGCATATATGACCGTTTTGTGGATCTGCTGAGCAAGGAAGTCGGGGAACTCAAGGTTGGAAACGGGTTAGATGCTGGAATTACCCAAGGTCCTCTTATTGATCAGAAAGCACTCAAGAAGGTAGCTCTCCATGTTAAAGACGCAAAGTCCAAAGGTGGCAGGATTGTCATCGGCGGGAAACGACATGCGTTAGGGAAATTATTTTTTGAGCCTACTGTAATTGCGGATGCCAGCAATGACATGCTGTGCGCGTGCGAGGAAACCTTCGGACCGGTTGCACCGGTATTTCGATTTACTTCTGAGGAAGAAGTGGTGCGTCTGGCTAACAATACTCCATTCGGACTTGCTGCTTATGTATTCACCAGGGACCTCGGAAGGGCATGGCGAGTTTCGGAAGCACTCGAATACGGGTTGGTTGGCGTCAATGAATCTATCATATCGACATGTGAAGCCCCTTTTGGCGGTGTCAAAGAAAGTGGTTTTGGGCGAGAGGGTTCCCATTACGGGATTGACGATTATACAGTGCTGAAATATACGTGCATGGCCGGGCTCGGTAAATAATTATGGGTAAGTGCGAGCGGTTAGAAAAATATGAATCCGCTTGCGCTTGGACAATTCGGCTTGATTGTAGATGAACGGCTTGGGAATCAGAAAGACACGTCACCGTTGATCAAGGGAAGTTTAATCTGGAGTGTCAAGGCCAAATAAAAGCACGCTCTATTTATGAAACCGACAGGGCTGAGCTTCCTGAAGATCAAGACGTTTGGTAAGCTTTGAAGATCGGAATATCTGGGTCTGTGAAGCGCATCATTGCAGAGATGATAGATTTATCTGCTTATGAGTCATGTGAATTTCTAAAGGTAATCAATGCGACCACCATATTGCTGAAAATGCGTGTTGTTATGGGTAATCCGCACTTTTGCCTCGACATCAGAGCATTTTATTGGAGGTGTAATGCGTACTTTCGCTTTTTGCCTTAAAATGCGTGTTCGTGTGTACAACGCAACCCGTGTCGACGAGTACGGTTCAAACATACTTTGACCATTCCGCATCAGATTAATAACATCACCACGCCTAAAATGCGCATTCCCCCTTGACAAGGTGCCTCAATATTTTTATAAGCCTGTAGCGGAATGATCTTCGATGACTTTGTATCATTCTTGCTGCCAGCCAATGCAGACTGGTCACCACGGCTTAAAAGGATATCACATGAACCTGATTCAATCTTTATCTGCAAATGCATCGTCCTGGAGTGATCTTCACAAGCACATCGCCGACCTCAGTTCCGAGCACGACAAAGGAAACGCATTCGAAAATTTTGCCAAAGCTCTGTTAGCCCTCGATCCTCGCTATCAGTACAAAGCCGTTTATCTCCGCCGGGAGATCCCCTCTTCCATAAGAGAACGCCTGGCACTTTCGGGCATTCAGGACAATGGGATAGACGGTGTTGCCGTAACTGTCGATGATGCACTGCATCCTTTTCAATGCAAATTCCGAAGTGATTCAAATGACACACCAACATATAGCGAGCTGGCCACGTTTCTTGCGACCTCAGAACGGGCCGATTCGCGGCTTATAATTACCAACACCACCAATGTCACTGCCAAAATTCAGAACCAGCGCAATGTCAGCTGCATTATCGCAAACAGTCTCGATCGTCTGGACAGCGACTTTTTCGATCGCCTGAGAAGCTATCTGGATGATAATGCTATCAAGCAGCCTTCGCAACTCTCTCCCAATAGCACACAGCAGGAAGCAATCGATGCCGCCCTTCCCTACTTCATGACCCACGACCGAGGACAACTCATCCTGCCGTGCGGCACCGGCAAGACACTTGCCTCTCTGTGGATTGCCGAGAGACTGCAAGCCAAGAGCATTCTCATAATGGTTCCAAGTCTTGCACTCATGGCGCAGACACTCCGGCAGTGGGCGGTCAACACTTCTCTGAACCCATTTCGATACCTCTGCCTTTGCAGTGATACAACGGTGGATTTAGGGAACGATTCTCCGATCGAGCACATCAGCGATGTGGACTTCCCGGTGACCACCGATATAGAGCAGGTTAAGGCCTTCCTTCAGCAAAAGCCCGACATCACCTCGATCGTCTTTGCAACCTACCAGTCCAGCAAGGCTCTGTCCCTCGCAGCGCTTGAAGCCGGCATGACCTTTGACCTCGCCATCTTTGACGAGGCACATAGAACAGCCGGGATCCACACGAAGACATGGGGCATCGCCCTGAGCGACGCCAATGTGCCCATCAAAAAGCGTTTGTTCATGACGGCAACGCCGAAGGTCTACGCTCCCAACCTTAAGGCAAAAGCTACTATTGAGAACATACCCCTGTGCAGCATGGACGACGAGGTAATCTATGGCAAACCGTTTTTCGAAATGACCTATGCCGAAGCTATTGCACGAGGACACATCAGCGACTATAAGGTCATTGTCACCCTTGTCAGCGATGCCGAGGTCAAAACAATGATAGAAGCACGACAACTCATCGTTACCACAGACGATCAGCAGTGGGATGCCAATGCTTTGGCAAAGCGCGTCGCACTTGCCAAAGGCTTAAGTCAATATGATCTGAAAAAAGGATTCACCTTTCACAGCAATGTAAAGGGTGCAGCGGCGCTGACAGATGCCGGCAGTCCTCACAGTCTTAACGCCGTCTATAACAGGCTCCATTCTGATGCTATTCCCCCTGACAGGATGATGCAGTTTTTCCATGTCAATGGAGCAATGTCTTCTGGCTGCAGAAGCTCCATTATGCATGAGTTTGAGACTGCAGAATGCGGGATTGTCAGCAATGCGCGCTGTCTCGTTGAGGGGGTCGATGTCCCCAGCGTTGATTACGTCGCGTTTATGGATCCAAAGCGAAGTCCCATTGACATCATACAGGCGGCAGGTCGGGCCCTCAGGGGCGGCAAGGCATTGGGATATATCTTTGTCCCGGTCGTACTCAATGACAGTACTGATCCGGCGGAAGCTCTGGCGCAATCGGATTTTGCCCATGTCTGGCAGGTCCTGCAGGCAATGGTTGATCAGGACCAGCGGCTTGAACTGGTTGTTTCTGACCTGGCGGTATTGAAAGGACAAGGTGCGCAAGGGACACCAGCATGGACAGCCGCAATGCAGGCACTTGCTGCACGGATAGAGTTCTTTAATATTCCAGCACGTATTGATGAGGCGCGATTCATCGATGCGATCAGTACAAAAGCTATTGATGTCCTCAGCAAGACATGGGATTACTGGTACGGCCTGACATTGAAATACAAAGACATGTCCGGCAATGCCAATGCGGAGCAGCGATTCGTCATGCCCGGCGGCGATAGTCTGGGGGCATGGCAGAATCAGATGCGCGTCAAAAGAAGAAATGGTCAACTGTCTCAGGACAGGATTGCCAGGCTTGATGCAATCGGGTTCATCTGGGACTTCCTCGATGCTCAGTGGGAGCAGGGATTTCAGGAAACGGTTCGATACATAGCGGAGAACAACCAGATACCTAACACACCCAAGCGTTATAAGACTCCAGCCGGCTATCGGCTTGGCCTCTGGCAATCCAATCAGAAACGGGCACGTAAACAAGGTGCCTTAAGTCAGGATCGAATTGCACGGCTGACTTCCATCGGGTTTGCCTGGGATGCGCTGGATGCTCAGTGGCAGCAGGGTCTGCAAGAGACCATTCGTTACGCCGCCGAAAACAATCAGAATCCAAACACGCCGAAGCGTTACAAGACTGCGGCCGGGTACCGGCTTGGGCTCTGGCAATCCAATCAGAAGCGGGCATATAAACGAGGGGTATTGAACTCCGATCGCATTGCACTGCTCAGTGCAATCGGATTCCTCTGGGATATGCTGGATGCCCGGTGGGAAAGCGGGCTTCAGGAAACGGTTCACTATGCCGGGGGAAACGACGGCAAGCCGAACGCACCCGCAAGCTATATCTCACCGGGCGGATTCAAACTCGGATTGTGGCAGTCAAACAAACGACGTGAATATAAGAATGGATTGTTAAGCCGGGAAAGGATCGCACAGCTTGATGCAATAGGGTTTCGCTGGGACGTGCTTGATGATCTGTGGGAGCAGGGGTATCGGGAGACGCTTCGATATGCAAAGGGGAATGACTGGAATCTAAACACACCGGTGAACTACATCACCTCAGAAGGGTTTCAGCTTGGAACCTGGCAATCGAATCAACGGTCAAAATACAAATCCGATAACCTCAGTCCAGTGCGTGTTAAAAAATTAACTGACATTGGGTTTAAGTGGGAACTGCAGGAGGACGTCTTTCCGATAAGATGGGCGGAATTGCGTAAGTTTCAGGCTGAAACAGGGCATGTGAAGGTTCCACGAAACACACAACTGGGATCCTGGCTGCATGAGCAAAGAAAGAAACATAAGAAAAATAAGCTTAACCCGGAGCATGCCGCAAAGCTGTCCGCGCTGGGTATAATCGGCAGTTCGAGGTAACGGAGACAGGCAACAGACGCTCGGTTCAGAGGGGGTGCGTCCAGGACGCACCTCCTGATCAACCCGCTGACATGTTTGCCCTGCTCTATCATGATGCCGGGTGAGTTCAGAACTCACCTGCCAGATATCGGTAGAACCGACCTGAGACGATATTATGGGGTCTGAACCAGCAACAAAGGGAAGCGTAATTATGCACGACATTATTGAAAGTGAGTTATACAATAAATGACAATCGAGGAATATATGAAGAGAGCGAAAACATTAACTGACCGCCTGCTGGGCGAGGCACCGATGCACATGAAACGACCGTTGGCAGCTGAACTGGCAGCACTTACGACGGAACAACTGACTGCACTTGAATTGATCAATGAGTTCCCTGTCTCAGAGGCACTGAGGCAACAGATCCTGGATGCCTTTCATGGCGATGCGACGGTGCTTGATCGTTTGGAGAGGCGCTGCACAATAGCACATGAGATAATCAGGGCTGATAAAGATGGGCTATATGAACTTATGGAGCATCAGACGTCCATGTTGGATTTGAGCGATTCTGAGGACATAACCATAACGATGACGGAACTCAAACCTGTTGTGAAGATTATCCCATGTACAAACGAAGGAGCCCACTAATATGAGCAGATCATTGACACTTCTCTATGGGCTGGTAAGTTTCTTCCTGATGTGCTTTGTGCAATCGGCGACGTGCTCTATGATTGCATGGCTCATTTCGCTGACATTTTTAGGCGGTTGGATCAGCGATGCCCTGGCCTCAGTGATCCAGCCGACCGAACTTTATAAGACTGGGGCGTTGATCGGCTTTCTTCGAGCGCTTCATTTCCGCTTCAGTCTGCCGGGCTCAAGCGAGATCCAAAAGGCATGGACGGCGGTGGCCAGATGATCTACGTCACTGGGGACCTCCACGGCACGACTGAAATCAATAAGCTGACAACACGACTATTTCCGGAAGGACGGACTCTGACCAAAGATGACTTCGTTGTCATCATAGGAGTCTGTCGGACTTGAACTATTGATTTTGGCAAACAGTTCAGGTCCAACTCTCCTGCGATTGTTTTTTTTCCGGATTTGCGCGCTCTTCATCGTTATTTTCAGCTCATTATTTGCCATGTTGTCGTTGTTGAGACAATATTCCTCCGGCGCATGGCGC
>DATIKF010000028.1:0-2963 GCA_035477855.1 Dissulfurispiraceae bacterium
CATTCTCGCCCTCCTTGATTTTCTCAGCTGCCATGTCCTCGCCGATCTTTTGCAGCGCGCTGGCCACGATGATCTTAAACAGCGGGTGCACTTCTTTGGATCGCGCAATGTTCCGCGCGAGGAAAGCTATGTTCTCGTCTCTCATGTCAGTCCTCCTTCTTGATTGATTCGAGCAGCATACGCTCTATGACAGCGCCGCGCTTGACCTTCTCCGCGCGGACTATCTTTGCGACATAGCGCTCGATCTTGTCGGCAGCGCTCTTGTGTAGCGAAACCGAAAACGGTACTCGTGGGTCAGTCGTCATCGTGTCCTCCGTGTAATTTAATCTGAAGGCTCCACCAATCGGCGAAGCCTTCGGGTGTACCGTAAACTATCAGCCAGCGGGTCAGGTAATAGGTGCGGTCGTTCATGATGTCCTCCTTGTGTAATTACAATGTCGTCGATATTGCAAAATAAGTCAAGCTAATTTTGTAATTTTTTCTAAGCGCGTACAAAAAAATACCGCCCATTTCTGAGCGGTCAACTCTCCGAGAGGAGAGGCCCGGTATTGCTACCGGACATAGGAGGTGCATGAATTGAAAATAGCTATAACAGCAAGACCAGCACCAGCGCGGCGAGAGCACCACCGCCGAATGCTACGGCGTGAGACGTGACGTTGACCGGTGGAGCAGGGCATTCAAGCCGAACCGAAGCCGACGCGGTTTTGCACCCGTCCCCGGCGGTGATCTCCATAACGTCGTCGGCCATCACGGCCTCGATTATGATGGGAGATTTCTCGCAGTCAGTCACCGGGGGCTTGATCCAGCGCGTTTCGTATTTGACGATCTCCACGATCTCAGGTACTACCGGGTCAGGCGTCGGCGTGAAAAAATAAACCAGCACCACACCCGCGATGAGTCCACACGCGACCGCTATTGCCATGCGCTTCATTTCATCCCCCCTGATACGGTGGTGCGAATCTTTGAGCTACCGAGAACCCCATATATGCACACATGACAATAACCAGACTATCGGCGTCGAACTTGTCAGTCACAAGAAACAATATCACGCACAGAATCACGACTTGCAGTTTGCGCGAAAGCAGCTTGTCGAGGTAGTAGTCTACGCGCTTTTGTCTCATGCTATCTGGTTCTCGCTCTCGATACGATAAAGGAACTTCCCGCCATCCTCTTTAAAGAAATAGGGACAACCGGTCTTGCTCCCCTGCCCTAAGTCGATGTGGATGTGAATGTTGCCGATGGTGTTGTCAATCCCCGCGCGGTAGGGCCAATGGTTGAGCATGTGGGCGAATAAGTGGTTGTAGGCCGCGATAGGAGCGTAATCCCCGTACCAGCGAAGCGTGATGTCAATCGCGTTGTCGGGCTTTTTGTGTGGAGCTCCGACGGGATCGCGCGGACGATCTCCGCTCGTCACCACAAATTCAAGATGCTTCCGGGTATATGCTTCTTTGTACTCGGAAAAAAACTTGACAAATTCTTCTCGTACTTTCATAGTGTCACCTTATATTGCTTATTGAAAATTGTCAAGCACATTATTTGAACACGCGGGTCTTGAGATCGCGGATGTCCTCTTCTGTTCCCGCGACGCGCTCCTCGATTCTATCGACCGGGCAATCGGCCTGTTTTTTATAGAGATCATTGATGTCGGCTCGGCACCTGTCTATGTCTGCAATAAGCCTGTCAAAATAGCGGCGTATACCCCACAGAGCAACAAAGATAACCAACTGCACACAGACAATAGCCGCAGCGATGATTGTAGGCCCGTCATATTTTTCTGGCATTTCATAAGTCCTCTATTTGGTGTATGACACTCTTATTTTGTGGTATCCGTTAGTGGCATAGCTTACCCAGTTGCCATTGATGTTGAAGTACATGAATGCGAAAGATGACCCTGTCTGGAACCTAATCGTATCGGTATTTATTTGTTGCGCGACTTCTCCAAGCCCATCGCTGGCCTGCAGAAATGCTATTTTTGCGTTATAGCAGTTCGTATCGGAAGCGGAGCCATTGAACGCGAATTCCCATTGCAGATCAATCACACCACGCCCGAAGTTGTGGATGAGGTCGGAGTTGGCGTTGATGCTGTTACCATTGACGACTACCGTGGCTCCTGATGTGGCGCCGGTAATCACGCGGTCGTTCGTGGCTACTCCCGTTCCAGTAGCATTCTTGCACCACAGCGTTGTCGCGTTCTGCGCGACCAGTATCCACGTATTGTTAGACGTGGCCTCAGTCAGCACTTCTCCGATAATCAACGTGCCGGACGCGCCGTCATAGGTAATCTTAGACAGCCCGAGTATTCTGTTCGTGAGATCGCTGTTGTTTATCCAGCCGGTAGAGATCACCTGCTTGCACGAGAGAATCTTCCACTCGGTCGTCGTGCTGAGAACCGTCACAAAGTCGTCTTTTGATTGCAGCACGACCGCTGCAATTCCATCAATCTTTTCCGCGCCCTCGCCGTCAACTGTGATCTGCCCGCCGAGATATTGAGCAATCACTGTGATCTGTCGGGACTGGTTCGCCGCGAGTGTGGGGAGCGTGATCGTGACATTTCCACCGCGAGAGTCCACCATCACAATGTCGTAGCCGTCATCGTCAAGAATGGTGTAATCGGTCGTGGCGTATTTGATCGAAAGGGTTGCCGATTCAAGCGCCGCAACCATTACCTGAGCGGTGTCGAGGTCGGCGCGGGCGTCGCTCCATGTCTCTTGCAGCAACTGGTTCACCGCCTGCATGTACCGCGTCATTCCGGCTGTATCGTTCGGGTCTGGTATGGTCGGGAGTATTCTTGAAGAAAGCGTTTTCACTATTCCTCGCGCGGAAACATCCAGTTTTTAAGTATAGGTACTTCTTTAGAGATTGACTTCAGTGCGTTCATCCCGTCACCGGTAACGGCGTATCCAATGAACTTCGCCAGGTTCTCGGCCGACCGCACCGTTGCCCCAAGCGGAGGCGATCCGTAC
>DATIKF010000029.1:0-1993 GCA_035477855.1 Dissulfurispiraceae bacterium
CGGGCCGCCTCAGTCGGCCGCAAGGCCTTCTGACACTCACGATCAGTGCCAACACTTGGATCAAAACGCGCCTGTTACAGATCCTCAATCAAATCCCAGCCAACGTCTGACCCGTCCATGTTTATGCAACGTTAGGGTGAAGTCATCGGGCTGGTAAGCCGTCCACCCTGGCAGCAGGTCGCGGTCCTTGAACACCTTGCCTTTCTGGAAATCGTCCTCCAACCGGTCTCGCACAATCAGATTCGGGCAAAGCATCACGAACTTCTGAACGCTATGCGTGATCCGGAGCCACGCGACGACTCCCGCGATGACTGCTGTCTTGCCGCCGCCTGTCACGATGTTCAGCAGAAGCCCATCCGTGCCAATCTCCGTCTTCCCCAGAATTTCGTGGGCATAAACCACTCGCAGGAATGCTTCCCATTGGTGGGACCAGAGCGTTCCCACGCGTGGCGACTGTTCATCATCCGGCGAGGTTAGAAATTCGATGTATTTGTAGGAATCCGCCTTCAGGCCGGGCATTCCGTCCCGCCGCCATTCCCGGAAGGCGTCCTCGTATCTGGAAAACTTGTTGAACATGAGTCAACTCACCTCGATCTGGTCTGTCCACAGACCTTCGCCGCCCATATCGTCTTGTACCTTGCAGGCGATATATTGCCTGCCCTCCGTCGGGAACTCATATTGTGCTTGGAGTGCCACTTCCTTCTTGCCACCGCGTGCAAAAGAATACCCGGGTGTGCTGCTGAAACGTTTGTCGTAGTCGAAATCCCATTGCACGTTGATGATCTTCGCCCCCGCGTTCAGAACCACCGTTTCACTCACGTCAAACTTGTAGGTGCGCGGCGCAATGCGTTTGTGGCCGACTTCCACCTTGGGCGGTTGAATGAACGTCAAGAAGTTCTCATAGTCGGCGTGGTCCGTCGAAAGCGCCGTCACATGCTCGCGGAAACGTGGGGAATCAATCCGAATCGTGTCCAGGCGAATGAAATTCAGATCCGTCCGTTCCAGTCGTCTTAATCGTTCAGCGGCTTCCTGCGCATCGGGGCGGAATGCCCAGGCAAGCATGATGCCATCGCGCAGGTTGTCTTGCTTGTAGCGGAATGTTCTGCGGATGGCGTTGGCAAATACCTGTACCTCCGTTGCTGTTACTGCCTTCTTCTGGTCCGGTCCCCCGACCCAAACTGGAATTGCTCCTTTGTAGCCGTGAATGCCCCCTTCTCGTTCTTCAACAACTGCACCGAAAGCTCGCAAGACAAAACCCCGAAATTGTTCGGGAGGAGCCTCGGCCAGGCGCCGCGTCTCATACACGCCCCAATGCTCGACCGTGAAATCCGGTACGGGAAAGACACTACCGATTTGCTCCTCGACCAACCGCGAGATTCGATCCGCCGTAATCGCCACCGCCACACGGGACTGGTCGCAAGCTATCCACTGTCTACCCATACGCTGGGCGACAACCGGCGTCGTTCCTCCTCCGCAGAAGAAGTCGGCAACCGCGGCATCTTTAGAGGTGTGTGCTGCTATGATCCGTTCGATAAGAAGTTCTGGCTTCTCTGTCGGATAGCCGATACGGCGACCTTGCCGAAGCGTATCAGGGACGTCCCGCCAGACGTTTGTGACTGTCCTACGCACGAAAACGTGAGTTTCATCTTCTTCGGCGAAGTACTTTATCCGGACATTGCCGTTTTTAGTCTCATAGATCCTGCCTTCCGCTCGCAAAGCCTCAACACTGTCGTCTGTATAATCGCCTCGGGGTGAACTCCAGTAGACCCGACCGTTTTCGTCACGTGAAAAACCCTGCGGGAGTTTGTGTTCTCCGTTCCTCCCCGGGACTTTGGGTACTGGTTCCAGAAAGTACGGGTGCAGGTTTGAGTTTACGTAGGATCTGAGTGATTTGGACGGAGGTGGACTCCTTTTCGTAGAACTGCAAGTTGTTGTCTGAAAACAGTTTGCGGTTTGGTGAAAGGAGTCCAACGATGATTGTATCGGAACTGAT
>DATIKF010000030.1:0-27063 GCA_035477855.1 Dissulfurispiraceae bacterium
TTTCAGCAGTTCCCCAAATATGGTATAACACGTATGCATAGCCTGCGCCTCCTTGTCAGATTTGGGTTTGCTCGCCCTTTATAATCTAACATTCACGGCTTCAGGCTATGCGCTTCTCTTTTTTTACCGGACACTACTGATCCTGAGCATGAAAAAACAGATCCACGGCTTGGACAGCAGGAAAACCGGCATGATAGAATAGTGCCATTATGTTTTCGCTCGGCTTTTCGCCCTGTCCGAATGACACCTTTATCTTCCATGCCCTCACCCATCGGGCCGTTGATCTTCGCGGATATGGCTTTTCCGTTGTCATCGACGACGTGGAAGGGCTGAATTGCCGCGCATCAGCCCGCACTCTCAATATTGCCAAGGTCTCCTGCGCTGCCTATATTCGCTTCAGCGACCATTACCGTTTTCTGCAGAGCGGAGGAGCGTTCGGCAGGGGTTGCGGACCTCTTGTCATTGCCCGGGAGCAGGCCGACGCGGATTTTCTGAACAATCGCACCGTGGCAATTCCTGGAGAGCTTACCACGGCATTTCTGCTTTTCCGTCTTTTCTGCAGTGCCGCAGGACTGAAGACAGCCCGCTTTGTCCCTATGGTTTTTCACGAAATCATGCCGGCCGTAGCCGCAGGCAGTGTGGATGCCGGAGTGATTATTCATGAAGGCCGCTTCACCTATCAGAACCACGGACTGCGATGCCTGCTCGATCTCGGACTGTGGTGGGAAGAGGCGACCGGACTTCCGGTTCCTCTTGGAGGAATTATAGCAGAGAAGAAACTTGGCGACACCGTAATTGGTGATATGGAGCAGATAATCCGGGCAAGTGTTCAGTATGCGTTTGCGCATCCTGAGGCGGCCATGCCGTATATCAGGCAGCATGCACAGGAACTTGCGGAAGACGTTATCCGCCGGCATATTGCATTATATGTAAACGAGTTCACTATTACTATCGGTCAGGAAGGGCAGGCTGCGCTGGATGAATTGGTGCAGCTGGCAGCTGCCGCCCGATTCTGACAAAGGAGCAGAAAAATGCCTCACACCATTCTCGAACGTTTCACAAAAGAGCCGAAAATAGCATATTTTTCGATGGAAATAGGGCTCCGCACCGAAATCCATACCTACAGCGGCGGTCTCGGCGTGCTTGCAGGCGATACCATCAAGTCGGCTGCAGACCTTCGTCTGCCCATGGTTGCGGTAACACTCATGGCCCGCAAGGGCTATTTTCGTCAGGAACTCGACAGTCACGGCCGCCAGACCGAAGCCCCCGATGACTGGAACCCCGCTGAGTTCATGACGCTGCTGCCGCAGCGCGTGGGAGTCTGTTTTGAGGGTCGGCCGGTGCTCGTTGCAGCATGGCTCCATCTGGTTGAAAGCGCAACGGGCGGTACGGTCCCCGTATTCTTCCTTGACACCGATCTTTTTGAAAATGAACCGCAGGATCGGGAACTGACCTATTCCCTCTACGGCGGCGATTCCCTTTACCGCCTCAAGCAGGAAGTCATTCTCGGCATCGGCGGCACGCGCATGCTCGAAGAGCTCGGGTTCGAAATCAAGAAATATCATATGAACGAAGGCCACTCAAGCCTGCTGACCCTCGAACTGCTGAATCGCTTCAAGAAAGACATCGAAGAAGTCTGGGACGAGCGACTCGTATGGGATGTCGAGAAAGTTCGCAGCCTCTGTGTCTTTACTACGCATACGCCTGTCGCTGCCGGACACGACAAGTTTCCGTATGAAATGGCCGAGAAAACCATTTGCGGTGTCATCCCGCTGCATGTAATCAAGGATTTTTCGGGTCCGGAGGCGCTGAACATGACGATGCTCGGCATCAATCTCAGCAACTATATAAATGGCGTGGCAAAAAAACATGGCGAAGTATCGCAGACCATGTTCCCGGGATATGAAATCCATGCGATAACAAACGGCGTGCACTCCTATACCTGGGTCTGCGAAAGCATGCGCCGCCTGTATGACAAGTATCTGCCCGGCTGGGCGAACGAGCCGGAAATCTTTGTCCGCGCCGGCAGAATACCGGACGATGAGCTCTGGGAAGCCCATATGGAGGCCAAGCGGACAATTATCGATTACGTCAACCGTGAGACACAATCCGACATGAACTATGACACGCTGACGATCGGCTTTGCCCGCCGTGCAACGGCATACAAGCGCGCTGACCTGCTCTTCTCTGACATTGAGCGCCTTGCCCGCATCGGCGAGGGGCGTCTGCAGATTATCTATGCAGGCAAGGCGCATCCGCGCGATGAATCCGGCAAGCAGCTCATTCAGCGAATTTTCCAGATGCGGGAGCGTCTGAAAGACCGGGTGAAGATTGTATTTCTCGGCAATTACAACATGAGCATTGCTCTGAAGCTCATTTCAGGCGTTGATGTCTGGCTGAATACGCCGCTCCGGCCCCTTGAAGCGTCCGGAACGAGCGGCATGAAGGCCTGCCACAACGGCGTGCCCAATTTCAGCGTTCTGGACGGATGGTGGATTGAAGGACATATTGAAGGAATTACCGGCTGGTCAATCGGGCCTTCGGCGGATGTGACGGCAGATTCTTCATACGATGCAGACGACCTCTATCATAAGCTTGAAACTGTCCTCATTCCTACTTACTACAATGACAGGCGCGGCTGGATTAAAATCATGGAAAACGCGATCAGCAAAAACGCATATTACTTCAACACGCACCGGATGATGCGCCTCTACGTAACCGAGGCCTATATCAGATGACTGCGTCCAGGATGCAGGGCAAACTGCCCTCCCGGACATCTCCTCCCTGAATCCTGCATGCCGCACTCTGACTTTTCGTGCTTCAGCAGCCACTTTTTTACCGGGAGGCCGCAGGAAAACCCGCCAAGGGAGCCGTCAAATGCAATTATCCTGTGGCAGGGAACAATAAGCGGCAGCGGGTTTTTGCCGACCGCCTGCCCGACGGCCCGCGCTGCCTTCGGTCGTCCGACCGATTCAGCTAACCATTGGTAGGAGCGTGTTTCCCCGAACGGAATCGTCAGGAGCATCCGCCATACCTGCTGCTGAAACGGCGTTCCGCTGCTGAAACGCAGGGGCTGAGTGAATGCCTGCCCTTTCCCGGAAAAATAGTCATCAAGCTCATCGCGAAGCCGTTTCTGTTCAGGGGAAAACCTGCCGGCCGGCACACGTCCCCGGGGCCTGATGTCCAGCGAGGACAAAGCACCGCCGGTAAAACTGCAATAAATATAACCGACCGGACTTTTGCAGACGAATTGTTCTCTCATGCTCCACTCCTGTTTCTGCTCTTTTCTGTTGCCGCTCACCGGTCGCCTATTTCTGCTTCCTGTTACGCGTGAGTGAAATTTTAGCACCTGCTGGTTTATAATTCAAAATGCGTTTCAAGTGGATCCTCATTCTCTCCGTCATAATCCTTGGAGTGGCAGCCGGCGGTTTTCTTGCGCTCGCAACCGGCGTGCCGTCTGTCGAGGACCTGAAAAAGTACCGTCCGTCCGACGGTGCGAAGATATACGCCGACGACAACTCGCTTATCGGGGAGTTCAAGATTGAAAAGGGCATTCATCAGCCGCTGAAAGAGATACCGAAACACATGCGGGAAGCTATTATCGCGGTCGAGGATCGCCGTTTTTACAGCCACAGCGGCATCGACTACATCAGCATTGCCCGTGCGCTATACAAGGACATTATACACGCCAGTCTGAAAGAAGGCGCAAGTACGATCACCCAACAGCTTGCCAAGGTCATGTTCCTCACGCCGGAGAAAACTATTACCCGCAAGCTCAAGGAGATGCAACTTGCCGTCAAACTCGAAAAACAGCTTTCCAAAAATGAAATCCTTGAACTCTACCTGAACAATGTGTATTTCGGACATGGTGCGTATGGTATCGAGATGGCGTCCCGCATCTACTTCGGCAAGTCGGTCTCACAGATAACCGTTGCAGAAGCCGCGCTCCTTGCCGGCCTCGTAAAGGCCCCGACGACCTATTCCCCGTATAACGATCTTGTCAGATCCAAGGCGCGGCAGGAGATTGTCCTTCAGCTGATGGAAGAAGAAGGATACCTGAAGCCTGCTCAGCGCGCGGAGGCGCGCCGGCATCAGATAATGCTCTCATCCCTGAAAACTGCAACGGAGGCGAATAACTATTTTCTTGAGCATGTCAGGCAGCAGCTCGAGTCGAAATACGGCGTCGAAACGGTTTACAAGGGCGGTCTCCGCGTTTACACCACGCTGAACAGGCAGTATCAGTTTCAGGCTCAGAAAGCATTGCAGGAAGGACTGCGGCAGGTCGATAAGCGCCGCGGCTGGCGCGGTCCAATCGGGAAACGCGAAAACGTCAAGACAGACATCCAGGAGCCGAAAGTATCTTTTTCGGCATCAGTGGGCGATGTTTCAAAAGGCGTCGTTATTGCACTCAGCGCAAAAGAAGCTACCATCAGGTCCCGCGGCCTGACCGGCAAACTGTCGACCGCGGATGCGCTGTGGGCACATACTGTTGTCGAAAAGAACGGTAAAACCAGAGTCATTAAAAATCTCAAATTGACTGATATTCTTACTGTCGGAGATATCGTATGGGTTCGTTTCAAGGCGATAGCTGCAAAACAGGTTGCCTTCAGCCTTGACCAAGAGCCTGATGTCGAAGGCGCTGTCGTCTCGATATCCCCTGAAAACGGCCATATCAAGGCACTTGTTGGGGGGTTCAGTTTTTCGCGCGGCGAATTTAACAGGGCAATTCTCGCCAAACGCCAGCCGGGTTCGGCGTTTAAGCCGGTCGTTTTCGGCGCGGCGCTGGAACAGGGCTTTACGCCGGCCAGTATCGTAAATGACGAACCGCTCTCCTATGGCTCATGGAATCCGGCAAACTATGACCACAAGCATTACGGTCCGACGCGCCTTCGCGAGGCCCTCGCTTTTTCGCGCAATGTTGTAACGGTGAAGCTGCTTGAGTCTATCGGTGTTGCAAAGGTGATCGCATTTGCCAAAGACATCGGCATTCAGCAGGAGATCCCTGCAGAACTCTCGATTGCACTCGGTTCTGTCGCGATAACGCCGCTCGAAATGACCGCCGCATATGCGACCTTTGCGAATGCCGGCGTGGCAATTCGTCCAAGGTCAATTCTTGAGGTTCGTGATGCCAAAGGCAATGTCCTCGAGTCCAACGAGCCCGAAGGGATTGTTGCCATGAGCGAGCAGGATGCCTTTCTTCTTACCTCCATGCTGCAGGATGTCATTCTTTACGGCACCGGTGGTCGCGCCGCTATCGGCAGGCCCGCCGCAGGCAAGACCGGCACGACCAATGATTACAAGGACGCATGGTTTATCGGATACACTCCGGACCTGGCGACAACAGTATGGGTCGGATTTGACGACATGAGACGCCCGCTCGGCAGAGGGGAAGTCGGCGGGCGCGCTGCGGCTCCCATCTGGAGCGATTACATGAAAAACATCAGCGGCAGCGGCGGCGGATTTGCTATTCCTGAAGGTGTTGTGCGCGTGGCGATTGACCCGGCGACGGGTCTTCTTTCTTACAGCGACAAAGCATTGCAAGAGTTTTTCAAGTCAGGAACTCAGCCGAGAGAAGTGGCCCCGATCGGATCGGTTTCTTCTTCGTCTTCTCTTATCGATAAAATAACCCGTGGCGCTGATCAGGATTAACCCTTCCGCATGAATTGCGACAGAGCAGGATAAGATTTCAGCGCGCATCCTTATTTGATCCTCCCCAGCATCTTCACAAAATCAACGAGAAGATCTGCATCGTAGTCTCCGACATCTTTTGAAATAACGTCCAGCGCATTATACGGGGTGAGAGCCGTCCGGTAAGGTCTGTTAGTCGTCAGCGCATCATAGCAATCGGCAATGCCGCATATTCTTCCGGAGAGGCTGATTTCGTGTCCCCGCAGTTTAAAGGGATACCCACGTCCGGACAGTTTCTCATGATGCTGGAACATCGCATCGAAAACAGTTTCGGAGATTCCGTCATGCTCGCGCAGAATCGCTCCGCCCTGCCTGACATGCCCCTGCATGGTTTTATACTCATGAGCATTGAGCCTGCCCTGTTTATTGAGAATCAGGGGCGAAACCGTGGTTTTGCCCACATCGTGCAGCATCGCGCCTGTCCCCATGTCCGCAACGGCGGCCTTGCTCAGTCCTGCAGCCAGGCCGAGTCCCACGCTTAAAACAGCAACGTTCACACAATGGGTATAGGTATAGTAATCAAACTTGCTCAGGGTAAGCATGTCATAGATCGCAGCTGTGTTGTCACAGAGAAGGTCGACGATACTGACAACGGCTTCTTTGACGCCGTTCAGCTTCTCGGAACTCGTGGCGTTGTCGAGAAAATCATTCATCACTATTTTGGTGTTCTCTTTCATTGCGATGGATTTTCTCGCGTTTTTTACATCCTCGGGCATGGATGAGGAAAACGCCAGCAAGTCATTCAGATATGCCTGATAGCGGAATGTTGCGGTCTTTTCTATCAAAATTTCCGACCCGGAGTCGCCGGAAAAAAAGAGGAGCATCTCGTTGCTCAGCGTGACGGGAGATGTGTATGACGCTTCCAGCAGAAGGCTGAATTGCAATCCTGTCTGTTTGAAAATACTGAAATCAATAACCGTGCCCGGAAGGAGCATGTGCTTGTCAATCTGGTAAAACTGCTCCTTAGCGTTTGAGAAATTCATCAGAACCCGCGAGTCGGAAGGAGAATAGCCGGAGCGGGAAACTTTTTTCGTTTCCTCAGGTGCTGACAGAGCTTCGTGTATAAATACTCTTCTTCTCGTCGCCATGTTTTTTACTGCAACGCCAAACCCGTTCTCGCATCGCCTGTGCGCTGAGTATTTGCCTGCTTATTCATCCGCATCGGATAATTGTAACACTTGCAGTGCTTCAGAGATCTGCTTCATGAAACCGCATGTGCGCATTCTCAAACATAATACGTTCGGGGAGTTATCGCCATGGCAATTATTCCGTGCTGAGACTGCGCTGCAGCTCCGGAAAGGGATACGAAATGTCTTCATTCAACCTCAGGATGCTCTTGCTTCTTTCGCTCGGCCATCTCGTTACCGACATCTATCAGGGGGCACTGCCGACAGTACTGCCCTTTATCAAGGAGAAGCTCGGACTCTCGTACACGGCGGCGGGGGTCATCATGATGACATCAAGCATCACCTCGTCGGTCGTCCAGCCGCTCTTCGGCATGATTTCTGACAGAAAAGAGAAGGCGTTCTTTCTGCCGCTTGGCGTTTTCTGCGCCGCCGCAGGCTTTTCGCTGATTGCCGTAAGCCAGCACTACTTCGTTGTTCTTGCGCTCGTGCTCATCGAGCGGGCTTGGTGTGGCCGCATATCATCCTGAAGGATACAAAACAGCGCGCCTCTTCACCGGCAGGAATGTCGCCACCGGCATGTCCATCTTCACCGTCGGCGGGAATTTCGGATTCGCCCTCGGTCCGACGCTCGCAATTCTTGTCATTACACTGTTCGGAGGAATCGAGTATCTGCCCCTCATGGCCTTGCCCGCAGTCATTTTTGTTGCACTGATCTTCGCGTCATGGAGACCGCTTGCACGCCATACCAAGGCCCATGCCGCCCGACACAGGAAAAAGCCGCGCCCCGTGCCGGGTGCCGTCTCCGGGCTTGCGCTCGTTATCGCAAGCGTCATCGCACGCTCATGGACTCAGTTCGGCCTGATAACCTATATCCCCTTTTACTATATCGACCACATCAAGGGAGCCCCTCTCTACGCGGCAACCCTGGTCTCCACGTTTCTGCTCGGCGGGGTCGTTGGTACTCTGAGCGGGGCCCCCCTTGCCGACAGATGGGGTCATAAGAACGTCCTTGTTCTCTCGCTCAGGCTGACAGCGCTTATTTTCCCGCTCATCTTTTTTACCGAAGGGATGTATGCCATCTTCTTCATCTTTGCACTGCTCGGCATGGTGCTCATTTCCTCTTTCACCATCACGATTGTCATTGCACAGCGCTTTCTCCCGAACAATCTCGGGATGGCTTTCGGCCTTACCGTAGGGTTTGCAATCGGCATGGGTGGAGTCGGGGTGACCATCCTCGGCGTCATTGCCGATGCTTACGGAGTTCCTGTTGCCCTGAAATGCATTGGAATTCTTCCGGTTATCGGTTTTCTGATCAGTCTCCGTATCCGCTACCCGTCGGAAACGACCTGAACAATGCCGCATCAGCCTGGATAGTTCATATCGCTTCTTTTTGTGGTATGCTGTTACCAGAAACCACTACGGAGGTGCCCTGATGGCTGCAAAACAGAGAACCGTTGCCGTGCTGCTTTTTGAGGACGTTGAGGATCTCGACTTTTGCGGACCCCTCTCGGTTTTTTCGATTGCAAACCGCGGGTTGGAGAATGAGCCCTTTTCAATTTTTACGGTCTCGCAGAAGAAATCGTTTCCGACGCGCCATGGAGTAACAATTACGCCAGCCTGCTCGTTCGATAATCATCCCGATGCGGATATTATCATCATCCCCGGCGGCCTCGGTGCCCGCCGTGAAGTGTATAACGATACCGTCAAGGCATGGATTGTAAAAAATGCGGCTTCCGCCGAGCGCATTCTTTCAGTATGCACCGGCGCGCTCCTGCTGGCGTCAACCGGACTGCTGAACGGTCTGCAGGCAACAACACACCATTCCTCGTTCGACAAACTGCAAGAAATAGCCCCTGCCGTGAAGGTTGTCAGGGACAGACGCTTTGTCGACAACGGCAAGATTGTCGTCGCCGCCGGAATAACCGCCGGCATTGATGCGTCGCTGTACCTTGTCGGAAAACTGGTGAATGAGGAATGCGCCGACAAGGTGAAAAAAATCATGGAGTATTCCCCGGCAGGCTGCTAACCGAAGGCTCTCTCGCTTCACACGCTGCCGAATACCGCATCACTGAAGCCGCACTTTGCCCGTCGTGGCTGTTCCGCTGTCTCCCACGTTCCGGGCGTACATGCTCTGTTGTGACCGGTAAGTGTCGGGCCTCAAGTCTGAATATCCGGCGAATTCACCGGAACTGCTCCTTTGTGGTAACCTAATTCATTGAGCAGTACCAGGAGCATTGCTCTGCATATACACGCTCTGCCGTATCAGATAGAACATTTCAGGGGGATTGCATGCATCGTATCGGCCTTGATGTCGGTTCTGTTGCCGTAAAGGCGGTGGTCTTCGACGGCGACACCAAAAATATTCTGAAGCGCGTGTACCAGCGCCATCTCGGGCATCCTATCGAGGTCTGCAGCGCGGTGCTGCGCGATCTGCTCGGCACCTATCCTTCTGCCGCTCTTTCGGTGACCGGTTCGGCGGGCAAGTTTATCGCGGGCGCGCTGAACATCAAGCATGTCAATGAGGTTGCAGCGCAGGCATATGCCGTGCGAAAGCTGTATCCGCAGATTCAGACGATTATCGAGCTTGGCGGCGAAGATGCGAAGCTCATTATTCTGGAAGACGGCAAGATTCGGGACTTCTCGCTGAACTCGGTCTGCGCGGCGGGCACCGGGTCTTTTCTTGAGCAGCAGGCGGAGCGGCTGAAGCTCGGCATAGAGGAGTTCAGCGCCATCGCTGAACGGTCGGAGCGGCCGTCGAAGATTGCCGGCCGCTGCAGCGTCTTTGCGAAGTCAGACATGATTCACCTGCAGCAAATCGCCACGCCGATGGAGGACATTGTCGCGGGTCTCTGTTTCGCGGTCGCCAGAAACTTCAAGGGCAGCATTGCCAAGGGCATTGAACTACGCCCGCCGGTAGCCTTTCAGGGCGGCGTTGCCGCCAACGCCGGCATGCGCCGTGCGTTTCAGGAAATATTTCATCTCGAAAAGCTGATTGTGCCGCCGGATTACGCTCTGATGGGGGCAATCGGCGCTGCGCTGCGCGATGCCGATGCGGGCCGCGCGGGGTGCGTCGACATCTCCATGCTTGATGCGCTTATGTCTGGCCGCCGTGTCGAAGAAGGACAGTCGCGGCTTCTGATTGACGGTGACGGGTTCTCAGAGCGGCACATGAAGCAGCAGGCTTCAGACAGCAGGCTTCAGGGAGCGGTAGAAGAGCAGACCATACCCGCCGGACACGGCGTATCTGCCGCTGCTGGTCAATCATCGCGGATAACCGCCTATTTAGGCATAGACATCGGCTCCATCAGCACGAATGTCGCGGTTATTGATGAACACGGCAATCTCCTTGCCAAGCAGTATCTGATGACGGCCGGCCGCCCGCTGGAGGCGGTAAAAAAAGGGCTGGCGGACGCAGCAGCGGAGGTTGCCGGGCTGGTCGAAATCGCGGGCGTCGGGACAACCGGCTCGGGCCGCTACATGATTGCCGACTTTGTGGGCGCCGACGTGGTGAAAAACGAGATTACCGCGCAGGCAACGGCGGCGATTTCGATAGATTCTGCTGTTGACACCATCTTTGAGATCGGCGGCCAGGACTCGAAATACATCTCCCTCCGGGACGGCATCATCGTGGACTTCGAGATGAACAAGGCCTGCGCCGCCGGCACCGGTTCGTTCATTGAAGAGCAGGCGGACAAGCTCGGCATTTCGGTGAAGGAAGAGTTTGCCGGTCAGGCTCTGCATGCCTGCTCGCCGTGCCACCTCGGGGAGCGCTGCACCGTCTTCATGGAAAACTCGCTCATGGCGAACCTGCAGCGCGGCGCACAGAAGGACAACCTGCTGGCCGGTCTCGCGTACTCGATAGTGCAGAACTACATCAACCGCGTTGTGGCGGGCCGGACGGTCGGCTCGCATGTCTTTTTCCAGGGGGGCGTGGCGTTCAACAAGGCGGTTGTTGCGGCGTTCGAAAAGTATCTCGGAACGCCAGTCACGGTGCCGCCGAACCACGATGTGACAGGAGCCATCGGCATGGCGCTGATTGCGCGGCAGACCATGCGGGAAAGGCCGGGAGCGAAAACGCAGTTCAAGGGATTTACCGCGTCTCAGCGGCCGTATGATATTAAATCGTTTGAGTGCAGGAGCTGCGAGAACGTCTGCGAGATAAACCGTGTTCGCATAGAAGGGGATGAAGGGTTTCTCTTTTACGGCGGCAGATGCGAAAAATTCGATGTCCGCCGCTCGCAGAAGGCCACCCTGCCTGACAACTTCCTGTTCCGCGAGCAGGCGCTCTGGAAAGCCCATGACGACTGTCTCGATGCGGAGGCGGAGAAGGAAAAACCGGGCAATCGTCCGAAGATAGGCATTCCGTACATCTTCACGTTTCATGATTTTCTGCCTTACTGGTCGACGTTTCTCCGGGAGATCGGCTTTGAGGTCGTCGTCTCGCCGAAGACGAACCGGCAGATTGTGAATGCCGGGGTCGAGAACGTCCTGTCCGAGGCATGTTTCCCGGTGAAGGTTGCACACGGTCATAAAACATGGCTGAAAAAAGCGGGAGTGGATGCGCTCTTCAGCCCGAGCTTCATCAACCTGAACACAAAAAAAGACGAGTACCCGAGCGGGCTGGTCTGCCCGTACGTGCAGACGATTCCATACGTTACGACGCTCGCCGTCGGCGGCATCATAAATATCGCCCCGTCCATCAACCTCTCATTGGGCCTCAGGACGCTGGCGAAAGAGATCCAGAAGAGCTTTGCCGACTACGGCATTTCACGCTCCCGTATTGAGAAGGCGCTTATCAGGGCGCAGGAAGCGCAGGATTCCTACCGTGAAACCGTCAAGCATCGCGGCGCTGCCTTCCTGAAGGAGCTTGCTCTCGTGCGGTCAGGAAATCGTTCCGCAATATCCGACGAGCATCTGCGTGCCCTTCCGGCGGATCAGCCGGTGGTGGTGATTGTCGGGCGCGGATACAATTCCTTTGACATGGGCATGAACCTCGAAATTCCGAAAAAGCTTGCGCAGATTGGTGTCCTGTCGCTGCCGATGGACATGCTGCCGCTGCAGGACATTGCGATCCGTGAAGCATGGCCGCAGATGTACTGGCGCTCGGGGCAGAGGATTCTGAAAGCTGCCCGCTTTATCCGGCAGACGCCCGGCCTGTATGCCATTTATATCGGCAATTTTTCGTGCGGCCCGGATTCGTTCATTCTCAAGTATTTCAAGGAGGAGATGGGCGACAAGCCCTTCCTGCATCTGGAGATTGACGAGCACAGCGCCGACGCCGGTGCTATTACGAGATGCGAAGCCTTCGTCGACAGCATTCAACAGCAGCTGCGCGCAGCTGCCGGCCGCGACGACCATGCCGCGGTGCTTTCGCAAAAACCGGCGGAGGCAAAAGCGCACAGCATCAGGCAGCGGACTTTCTTCATTCCGCAGATGTCGGATCATGCGTTCAGCATTGCGGCGGCTCTTGAGTCGTGCGGGGTGCCCGCGGCGATGCTTCCGCCGTCGGACCGCGCTTCGGTGGACCTCGGACGCAAGTACGTTTCGGGAAAAGAGTGTTATCCGTATCTTGTGACCACGGGCGACATGCTGAAAATGGCGCTCGCAACCGACTTCGTGCCGGAGCGGTCGGCGTTTTTCATGCCGTCGGGCTCCGGGCCGTGCCGCTTCGGCCAATACAGTATTTCGCACCGCCTCATTCTCGACAAGCTCGGATTTGAGGATGTTCCCATCTTTGCGCCGAATCAGGACGTGGCTTTTTACGAACACCTCGGTTCAATCGGGAAGGATTTTGCGTTAAAAGCATGGAAGGGCGTCGTTGCGTATGAGCTCCTTACGAAATGCCTCCATGAGACGCGCCCCTATGAAATACACGAAGGCGATTCGGATGAGCTGTACCAGCGCTATCATGAGAAAATATACGGCAGAGTTGCGGCAAAAAACGGCGGAGTCGAGCATGTTCTCGAACAGATGCAGCGGGACTTTGGCGCAATCCCCCGCACCGGGGAGGAGCGTCCGCTCATCGGCCTGGTGGGAGAAATCTTCGTGCGGTCTCACCGGTTTTCCAATGAGGAGCTGATCCGAAAAATCGAGGGGCTGGGAGGCGAGGTCTGGCTCGCCCCGATGGGGGAGTGGATTTCGTACATAAACGCGATGGCATACAGGAAAGCCTTGATAAAAAAAGATTTCTCTGCTATCATACAACTCTTTACGCAGCGGTTTTTCCAGCGTCGGATAGAGCACCGGTACATGCGACATTTCGGCAAACTTCTGAAAACGGTGCATGAGCCGGAGACGGAAGAACTCTTCACCAAGGCAGCGCCGTATATCCACCATTCCTTCGAGGGAGAAACCATTCTGAGTGTCGGCAAGGCGGTCGATCTCATTGAAAAGGGAGCTGCGGGCATTATTAATGCCATGCCGTTCGGCTGTATGCCCGGGACGATTGTTACGGCTATCATGAAAGGCATTGTGCGCGATTACGGGATACCGAGCATCAGCATCCCGTACGACGGAACAGAATCGCCCACGACCGACCTGCAGATAGAGGCGTTCATGGAAGCGGTGCAGAGCAGGAAATATGATGTAAGAAGCGGGAAGTAAGAAGCAGTGGACGGGAATCGGGTCGCCCTTTTCCGTTCGGATTCACTGCCTGCGTTTTACTTATCTCTTCTCACTTTATCTGACTGGAGGTGGTGGTGTGGGTAGTGTTGTCAAATGGCGGAAAAAGAAAATGCGCAAGCATAAGCATTCCAAGCTGCGCAGAAGTACCAGAGCGCAGAGAAGAAGAAGTTAGACAGTTCCGGGAAGGGTGCGCTCATGCAGCGTACGGTTGTATCATTCAAATCGCGTGATCATGAAGCCGGCAAACGGCATGCTCGCAAGATAGGTTTTCAGCAGGACTTTTCTGACTGCGCCACCCTTCCCTTTCAGCCCTCCGGCATGAATGAGCTGCACTTTTGCTGATTGTTCATCGACCGCGATGACTCCCATATGCCCGACGAGTTCATCGCGAGTGCGTTTATAAGCGGGGTGGACGAAAAAGATGAGGTAGCCCGTCCTCAGTTTTTCAAAAGCGACTGGGCCGCGCTTCGGGTGTACTCAATGTGCCGGCTTCCTCTGCTTCCCCTCATGCGCGAAACATGCCCGATGTCCGCCGATATGACCTTCCCCCCATTTGCCGCTGAGCACCATGTCTTCACCGTAGGCGAACCGGTCTGCCCAGAAAGCGATTCTCCGGCCGGAAGGAAGCGTGCTGACCTCGCCCTGAAGCGCCTCAAGTTCTGCGTCGGACAAGGCAAGTGCTGACGCTGATGGAGTCGGCACTGCAAACGCGGTCATTAAAGACTGATAAAAAAAGTGCCCTCAGCAGCCGGCAGCAGAACAACAATACGGTGTGCATATGCTATACTATATGCTAGATTTGATATAAGTCAATGATTTTATTCGATAAATTCTGCTTTTGCCGGGTGCCGGCGAAAAGGAGTCCGAAAAAGATATGTCTTTGAATTTCCCCCCGTTTTCTACAACCGGCATCGGCAGTGTACCGTTCGCGGATCCCACTGATGCGTGCCGCCGGATAGCCGAAGCATTCGACATCGCGTTCTGGCCGCAGATGGCACAGCGTTCGCACCGTGAGGGAATGATTGCCCAGTGCGCCGAAGGGATGCCATACATCCGCTTTGACGACGCTCTGGAGCGTGTCTGGGTAGAGCGCGACGAATCGGATCAGCTCACCCCGTTCTACGAGTCCTGCACGCACGATACCCGCCTGCCCATTACCGAGTCAGCTGCCGCAGGCCTCCATGCCTTCATCCGCATGATGGTAGGCAGGCGCGTTCCGGCAGTAAAAGGACATTTAACCGGCCCCCTCACCTTCGCGCTCGGCCTGAAGGACGAGCAGGGCAAGTCCGTCTACTTCGACGAGGAGCTTCGCGAGATAACCTCGATGCTTCTTCAGGCGAAGATTCGCTGGCAGGTGGACGAGCTGAAGCAGTGTGCGGACCGGGTGATTATCTTTCTGGATGAGCCGATTTTTTCGGCAATCGGCAGTTCTTCGTACCTCGGGGTTGAGGACGCGGAGGTCGAGCGTCTGCTGGCTGATTCCGTCACCGCAATTCATCAGGCAGGAGGCATCGCGGGTGTGCATTGCTGCGGCAAGTCTGACTGGGCGCTGGTCATGCGGACCGGAACAGACATCCTCAGCTTCGACGCCTTTGAGTATTTTGAAACTCTTGCGCTGTATACCGATGACCTTCGGGCGTTTTACGAGCGCGGAGGATTTCTCGCGTGGGGCATCGTGCCGACCTCAGACCTGATCGGCGAAGCCGACGAGATAGCCGTTGCGGAAGCCATGCGCCGCAAGGTTGACCATCTCTGCCGGCACCTGCAGAAGGAGACGGTCCGGCGGCAGAGCCTTATTACGCCGTCATGCGGCACCGGCTCGCGCACTCCCGAAGAGACCGAAAAAATCTTCCGCATGATTCGTTCCGTCAAAGCGGCGATGGGGTAATCTTCCATGAGCAGACGTTTGACAAAGGGACTCTTCCTCTCGTTTGAGGGAATCGAAGGCAGCGGCAAATCCACGCAGGCGAAACTGCTCACGGAATCTCTTGCGTCGGAGGGGTACGATGTTGTACTGACGCAGGAGCCCGGCGGAACGGCCATCGGAGAACGGATTCGGGCGCTCCTGCTCGACCCCGCGCATACCGAGATGTGCTCTGCCTCCGAACTGCTCCTCTACGCCGCCGCCCGCGCGCAGCACCTTGAGCAGAAGATACGTCCGGCGCTTGCGAGGAGTGCCGTCGTCATTACCGACCGGTTCAGCGACTCGACCGTCGCCTATCAGGGCTATGCCCGCGGCATTGACCGCGGACTGCTCGACTCGGTCGATGCTGTTGCAACCCGGCGTCTCCGGCCGGACATTACGTTTCTCTGTGACCTGCCCGCCGAAATCGGCCTGGAGAGAAATCGGGAGATCAACAAGCGTGATCGTCTTGAGCTTGAAGCACTCGCCTTTCACCGGAAAGTCCGGGAAGGATTTTTGCAGCTTGCAGCAGCAGAGCCGAACCGGGTTCGTATTGTCGACGCCGGTCAGCCGATTGAGATGGTTGCGGCGGATGTTGCCCGGATTGTGACGGAACGGCTATGGGCTTTAACGAAATAAAGGGGCATGATCGCCCGATCCGAATTCTGCAGGGGACTATCAGAAAACAGCGTGTTCCCTCGGCCATGCTCTTCTCGGGCGATGCCGGCATCGGTAAATGCATGACGGCCCGCGCGTATATTCAGGCTCTCATGTGCCCTTCGGCGCATGATGCTGTGGGATGCGGCGCCTGCAGCAGCTGCAGGCGCATTCTGAGCGCTTCGCATCCTGACCTGCTCCGGATCCGGGAGGATGCCGGGGAAATCAAGGTGGAAACAATCCGCTCCCTTGAAGAGTTTCTGTCGATGAAGCCGCTCGAAAGTCCGGTCAAGGTGGTGCTGGTTGATGGGGCTGAGAGCATGAATGTGAACGCTGCCAACGCATTTCTCAAAACACTTGAAGAGCCGCCGGCGGCAAGCGTGATTATTCTTGTAACGCCGGCCCCCGAATCGCTGCCTGATACGATTCGTTCGCGCTGTTTTCAGGTGAGGTTTTCCCCGCTTGCGGCTGAACAGTGCAGGGAGATTCTTGCTGCGGTCCGCCCTGAGGCTCTCACCGACCAGAACATCCGTCTGGTTATGGGCAGCCCTGGGTTTGCGATTGCGGGAAACCCGGCGGCGGATGCCCGACGCTGCCTGGAACTCTGCGAGGCGATGCTGCGAGGCGATGCAAAAGAAGCATGGGAAGACCGCGAATCCATGGAAGAATGGCTCAACCTGGTGCCGCTGCTTTTCCGCGACCTTGCTGTGGCGCATACCGGCGGAGCCGATCCGCTCCTGCCGAGCCATCGTCTTTCTGCGCCTGACGTTGAGTCAGTGCTGAAGACATGGCAGGAGGTGCAGCGCGTGAAAGCGCGGGCCGGTTTTCATCTGAACAAGTCGATTACATGGCATTATGTATCTGAACTGATGAGAAGCACGGTCAGGAGTCAGGATGCGGGATTCAGGAGCGAGAAGCGATAAGTCAAGCAGGAGGGTTTCATGTCCGATGTTGTCAGCATCAGGTTTAAGGCATGCGGCAAAATATATGACTTTGCCTCGGATGGCATTGAATTAGCAGAAGGAGATCTCGTTGTGGTGGAATCGGATTTCGGCCTGAACATTGCGAAAGTCGTGCGCAGACTGCCGCCCGAAGCCTCGACAGACCGCGAGCTGAAGCATGTTCTTCGCAGTGCAACTGCGGAAGATCTGCAGCAGAGGGAACAGAACAAGGAGCTTGAGCGGGAAGCGCGGCTCTATTGCAATGAGCGCATTATGGCCCGCGGCCTTCCGATGAAGCTTATTGCCACGGAATCCACGCTCGACAAAAAGCGTGTGGTCTTCTATTTCACCGCCGAAGGGCGCATAGACTTCCGCGAGCTGGTCAAGGACCTTGCCGCGAAGTTCAAAACACGCATTGAGATGCGCCAGATTGGCGTGCGAGATGAGGCGAAACTTGTCGGCGGCCTCGGAGCATGCGGCAGAGAGCTCTGCTGCAAGACATTTCTCACCACGTTCGAACCGATTTCCATCCGCATGGCAAAAAAACAGGAGATGGTGCTGAACGTCGGAAAGCTCTCCGGCCTCTGCAGCAGACTCATGTGCTGCCTTCGCTATGAATACGATATGAAAGGACACCCTGCGGAAACTGCTGAGTCCGCGGGTGAGCCTGAGAATGAACCGCCTGCTGCCCCGGTCCGGGGGACAGCCGAAGCGCACCAGCCGCCGCCTGAAAAGCGTGATCGCCGTGAAGAGAAGCGGCTGCCCGCGCTCCCGGCACTGGCAGCCGAGCCGGTTCTGAAAGAGCCTGAGGATGCAGCCCCGGAGCCGCAAGATGATGGTGCCGGAGAAGAGAGCCCCGTGGCAGCGGCGGCGGAACAGACTGACGAGAGCAAGCAGCGCGGCCGACGCCGCCCGCGAAGAAGGAGACGCACTAAAAAATGAACACGTCTGAACACTTTTATATAACAACGCCGATTTATTATGTGAACGATGTCCCGCACATCGGCCATGCGTATACAACAATCGCCTGTGACATCCTTGCCCGTTACAACCGGTTGCTCGGGAAGAAGGTGTTCTTCCTGACCGGAACCGATGAGCACGGCCAGAAGGTCGAGAAAGCGGCACGGGAGCGCTATCGCTCTCCGAAGGAACATGCCGATCTCCTGGTCGGCAATTTTCAGGAGCTCTGGAAGCAGCTCAATATCAGCAACGACGCCTTTATCCGCACAACCGACACGCAGCATATAGCAGTTGTCCAGCGTCTGTTGCAACAGCTTTTCGACGGCGGCGAAATTGAAAAACGCTCCTACTGTGGCATGTATTGCACGCCGTGCGAACGTTTCTGGACCGAGAAAGACCTTGTTGAGGGAAACTGCCCCGACTGCGTGAGGCCTGTCGACCGCATAGAAGAGGAAAACTATTTCTTCCTGATGTCGAAGTATCAGGAACGGCTCATCAAGCATATCGAAACGTCGAGTCCCGACTACATTCTGCCGGAATCCAGAAAAAATGAAGTGCTCGGCTTCCTGAAGTCCAAACCGCTTGGCGATCTCTGCATTTCGCGGCCCAAGTCCCGCCTTGCATGGGGGATTCCGCTGCCGTTTGACGACCGGTACACGACCTATGTCTGGTTTGATGCGCTGGTCAATTACTATGCTGCCGACACGTATCTTTCGCCCACCGGCAGGCCTGAGTGGTGGCCGGCAACGCATCACCTCATCGGCAAGGACATCCTCACAACGCATGCTGTCTACTGGTCGACCATGCTGATGGGACTCGGGCTTGAACTGCCGAAGAATATTTTCGCCCACGGATGGTGGACTGTTGAAGGGAGAAAAATGTCGAAGTCCGTCGGCAACGTTGTTGATCCGGCGTCAACCGCGGAAAAATACGGAGTCGACGCGTTCCGCTACTTCCTTTTCCGCGAAGTGACCTTCGGGCTTGACGGCGATTTTTCGGAAGATGCGCTGACCCGCAGAATCAATACCGACCTCGCAAACGATCTGGGGAATCTGCTGAGCCGCTTCGCCACCATGGCGGAAAAATATTTTGAAGGTGTTATCGGATTGCCGGCAACATACTCCGCCTCGCCGGATGAAACAGTTGTGCGCTCTTGCCGAAACGGGTTCGGGGCGGCAAGAAACCCTGCACACTGGGCACGCCTGCGATTCAATGACATTCTGGGCGGTATATGGGAAATCATCGGCGCCGGAAACAATTATATTGCGCAGACCGAGCCATGGAAGCTCGCAAAAACAGACCCGGAACTTTTGAAAAATGTCATGTTCAATCTCTGGAACGGCCTGCGGATCACAGCAATGCTGCTCTATCCGTTCATGCCGGCGACAGCGGAAAAGATATGGCACCGGATCGGCCTGAAAGAGCTTTTGACGGAAGTCGCGGCTGCCGGAGACGCAATATGGACGGCCGATTCCTGGATGCCGGACTACACCGTGCGCATTCAGAAAGGCGAACAGCTCTTTCCTCGGATAGAAAAACCCAGGGAAGAGACAAAAATAAAACAGCACACTTCGACAAAGGAGATATCTCCGCTGCCGGAAGCAACCGTGCCGGGCCTGATCAGGATGGACGATTTTGCAAAAGTCGTGCTGACGGTCGGAAAAATCATGCAGGCCGAGCGGGTTGAGAAATCAAACAAACTTATCAAAATGCAGGTTGATACCGGGGAACAACGCCAGATTGTCGCCGGTATCGGCAAGGCATATGCTCCCGAAGAACTGGTCGGGAAAAAGATAGTCGTCGTCGCAAACCTCGAACCGGCAAAGCTCATGGGCGTGGAGTCAAACGGCATGCTGCTGGCGGCAACAGACGAAGAAGGCAGGCTTTCGGTTCTGATCCTCGATCGTGACGAAATCACCCAGGGCGCTCGGGTGAAGTAACTGCCGGAGCGATGGCGAATCATCAGAGCATAAAGGAGTGGCCCGAGGCAGAGCGGCCGCGTGAGCGGCTGCTGAAGCACGGCGCGGAAAACCTTTCGGACGCGCAGCTGCTCGCTATCCTTTTGCGCACCGGCAACAAGGATGCGAGCGCCGTCAAACTCGGCATTTCCCTGCTGGATGCTTACAAGACACTCCACAACATCGAGAGCGCTGCATTGCGGGACATGCAGATGCATACGGAACTGAAAGGCATCGGCCCGGCAAAGCTGGCTCAGCTGAAGGCGGCATTTGAGCTTGGGCGCAGGCTCCTGCGCGAAGAGAGCGGATTTGATTCTCACTTCTCTTCAGGCCATGAGGTGCATGCGTACTTTGCGTCCCGCTTCAGGCATCTGAAAAAAGAGCTTTTTGTCGCGCTTTTTCTTGATGCCAAAAACAAGCTCATCCGTGAATACAAGGTTTCCGAAGGGACGCTGACGAACTCGCTGATTCATCCGCGGGAAGCGTTCAAGCAGGCTATCAAGGAGTCTGCAGCCTCGGTCATTTTTGTGCATAACCACCCGAGCGGCGATCCGACACCGAGCCGGGACGACCTTGCCGTGACCCGTCGGCTCAAGGATGTCGGCGAACTCGTCGGCATTGCTGTGCTGGACCACATTATTATCGGAGACGGAGCATTTGTGAGCCTTAAAGAGAAGGGCGTTTTGTGATACAATCACTGCATCCGGACCCTTACCGAAAGCGACAGCAGCATTTCACCGCCATTGCGAGATAAAGGAGCCATCAGCCATGATCACACGTGCAGTCATCAGCGTATCAGACAAGACCGGAGTCGTTGAGTTCGCCCGGAAACTGGCAGCGCTCGGGGTCGAAATCCTCTCAACCGGCGGCACCGCAAAAGCGCTGCGCGACGGAGGAGTTCCCGTCATTGAGGTGTCAAACTACACCGGCTTCCCCGAAATGATGGACGGCCGCGTAAAAACACTGCACCCGATGATTCACGGCGGGCTGCTCTGCCGCAGAAGAAATGCCAGTGATGTTGAAGACTGTGCAAAGCAGGGAATCAAGCCGATCGACATGGTCGTCATCAACCTCTACCCGTTTGAAGCGACCATCGCAAAGCCGGATGTGACGTTTGAAGATGCCATCGAGAATATCGACATCGGCGGGCCGGCGATGCTGCGCGCGGCATCCAAGAATTTTCAGGATGTCACGGTTCTTATCGACCCCGCGGACTATCGTCCGGTGCTGGATGAGATGAAGGCGAATGCCAATGCCGTAACTGCTGCAACGAACCTCAGGCTTGCGCAAAAGGTGTTTGCGCATACGGGACGGTACGATTCGCTGATTGCCGCGTATCTTGCAAAAAACGTGGAACAGGGGGGATAGTCGGCAGAAATGCGCTCGTGTAAGGAAATAAAGTCTCACTATTATTTCACCGATGAAGATGTCCGCGCTCTGGTTTCGGTGCGTCAGCTCATGATCGAGCAGGCAGGGCGTGTGATGGGCAGGGTTGACGAGTGGATTCAGAGCCTGCCGGAATCGGCAAAACTCTTCAGCGATGAATCCCAGAAAAAGCATGTTGCGGCAATGCGCCAGCAGTGGTTCATCGACCTGTTTTCCGGTGTCTATGACTCGAAGTATCTCGAAAAGATCATCCGCATCGGGCAGACGCACGTCAGGTTCGGCGTCGAAGCACACTTTATGAACCGCACCATCAACCTGGTGCGCACGCTCTGCATCGAAATTCTGCACCACAACGTTGAGGACGACGAAGAACGCACCCGCATTTTCATCTCAATCGAGAAAATTCTTGATATCAACCTCGACGTCATTACCTCAAGTTATATTGATGCGGAGCTGCGCACCCATTCGCCCGAGTACCGTATAAGAAGCCTGCTCGTGACCTACACCGAAAAGTTTGCCCAGGCGATGAACTTTGTGCTCGTTTTCGCGCTCGTTGGACTCACGATTGGAGTGATATGGCTCTTTGTGAACGATCTCATAAACATCGCGAGCGACCCCAACTTTTCTCACGGGATCATCACCGCCCTTGGCTCCCTGCTGATACTCTGGGTCATGATTGAGCTGATGAACACCGAGATCAAACACCTCAAAGGCGGCAAGTTCCGTATCAGCGTCTTTGTGGGCGTGGCGCTCGTCGCTTTTATCCGGGACACGATGATTAAGGCTTTGCGCCATGAGAACATGCAGGAAATGTACTATCTCATCCCCCTTATTCTGACGCTGGGGGTCGTTTTCTGGCTGGTAACAAAATCGGAAGAGAGGAATTTATAACATGAAAGTGCTTGTTATCGGCGGAGGCGGCCGTGAGCATGCCATTGTCTGGAAGCTCGCGCAGTCCCGCCATGTCGATAAAATATACTGCACCCCCGGCAATGCCGGTATTGCCGAGATTGCCGAATGCATTGAGGTCGGACCTGATATTGAGGCACTGATCGACTTCGTCAAGTACAACTGGATTGATATTACCATCGTCGGGCCGGAAGAGCCGCTTTCCCGCGGCATCGTGGATGCGTTTGAAAAGGAAGGCCGCAAGATACTCGGCCCGACAAAGGCGGCAGCTCAGCTGGAGTGGAGCAAGGTTTTCTCCAAGAAGTTCATGCGCCGCCATCGCATTCCGACAGCCGATTACAAGGTATTTTCCTCCTATATTCACGCAAGAGAGTTTGTGCTCATGAAGGGGGCTCCGCGTGTCATCAAGGCTGACGGACTCGCGGCGGGAAAAGGCGTCGTGGTTGCATCAACCGTCGATGAGGCGATGGAGGCGATTGATCTCATCATGAAAGACCGCGCCTTCGGCGCGGCCGGGGACAGGGTCATTATCGAAGACTGCCTTGTCGGCGAAGAAGCTTCATTCATGGTCTTTACGGACGGCAGGACTATCGTGCCGATGGCGAGTGCGCAGGATCACAAACGCATTTTTGATAATGACCGGGGCCCGAACACCGGAGGCATGGGTGCATACAGCCCGGCACCCGTCATTACGCCGGAAATGCAGGAGCTTATCATGGAGACGGTCATGCGGCCGACAATGAACGGACTGCAGGCGGACGGGATCAAATACAAAGGCATTCTCTATGCCGGACTGATGATAGCAGACAACAAGCCCTATGTCCTTGAGTACAACTGCCGCCTCGGCGATCCGGAAACCCAGCCGGTGCTGTTCCGCCTCGAGACCGATCTTGTCGACATAGCACTCGCCATCGCTGATGAGCGCCTTGCCGACATTGAGATTGCGTGGAAGCCGGAACATGCTGTCTGTGTGGTTATCGCCTCGAAGGGGTACCCTGGTGTGTACGAAAAAGGATCTGTGATTTCCGGGCTCAAGCCGGCAAAGAGACATGAGAAGGTTGTTGTTTTTCATGCAGGCACTTCATTCGGCGAGGACGACGCGTGCGTTACCAGCGGCGGACGCGTGCTTGGCGTAACAGCAAGCGGGACTGATATTGCTGCCGCCCGCGATGCCGCCTACCGTGCGATACAGGATATTTCGTTCGACGGCATGCAGTTCCGGAAGGATATTGCGGTGAAGGCTGTTCGCAAGGCATAAGGGAAATATAATATGTCTATAAAATATTTAAAATTGACTCCCCGGCATGCTTGCTTTAAGATTAAAGAAGTTTTTTCGCACTACATACTTATTTTTCATCGAGGAGGCTTCCCGTGGAATCACCGAGCATCTTAGGCGCTGTCTTACCGAAAGTCCCGGCATACGTCTCGTACTCCTGGCTCGCCATGGGCGTGCTTATCGGCACTGCGGTTGCAGTAAAAGGCAAGCTGAGCCTCGTGCCGTCGGGTGCCCAGAATGTGATGGAAGTCTTTGCCGACTTCTTCAAAACAACATCGGAAAACAATATCGGGCATCATTACGGTGAAAAGTTTTATCCGCTGCTCGGTACGATTTTTCTGTACATACTGACCTGCAACCTCTTCGGCCTTATCCCCGGATTTGAATCGCCGACCAGCAACATCAACACTACGGCTTCCATGGCTATCCCGATATTTCTCCTTTATAATTTTTACGGATTCAAGGTCCATGGCGTCAAGTATCTGAAGCACTTCATGGGTCCAATCCAGTCGCCGGCTGCGATTCCGTTCATGATCTTCATGTTCTTCCTTGAAGTCATCAGTCATCTCGTCCGGCCGATTACGCTCTCCGTCCGACTCTTCGGCAACATGATGGCAAAGCATCTGCTGCTTATTATTCTCGGACTGCTCGCTCCGATACTTATTCCGACCATCATTCTCGGGCTCGGCACCCTCATCAGCTTTATTCAGGCCTATGTGTTCATGCTCCTGACGACACTGTACCTTGCCGGTGCGGTGGAAGAAGGTCACTAAACTATTTTTCGGGAAAGGAGGATATGAAATGAAGAAGATTATTGCAATTACCCTGCTCCTGCTCGCATTCTCTGCATCGTTCGTATTTGCAGCAGATGCTCCGGACGCAGCCAAGCTCGGTTACTACGGTCTCGCAACGCTCGGTTGCGCTATCGGCATCGGCCTTGCAGCGCTCGGCACCGGTATCGGCATGGGACACGGTCTCCGCGGCGCAACGGAAGGTACCGCCCGCAACCCTGGCGTATCCGGCAAAATCATGACGACCCTCATCATCGGTCTCGCGATGATCGAGTCGCTCGCGATCTATGCACTCGTCGTTGTTCTTATCACCTTCTATGCAAATCCTTTCGTGAAGTAATCAGGCTGTCAAGAAAGGGGCCGGCTCCAGAGAACCGGTCCCTTTTTTTTAATCGCGCGACCTGATTTTCAGCACCTTCTGCTTTTGCCTTTGTGCCTTCCGTTCTTCAATGATTTCCGCGCTCATTCGGCGTCCGCTTCCGGTAAATGGATGATTTGAACTTCTCCGGATGAAACGGATGCAGCCGCACGACGCTGCACCAGGGACAACGCTCTTTCACCTTCTCTTCACTGACGCGCTGGTCATATCCGAGCGCAAGGATGTGAGGGGTCAACTCTTCAAGGATCGCAAACATGTCCTCACCACGGCGCCCCATAACCACACTGTCTGCGATGCCGCTCTCCAGGACATTCCGGTGGCGCATTTCCGTAGAATCGGTCGGAAAAAAGCCTTTGATTCGCAAAACCGTCTCGTCGCGGGCTACGATTACCGTCAATTCGTCTCCGAGACTTTTCGCCTGACGCAGAAAATCGGCATGTCCCGGATGGAAGTGATCGAACGTGCCGGCGCACACAACTTTTTTCTTCATGCTTACATCCTAACATAGCGCGCAGGCTTGACAATACCGGATTCGGAATGATATTCTGATAACTCTTGAGCGGGGCTGTAGCTCAGTTGGGAGAGCGCTTGAATGGCATTCAAGAGGTCGTCGGTTCGATCCCGATCAGCTCCACCATAGAAATCAAGAGGTTGCGTTTACAAGCGCTGCCTCTTTTTTTTCTGGTGTGACAAAAACGTGACAAAACGTGCCGAGCGACTTCTCCAGAATACCCACTGCTTTAACAGTAGTTTAAGAGATAAACCGTCTTTACCATTCCAAGCAATTGATATTACCGCGTAATTTAACCGCAACCCTGCAAGGCCCCACCGCATTATCCACAAAGCCCTGCAAATAAGCCATTTAGCCGTGTTTTTGCTTGACATGTAAGACCCTTCTTGTTATACTATTGGCATGGCTCACTTTCACATAAAGAAGAAGAAGGGAAGACCCTACTTGTATGTCCGTGAGATTGCCAGGGTTGAAGGCAGGCCCAAGGTTGTCTCACAGATATATATCGGCTCGCCGGAGCGCGTTGCAAGCATTGCCTCCGGTGCAGGCGGAAATGGCGCCGTGAAGCTCAAGGTTGAGGAGTTCGGCGCTCTGTGGGTGGCTGATCAGATTGGTCGGGATGTTGATCTTGTGCGCCTTATTGATGATATGATTCCCCGTGGTGATCGAGAGGAAGGGCCGTCGGTGGGGGAGTATTTTCTTTACTGCGTCTGGAACCGGATGTGCGAAGCCACCAGCAAGAACAAGCTTGCTCAATGGTATGAACGGACGGCGGTGCAACAGATTCGGCCTGTTGCTGTTGACGAACTCACCAGCCAGCGGTATTGGGAGAAGTGGGACAGGGTAAGTGCAGATGACCTTGCTGCCATATCCAGGAGATTCTTTGAGCGGATTTGGGCACTGGAGCACCCGGATTCAGATTGTTTGCTTTTCGATACAACGAACTACTACACCTTCATGGCTGGAGATACTTCCTCTGAACTTGCCCGCCGTGGAAAGAACAAAGAGGGCCGGAGCAATCTTCGGCAGGTTGGACTGGGGCTTCTGGTGTCGCGAGGGTCAAGACTGCCTTTGTACTATTGCGCCTATCCCGGCAATCTCCATGACAGCCGACAGTTTGCAGCAGTAATGGATGAGATGTTCGGTATCCTCTGCGGCTTTGACAAGACAAAAGAGCGGCTTACCGTTATTATCGACAAGGGGATGAACTCAGACAGTAACTTCGCACGGATCGACGAACATGCCCGGATTCATTTTGTGACTACGTACTCAACGTATTTTGCTCAAGACCTGGCATCAATCCCTCTGGATGAGTTTGAGCCTGCCGACACAAAGAAGAACCTGAGATTGCTTGAAGATAGCAAGCAGGATGACCGAACCCTCGTTTATCGCACAAAGGGAGAATATTGGGGCAAAGAGCGGGCAGTGGTGGTGACGTATAACTCTGTAACCGCACGCAAACAGTCCCGCACGTTTGACAGCAAGCTTGATGAGATCAGGCAGGAACTGCTTGCCATGCGCACACGGGTTCGGGACAGAGCGCCACATTGGCGGGATCAGGAAACCATCAGGGAGAGGTATCTGCGGCTTTGTGAGAAACTCCACATGCCCAGTGATCTTTATGCCATCGAGTTTTCGCAGGAAGCAGGCAGTCTGTCTATGAGCTTCCGCAAAGATGCAGCCCGCGTCTTGCAAAAGCGTGTCATGTTCGGCAAAAACATAATCATTACCGACAATAAGGATTGGGCGACTTCTGAAATCGTTGAGGCCAGTCTTGGCCGCTGGCAGGTTGAAGAGCGCTTCCGGCTTAGCAAGGATGACGACCTTGTCGCCGTACAGCCCCTGCGTCACTGGACCGACAGCAAGATACGTTGCCATCTCTTGGCATGTGTAGTTGCAATGACCTATCTGCGACGTATTGAGCTTAAGCTTAAATCTGCCGGTGTTAATCGC
>DATIKF010000031.1:0-5111 GCA_035477855.1 Dissulfurispiraceae bacterium
CGATTAGCTCTTTCTTCCACTGCCCGATGACATTCGGATGTGCCTGAAACCGAGCTGCCAGTTCACTGATCGTCTGCTCCCCCTTGACTGCCTCTAATGCTGCTTTAGCCTTGAATGCCGCCCCGTGATTCCGTCTCGTCCTCTTTCCCATGTCCGCTGCTCCTCTCTATCCCTTGTAGTTTAGAGCAGCTCCCCTCCACTTTACACCCTGTCCGATTTTGCTGGACCACCTCTTTGTGTACCCTTCGTGTCTGGAGGTTCTGCCGCCTATGATGGAGGGGCAACAATGAGGTAATCGTGTTTCTGCTTATCAGCGTCAATGCGTTTGCGTCGGATGATGCCGCCAACAGAGCTAAATTTGAAAAGGAATGTACTGTTATGATTGCTCCGGGGGGACCCTGTGCAGATGTAGTAAGGGGTGGCGGCGGAAGAAGAGGATGCGTTGCCGAACCGGAGAATCTCGCGAAGGCTGCTCTGAGTGCAAAGCGGTTATTGAGGAATGGCAGGCAATGCAAAAGAAGTAGTTGCTGCCGGTATCCTTCTTCATGGCTGTGTCTCCTTTCGTCTTTTGTTGATTGCAAGCTCAACATTGAAAGGGGACGCTGCCTGATTCAATTTACACACCTTTTGATGGCACTTCCAAATTGTGGCTTGCAAGAAGCTTTGTGTCTGAAACATTCCCCACCTGACGCACAGCATCAGACTTCGGCAGAGCAGGGGTCAGGTTTTGATTATTGTTTACACCATGCGAGAAATAACGTCACGGGGATTATGCCGGAAAACTGATTTTTGCGATATACTACACGTAAAGCAACGTGAAAGAAAGTGAACGCAGATGCCGAAAACCGTTACCCTCCGATTGTGCAATGAGTCATATTCGCAGTTGAGCGCAGCTGCACTTGCAGTCACCCGGAGCATTGCCAGCATGATCGAGACTCTGGCGATCAAGGGGCTTCAGGCGAAAAGATTTATGAGCGCCGGTGAAACGGATGAAATACTAAGGAACGATGTTCTTATGAATACACTTGCCCGTGCTCACCGTCAGGTTGCTGCGCGAAAGGGCAGTCTTGTTGTATAAATACCCCATTTTCGTGTCTGAACAGTTTCTTGACACCATCAAGAAGTACTTTGCAGGGCACTTCTTCCGTATTTACGCAAAGCTGAAGGCATATGTTTACCTGCAACTGCGTGAGGATCCGCATTTCGGTCAGAACATCAAGAAACTGAAGAACTATCATCCTGATACTTGGCGCTATAGAATAGGCAAATACCGTTTTTATTATGCTATTGATGAAAAGGAGCACCTTGTGATCATGCTGGCGATTGATGCGCGCAAGGAGTTGTACTGATGTCTTCCCCATTACTTGACATCCGGGACCTCTCCGTCCGGTTCTCTACCCCCGAAGCAAAGTATGAAGTCGTTTCGCACGTTTCGTTTTCGATCCGAACGGGCGAGGTGTTCGGTCTGGTTGGCGAAAGCGGGTGCGGAAAAAGCATTACCGCGCTGTCGATTCTCGGCATCCAGCCGCCTCAGGCGGTTCGGGAAGGCAGCATTGTCTTCAATGGCAAAAACCTGCTGAAGCTGTCAGAAGATGAGATGCGTTCGGTGCGCGGCAAGGACATCGGTATGGTGTTTCAGGAGCCGATGACCTCGCTCAACCCGGTGCTGACGGTCGGGTATCAGGTTGCCGAGGCGCTGCTCGCTCATTTCGACATCTCAAAAAAAGAGGCATTTGCCAAGGCGGTCGAGCTTCTGCGGGCAGTGAAAATACCATCGCCGGAATTGCGTGTCAGGGACTATCCGCACCAGATGTCGGGCGGGATGCGCCAGCGGGTCATGATCGCGATGGCTATTGCCTGCAACCCCGCAATGCTCATCGCCGACGAGCCGACGACGGCGCTCGATGTGACGATTCAGCACCAGATTCTGAAGCTGATGCAGGAGATGCGGCAGGAGCGCGGCATGGCGTTGCTGCTCATTACTCACGACCTGAGCATTGTCTCGGAACATGCCGACCGCGTTGCCATTATGTACGCAGGACGCATTATGGAATATTGCCCGGTGCGGGATCTTTTTGCGGAACCGCTCCATCCGTATACCATCGGCCTGCTGCAATCGTTGCCGCGCTCGCGGGGCACTGCCCTGAAGCCGATTCCGGGCTTTGTGCCGCCACCTTACAGCCTGCCGCCCGGATGTACTTTTTCAGACCGTTGCTTCGCCGTTATCGATGCATGCAGAACTGCCGAGCCGGAACTGCGCGAAATCAGACCGGGCCATTTCGTCCGCTGCATCAGGGCGGGCAGCATTTCTCGGGAGATGTAATGGATACATCTTTTCTTGACATACAGAAACTGAAAAAATACTATCGGGCCGCAAGCGGACTGGGAGAGACGAAACGATTTGTCAAAGCGGTTGACGGAGTCAGCTTCTCAGTAAAGCGCGATAAGGTATTTGCGCTCGTCGGCGAAAGCGGGTGCGGCAAATCTACTGTTGCGCGGCTGATTCTGAAGCTTATTGACCCTACGGGCGGACGAGTGCTTTTCAAGGGACACGATATAGCTGCGCTCAAGGGAGACAGTCTCAGGGCGTTTCGCCGGTCGGTTCAGATTGTGTTTCAGGATCCGTTTGCATCGCTCAATCCGCGCATGTGTGTGCTCGACACGCTCGGTGAGCCGTTCATTATTCATAAACTCGTTCCAAAGAAGCAGATCAGGGAGAATGTGGTTGCACTGCTCGAAAAGGTAGGGCTTGGCCCTGATGCGCTCATGAAATATCCGCACGAGTTCAGCGGGGGGCAGCGCCAGCGGATCTGCATTGCGCGGGCACTGACTGTATCGCCGGAGCTGATTATTGCCGATGAGCCGCTCTCCGCGCTTGACGTCTCGATACAGGCGCAGATTTTGAATCTGTTTCAGCAGATCCGGCAAGATTCCGGCATTACGCTTGTGTTCATCAGCCACGATCTGAATGTCGTGCAGTACCTGAGCGATGAGGTCGGCGTGATGTATCTCGGCGGTATTGTCGAGCTGGCCGGAAACGAAGATCTTTTCAGTACGCCGAAGCATCCGTACACAGAGTTGTTGCTGAGTTCAGTTCCGAAGATAACAACCGACCGAACAGCCGATCATTCGTCGCGCATCGTCATGACCGGGACGCAGGCAGACATTCCAAGCCAGAATGATGTGCCGCCCGGCTGTCCGTTTCATCCTCGCTGCCAGAAGCGCTTTGCACTTTGTGATAAAGACGTGCCTGTCCTGAAGGAATTCGGCGGCAGGCAGGTTGCGTGCCATCTGTATTAGGCGGGAAGGAATAACTCTATGAACCAGCATTCGGCAATCAGCATCCGGAGCGAGATTGTAAAAAGAATTTTTTTTATAGTGTCTGTTGCAGTAGTGTTTCTGACTGTCGCCGAGTCGGCGTATGCTGCCGGAGTGCCGGATGCCGACAGCATGATGATGGTTGCCTTTGTTGCCGGTCTGGTGTTCCTGATTCTTGTAATCAACGCTGTCTTCGGCGCATGGGTTTACAAGGATGCGAAGCAGCGCGGCATGAAAAATCCGACAGGATGGATGGTCGCTGTCGTGATAACTGGCGTGCCGGGACTGATCGGCTATATGATTGCACGTCCGAAAGGAAGTCCGGAAACATCCCGGCAATAGCCCCGGCAGAATATTCCCGCATGCCAAACTATTGTGACTGGCAGCGCGGATCCGGTGCCGCACGATCTCCGGTCACCAGCAGGCTTACCGCAGGACAGCCGCCATGACATTCGCTGTGATATTCGCACGATCTCTCTTTGCACGGATTCCCCTGGAACGTTCGGAAGAAATCGAGCTTCGTATTATTCAGCATTGACGGAAGCGAACTGTTCAGGATATTGCCGAGCCGAAATTCAGGGTGACTGAAGAGCAAATAGCACGGATACACCGAGCCGTCCGGCATGACCGACAGCTTGGTAGTGCCCGCGGGGCAGCGGACTCCGGCGAGTTCCGGATACCGGTCAGTATCCGGAAGAAAACCGGAACAGACCACTTCATGCACGTTCGGGCAGCGCTGCTTCAATTCCGCGAGTCGCCTGCGGTATTCGGGGTATGAAATTGTGGAATCTGCGTCATCTTGCCGAATGGCGTCCATGAAGATGAGAAAGAATTCTGTATGCGGCAGTCTCACGTAATGCTCAACCAAATCCGGCAGTGTCCGCATCCGGGTGCAGACGGTTTTCAGTATGGGGCGGTGCGCATTGATGAATGCAGCCAGTCCGTCAGCCACACCATCTTCATTCAGCGAGATGCCTATGCGCAGCTGTTCGCGGGGAAACCTGCCCGCCAGTCTGTTCAGCAGGGGTACATTGCTGCCGTTGGTGCTTATATTGACCGCTATCTCCTGAGAGACAGCCCTGTCAATGCGTTCGGAAAGATGTGAGAGCAGTGTCGGCTCACCGCCGAGAATGTCGAGCTCCGGGATTCCGGAGTCCGACATAACGTCGAGTACGCGATCGAACCGCTCTGCATCACAATCTTCGTCGGCTGCCAGGCCGCGATTGAAGCAGAACCCGCATGCCTGATTGCAGCGGAAGGTCGGAAAGAACTGCAGGGAGCGCAGTCCGGGCGGCACGCAGTCTATTTTCTTCCCTGAATTACATCTTCCGCCCAGCTCAGCGCGGCAGAGACGGTCGGAAATCCGATCGTGCTGGCGCAGAGGATAAGCGCGTGATAGACCTCTTCAGGCGTTGCACCAGCCTCGATCGCGCGCCGCGTATGAGAGTGCACAGACCCTTGGGAGCGGATGGCGGCAGCGGCGGCAATCTGGATGAGCTGCGCTGTTTTTTCATCGAGCGGTCCGGAAGCTTTTGCTGCCTTGCCGAGGCTCTCGGCTGCCTTGAAGTACGTCTTGAAGCGCTTCTTAATCGTCTCATACTGCTTCGGGTATCCAGCCATTGTTCTCCTCCTAGGAGCCTGTCGGACTTGAGCTATTGATTTTGGCAAACAGTTCAGGTCCAACTCTCCTGCGATTGTTTTTTTTCCGGATTTGCGCGCTCTTCATCGTTATTTTCAGCTCATTATTTGCCATGTTGTCGTTGTTGAGACAATATTCCTCCGGCGCATGGCGC
>DATIKF010000032.1:0-1520 GCA_035477855.1 Dissulfurispiraceae bacterium
CAAGGCCCGGAGCATGGATACGGAGACCGAAGCCGCCCTGGTCAATCTCAAAAAAACTCTGGGCGATGTTTCCCTTCCTGTGTTTATGCGCGAGGCAAGGAGCAATCAAATCCTCCCGCCGGACTTCCGGGCATCTCCGCATGACAGGTCCCGCACCCGACGCCGCTTCTTGTCGTAACAGTTGCGGTGGCTTGTTCCGCATACTCAGCAGACCGTTTTTTTTGAGTTTGCTCAAGCCGAATAATCCGCGCATGCGGATCGCCAAACTCCCCTCCTGTCTTAGCCTTTGGACGGCATCCAGGTGGCCGATACTCGTCCGGCAGGTTCCTTCTTCCCATCCCGTTATCATGCCGGTTTCAACCGACGCTTTCAAGAGCCTGTAAATCCTTTGCCGGTAAACGTTTGAGCCCGATTCCCACTCACTTGATTCCACGAAGACCCAAAAAAAAGGCCGCTACCTGCTTTTTTGCCTGAGAGAGCAGGTAGCGGCCAGTGGTTCAGTCTTAGCCTTTCTTTAGAAAGAATAGCCTAAGCGAAGACCGAAGATGTCGTTATTCGATTTGATGGTGAAGGAGTCCACGCCGTCGTTTATTGTGAAATTCCCAAAGCGATAGCCTTCATAATAAAGGTTTGCGGAAAACTGGCTGTACTTCAGGCCTAAATCGGCAAAGGCACTGACCTTTGTGCCGGGCTTATAGCTTTCGCTCCAATCGTCCCAGCTGAACTTGGACTTCTTGTAAAGGGGGACAAGCATCCCGAACTCCGAGGAGATGTTGACAGACTTGCTGGTCTGAGCGGAGCCGCGAATGCCTATTTTCGTATAAAATGTATTCCAATCGTTGTCAATATTTATATCATCTTTGAACGAACGCTGCCATTGACGCCATCCGAGACCGACAAAAGGCGTTAAGATGGTCATCTCGTCAGCCTTAAACTTTAAGCCGACGTCGCCTTCAAGACGATATCCCCAGTATCGCGTTTCTACCGTTGCTGTTCCACTGCCAAAGAATGTATTGAGACTCGCATCGGCATCGGGAGATCCGAAAAAGAGTTTTCCATTGCCACGCAAGACGAGATCAGAGACAGGATTGCCCTGAACACTGGCCTCGATTCCGTACATAACGTCGTCTTCTTTGATGGTTGCGTTGCCGAAGGTTGAACTTATACGGTCTTTCCAGCTCCACCACTCAATAAACGGACCGACCTTAAATTCCGCAGCCGATGCCAATCCTGCGGACAGCAAAACCCCCATTAAAACAGCCACCGCCAATGAAACAAGTCTCTTCATTCTGAGATGTCTCAACATTGGGTTAAATATATTTATGCCCCGTATTAGCGAGCCGATCCGAACGGCTCTTTATGCTAACATTAGTTTTATTGTCAGTAGTGTCCGGTAAAAAAAGAGAAGCGCATAGCCTGAAGCCGTGAATGTTAGATTATAAAGGGCGAGCAAACCCAAATCTGACAAGGAGGCGCAGGCTATGCATACGTGTTATACCATATTTGGGGAACTGCTGAAA